>JAKPGL010000052.1 GCA_029550925.1 Planctomycetota bacterium
ACCGCCGGACGCCGGTCGTGCATGTGGAGGCGGGGCTTCGGACGGGCAACCTCTTGGCTCCTTGGCCGGAGGAGATGAACCGCCGGGTGGCCGACCTGGTAACCGCCCTTTATTGTGCGCCGACCCAGCGGGCAGCCGAGGCCCTGCTGGCCGAAGGCGCTCTGCCGCAGCAGGTCCATGTAACCGGCAACACGGTGATCGACGCTCTTTTATACACTTTAGAGCGAGAACGGGCCCGCTGCTCCTATTGGCAGGCCAAATATCCCATGCTCGGCGATCGGCGTCTGGTGCTGATTACCGGGCATCGGCGCGAGAGTTTTGGCCAGGGCTTGGCCAATATCTGCCGGGCGATCGCCCAGTTGGCCCGGGAGTTTCCGGATCACATATTTTTGTATCCTGTTCATTTGAATCCCAATGTGCAAGGTCCGGTTTATCAACGGCTCCAGGGTATTCGGAATGTGCATCTTGCACCGCCGGCGGCGTATCCGGAGTTTGTCTGGCTGATGGACCGAGCGTATCTGATTTTGACCGATTCTGGGGGCGTGCAGGAGGAAGCGCCCAGTTTGCGAAAGCCCGTCTTGGTCATGCGGGAGACGACCGAGCGTCCGGAGGCGGTCGAAGCCGGGGCCGCCCGGTTGGTGGGCGCATCGGCTGAAAAGATCGTTGGCGAAGCCCGTCGGCTCCTGCTGGACCCAAAAGAATACGCCGCTTGCCAGATCGAGCGGAACCCCTACGGCGACGGCCAGGCCGCCGAGCGGATCGTCTCCCTCATGCTCCAGCAAGACTGGTAGGCCGAACGCCAATCGTCCTCTGCGATCTGCCTTTTATGGCAACCTTCCTCTGAGTGGGCGAGGCCCCACCCTCATTTATCCCATCAGCAGCAGTTTACCGGGGTTTTGGATCCAGTCGATCACTTCGGCGAGGAACCGGGCGGCCGTGGCCCCATCGACCAGCCGATGGTCGTAGGAAAGGCTCAAAGGCAGCATTAGCCGTTTTTCTATCTGTTCGCCCCGAACCACGGGCATCCAACGGGATCGGCCTGCCAGTAAAATCGCCACTTCCGGGAAGTTGATAATGGGGGTGCTGTACGTGCCGCCGACAGCGCCTAGGTTACTGATGGTAAAGGTGCCGCCGCGGGTTTCTTCGATGGCAAACTGGGCGGTGCGTGCCCGCTGGGCCACCTCGGCCACGGCTCGGGCTATCTCCGGAATGGTCATCCGATCCACATTCCGCACCACCGGCACGACCAGGCCGCGCGGCGTATCGACGGCCACACCGATATTTACATATTCCTTATAAATAATTTGTTCATTATCCGGCTGCATGTCCAACGAAGCGTTTAGCGCCGGATTCCTGCGTAGGGCCAGGGCCACCGCTTTCATCAGAAATGGCATCAGGGTCAGCTTTACCTCCGGGCCTAAAAACCCCGGGGGGATGCTTTTGCGCAGGGCCTCCAGCTCGGTGATATCGGCGTCGTCGAAATTGGTAACATGCGGGATGGTCGAGGCGGAGCGGACCATTTGGGCGGCGATGGTGCGGCGGATGCGGGGCATGGGTTCTCGACGGATTGGCCCCCAAGCGTCGGTTCCCGGCGATCCAGGCGGAACCACCGGCGCCCACGGTTGGACCAACTCTGGCCCTGTCGGCATTTTGGCTGGGCCAGGCGAAGACGGACCGGCGGCGGCAGCAGGGGCCGACGGCGCACCGCCTGCCGACGCCGACGGCAATCGGGCGGCCGCCGCCTGTACGTCTTCCGGCCGGATGCGTCCGCGAGGGCCGGTCCCTTGCACGGTGCGAAGATCGACGCCCAGTTCTCTGGCCAATCGCCGGGCCGCCGGACCCGCCGGAATGAGCGATTCGGCAACGGCAGCGGAAGAAGCCGCGGTGGCGGCCTGGGCCAACGGACAGGAAGCCTCAGGCGGCGTGGCAGTTCCAGCAGGTGTGGCCGCGGCTTGGGCGGCGATCGGCGCCGATGGTGCTGGGCCGGCGTCCGCCTCCGTTTCGATGGCAACCAGCGGCTGTCCCACTTTCACCTTTTGCCCTTTGCGCACGTGGACCTTGCTGATCCGGCCCGCATGGGGGCAAGGGATTTCGACAACGGCCTTGTCGGTCTCTAGTTCCACGACGCTTTGGTTGGCCTGTATCTGGTCGCCTTCGGAGACCAATACATTGACCACATCGGCCGACTCGATGTTTTCGCCTAATTCGGGAAGCACGAAGTCAATCGCCATAGTTCTCCCATTCTTCTTAGACCAAGACAGGATTCGGATGATTGGGGTCCAAACCGAGTTTTTTGATGGCTTTGGGGAGGTCTTTTTGGGGATATTTTCCTTGTTGGGCCAGGGCGGACAAGGCGGCCAGGGCCACATTCTCGGCATCCACTTCGAAGAAGCGGCGTAGTTGCTCCCGGGCCTCGCTTCGGCCAAAACCATCAGTCCCCAGCACGACATACGGCTTAGGCGTCCAAGGAGAGATGGCCAGCGGCACCGCCCGGACATAATCCGAGGCCGCCACCACAGGCCCTTCGCTTCCTTCTAACACCTGCTGCACGTAGGGAACCTTGGCCGGTTCGCTCGGATGGAGCCGATTCCACCGGTCGCAGTCCAGACCGTCGTAATAGAGATTTTTATAGCTCGTTACACTGTACACCCGGCTGGAGACGCCGAACTCCGCAGCCAAGAGGTCCTGCGCCCGGAGGACTTCGCGCAGGATGGCGCCGCTGCCGAATAGTTCGACCCAGGGGCTACGGTTGCCGGCCTCTTTGGTCGAAAGCCGATAGATACCCCGGCAGATGCCCTCCGTAGAACCCATAGGGAGGATGGGCATCTCGTAGTTTTCGTTCATCAGGGTGATGTAATAGAAGACGTCGTGTCCCTCGAAATACATCCGCCGGATGCCGTCCAGGATGATGACCGAAAGTTCATACGCATAGCAGGGATCATAGGCCCGGCAGGTAGGATAGGCCAAGGCGTACAGGTGGCTTTGGCCGTCTTGGTGTTGGAGTCCTTCGCCGGCCAGGGTGGTTCGGCCTGCGGTGCCGCCCAGCACAAAGCCTCGGCATCGCATGTCGCCGGCAGCCCAGATCAGATCGCCGATCCGCTGGAACCCAAACATGGAATAGAAGATGAAAAACGGGATCATCGTTACGCCGTGGCTCGAATGGGCCGAGGCGGCGGCGATAAACGAGGCCATGGAACCGGCCTCGGTAATCCCCTCTTCGAGAATCTGGCCGTCTTTGGCCTCCCGGTAGTACAGCACCGTGTCGGAATCGACCGGGTCATAAAGTTGGCCGACATGGCTGTAGATGCCAAACTGCCGGAACAGGGCCTCCATGCCGAAGGTGCGGGCTTCGTCCGGCACGATGGGCACAATGTACCGGCCGAGGTTTTTATCGCGCATCAGCCGGGCCAACAGTCGGACAAACGCCATCGTCGAGGAGACCTCCCGGCCTTCGCTGCCGGCGAAGAACTCGGCAAAATCTTCCCATTTGGGCGGTTTGAGCTTCATGCGAGCCTGTCCCCGGCTGGGCAGAGGGCCGCCGAGGGCTTTGCGCCGGGCCTTCAAATATTGGATTTCGGGGCTATCGTCCGGAGGCCGGTAAAACGAGACTTTCGATACCTCCTCGTCCGAAAGCGGAATGCCGAACCGAGTGCGGAAGTGGAGCAACTCTTCTTCGTTGAGCTTTTTCTGCTGGTGGGTGATGTTGCGGCCTTCGCCCGCTTCGCCCAGGCCGTAGCCTTTGATCGTCTTGGCCAGGATGACCGTTGGGGCGCCTCGGTGTTCGACGGCCGCTTTGTAGGCGGCATAGACTTTCAGCGGATCGTGGCCGCCCCGGCGGAGGTCTTTGAGCTGTTCGTCGCTGAGATCCGCCACGAGCGCCTCCAGCCGAGGGTCCACGCCGAAAAGGTCTTTCCGCATATAAGAGCCAGGCATCACGGTGTATTTCTGATACTGACCATCGACCACTTCGCCCAGCCGGTGGACCAGCAAGCCCTCGGTGTCCTTGGCAAAAATGGGATCCCAATCGGACCCCCAGATCACTTTGATCACATTCCAGCCGGCGCCTCGGAAAACGCCTTCCAACTCTTGAATGATTTTGCCGTTGCCGCGCACTGGCCCGTCCAGCCGTTGCAAATTGCAGTTGACCACGAAGATGAGGTTATCCAATTTTTCGCGGCCGGCCAGACTGATGGCGCCCAGTGTTTCCGGCTCATCGCATTCGCCGTCGCCGAGGAAGGCCCAGACTTTGGATTGGGCGGCCTGCGGCACGATGCCTCGGTCGGCCAGGTATTGATTGAACCGGGCCTGATAGATGGCCATGATCGGCCCCAGCCCCATCGACACGGTGGGAAACTCCCAAAAGTCCTTCATCAGCCAGGGGTGCGGATAGCTGGAAAGTCCGCCGCCGGGCGCCAACTCGCGCCGAAAGTTTTTCAGATGCTCTTCGGTCAGTCGGCCCTCCAGAAAGGCCCGTGCATAAACGCCCGGGGCGGCATGACCTTGGAAAAACACCTGGTCGGCCGGCTGTTGGCCCTGCTTGCCGCGGAAAAAGTGGTTGAACCCCACTTCATACAAAGTGGCTGCCGAAGCAAAGGTCGAGATGTGCCCGCCGATACCGGAAGATTCGCGGTTGGCCCGCACGACCATCGCCATCGCATTCCAGCGAATGATGCTTTTGATGCGACGTTCCAGTTCCCGGTCGCCGGGATACTCGGGCTGCTGTTCCGGCGGAATGGTGTTGATGTAGGGGGTCGTATTGCCGGCGATGTAGCGAACGCCGCACCGGTAGGCCCGCTCGACCAGCCGATGCACCAAATACCCAGCCCGCTCACACCCGGACGACCCAATCACATAGTCCAACGCTCCAAGCCATTCTTGGGTTTCTTCGGGGTCGGCGTCGTTTCGAGGAAGCAAGCCGGCCGGTAGTTGCATCTCCACCGCGGGCGTCGTTTCAGGAGTCCCTTCAGGAGTCCGCTGTCGATTCATACGCCGCCTTTCCAGAACGAGCAAGCAAATACGGTTATGACACTTCCGTCGAACAGTGACGATTGGCGTTCCTTCTCCCCTCCGGGAAAAGCGAGTGTTTCCAGCCCAGATAAGTTGGCCTATTTATTTTACGGGATCGTCTCGGAAAGGGGAGAGGGAGAAAAAGGAAAAATCCTAGGAGGTGGGCAGACGTCGAGGGGAAACGCGGCTTCGGCGGTTGTCGAATGCGGAAAGGTCCGCTATGATACCGGTTGCCCACCTTGGTTGTCCCACCATTTCATCCCCGTTTTGGTTACGTATTGGCCTACCGGGTTTTCTTTGTGCAGGAGGAACCCAGCATGTGTTCGGTGTTTGTATATCTTGTGTTGCTGGCGCCGTTGGCAGACGAGACGGCTTCGGCGGTGCAAACGCCGCCGGAGGAGAAGATTTTGGCCAGTCTTCGGCCGGGGCATCCCCGGCTGATTGCTCCGGGAGAGCAGACGGCCTGGCTGAAGAAACTTTTGGCCGAGGACCCGACAGCCGCCGCCTTTTACAAAGAAGTGCGATCCCACGCGGACGGTCTGCTCCGGGACAAACGCACCGTGGAGTACAAGCTAGTCGGTCCCCGGCTTTTGGGCGAAAGCCGACGCTGCTTGGAGCGGGTTTATACCTTGGCCACTGTTTACCGCCTGGAAGGAGATCGGCGGTATGCGGAGCGGGCCGTTCAAGAGATGCTGGCCGCTGCCGCCTTTCCCAATTGGAACCCAAGCCATTTTCTCGATACGGCCGAGATGACCCATGCCTTGGCCATTGGCTACGATTGGCTTTTCGACGTGCTCGGGCCGGAAGAGCGGAAGACCATCCGCGAGGCGATCCTCCGACACGGGCTGCGGGAGGGAGAGAAGATTTATCGACGAGGCGGCTGGTGGACATCCACTCAGTATAACTGGAACCAGGTCTGCAACGGCGGCATGACCATCGGCGCACTTGCCCTGGCCGACGAAGAACCAAAACTGGCCGCCTATATCGTCCATCAGGCGGTCGGGTCCGTGCAACGGGCCATGCGGGAGTACGGCCCCGATGGCGCCTGGGCCGAAGGCCCTGGCTACTGGAACTACGCCACCTCCTACAATGTGTTCATGCTGGCAGCCTTGGAAACGGCGCTGGGCACGGATTTCGCCCTGAGCCAGACCCCCGGTTTTTCGTTGGCCGGCGATTTCCGAATCCATACGCTGGGGCCGACAGGACAGACGTTCAATTTTGCGGATGCAGGTTCTGGAGCCGGCTCGGCGCCGTGCATGTTTTGGCTGGCTCGGAAGTTCAACCAGCCCTGGTACGCCTGGCATGAGCGGGAGGTGGTCTGCCGTCAGGTGGTGCGTCGGCCCACCGCCTGGCATCTATGGTGGTACGACGGCCGGCCCAAACCGGCTGGCAGCCTGCCGCTTGCCCGGCAGTTCCGACATGCCGACGTGGTGCTCATGCGATCCAGTTGGGACGATCCGGGGGCGGTGTTTGTCGGTTTTAAGGCGGGCGACAATAAGGTCAACCACAGCCATCTGGAACTAGGCATGTTCGTCCTGGACGCCGACGGTGTGCGGTGGGCCGTGGATTTGGGGGCCGACGACTACAACCTGCCCGGCTATTTCGGCCGACAGCGATGGACCTACTATCGGCTCGGAACCGAAGGCCAAAATACCCTCTGGATCGACCGCCAAAACCAGAACCCCAAAGCGGTTGCTCCGATCGTGGCTTTCGGTAGTCGGGGGGATCGGCATTTTGCGGTGGCAGATCTGTCAGCCGCCTACGCTGGCCTGGTAGGCAAGCTCCAGCGAGGCATTGCTCTTGTGGGCCGACAGGTGCTCGTGCAGGACGAAATCCAGCAGTCCGAAGGCCGGACCATCCAATGGCAGATACACACCAAAGCCAAGTTGGAACTGCGGGGTCAAGAGGCGGTCCTTCGGCAAGCGGGCCGAACGCTTCGACTCCGGATTCTAGAGCCTGCCGGAGCGGCGTTTGAAAAGGCCTCCGGCAATCCACCGCCGCCGCAGCGTCAGGACCCCGAGGTGTCCAAACTGATTGTGGTCTTGAAAGGTCAAAAAGAGCCGATCCGGTTGGCCGTCTTGTTCCAGCCGGAAACGGCGGCCCAAACGTCCCCGCCGCCGCTCCATCCTTTGGCCGACTGGCCTGCCGCCTTCGGACAAAAGTAGAAAAAAAGTCGTTCCCTCTACGGCCATGCTGGCGAAAGTAGCTATTTCTACGAGCCTGGCGAAGAACCCGGCTGGTAGATGCAGTCGGGTTCGGAGCCGAGGGGGTCGCCGGTAACGGCGTAGGCTCTGGCGCGGCTTCCGCCGCAGAGGTGGCGGTATTCGCACTGGCCGCATTTGCCCCGGAAATCATCCGGCCGGCGAAGCGACTGAAACAGCGGGTGGTTCTGGTAGGTCTGGACTACAGAATCTTTGGGGAACCGGCCGCACTCCAGGGGCAAAAAGCCGGCGGGGAAAATCTGCCCTGTATGGCTGACGAACATGATGCCCCGCCCATCCCAGACGCCCAACGGCGCTCGATGGCCGCGGGCCGCCTCCGGGGCGATGTGCGTTGCACGGGCCGGCCCGGCCAGCGGATTACCGCCCTGCTGGAGCACATAGCGGCGGTAATGCGGGGCCTCGGTCGTTTTGACGGCAAAGGGCTGATTTTGGGCGTGATACCACAGCCGGGCGAAGGCCTGTTCGTATTCTTCCGGGCGGAGACGTTCTTCTTGTAAGCCCCGGCCCACCGGCACCAAAAAGAAAACCGCCCACATGACGATGCCCTGGGCGGCCAAAAGCTCGGCAATTTGATCCAGTTGGTGGAAATTGCGTCGGCAGAGGCTGGTATTGACCTGGACGGCTAGGCCCAACTCTCTAGCGTCGGCCAGCATTTGCATCGTCCGATCGAAGCTGCCAGACCAGCCGCGGAAGGCATCATGGACGGCCGGGTCCGCACCGTCCAGGCTGACGCCGAGCCGTTGCACTCCAGCGGCCTTGGCCCGGGCAAACGCCTGCCGGGTGGCCAGCGGGGTGGCCGACGGCGTAAGCACCGGCTCGATGCCGCAGGATCGGGCATGGGCCAACAGGTCAAACAGGTCGGTGCGTTTTAGCGGATCGCCGCCGGTAAAGACCATCGTGGGCCGACGGGGAAACATGGCCACCTGTTCAATGAGCGCCAATGCTTGAGAAGTAGAAAGCTCTTCCGGATGAGCGGCGGGCTGAGCCTCGGCCCGGCAATGTTTGCAGACCAAATCGCAGGCCAACGTTGTCTCGTAATAAAACATGAGCGGACTATGATCGAAGTCTTCCCGGGTGTACTGCGCATGTGCGGACGCCATCGCCTGCCGCCTTCCATAGAAAGGTTTTCTACAAACCGCCGAAAGGACATCTGCCCCCGACGGAGGACAACTCAGGGAATTCTACCGCCTCCCGAAGCGAAGACCAGAGCGCATCGGCTGCACGAGAGAGCCGGGGCCGTTGTGGGGAAGCGGTTATTTCCGGGAGGAAGATTTCGGCGTTTTCGGCGCGGTTTTCGGGGTGGATTTCGAGCCGGTCTTGGATTTACCGGAGGGGCCAGCTTCTTCTTGTTCTTCCAGTTCCTGGCTTCGACGCTCGTTTTCTTCCATTTCTTTCAGGGTGACTTTGGTTTCCAACGAGTGCCGGAGGTCTTTCTTTTGTTCGCCGGGTGAAGGCGGCAGGATTTGTTTCAGTACGATGTCGTCGAACTCGATCCAACCGGCCCCCAAGTAGCCGTAGAGCATGATCCGACCATACCGAGGGGTGTATTTCGTATGGCGGGGAGTAAACTCTTCGACATGGACGTTCCAGGTATTGGGCGGTCCTTTGAGGTTGATTTGAGAGCGATAAACTTCGCGCATTTGGGATTCGTCAGGTCGATAGAGTTTGGGGTTGTTTCCGGGAGGCGTCGGCCGACCGGCGGAAGCGGCGCGATATTCCGTCGTGGTCGGCTCGCCGCATTTGATGAACACTTTGCCCTGTACGCCGCTGGATCGCCATCGGCATTGGAAGCGGTAGGTGGCGCCTTCTTCGACGGGGAAGTAGTCGCTGTAGTACATCACGCCCTCGGCGTCGCCCACGCTAGCGGGGAACTCCAACCGGATGATCTTGTTCGACGGATTGCCCGGCTCGGGGATCCATTTGACCAGGTTTCCGAGGGGTTCGCGTTGTTGACCGCCGCGGGAGTCCCATCCTTTGGGGTGTCCGACGCCTTGTTGGAAATCGCCGATCACCAGATTGGGATTTTCTTTCCAATTTTTCTCGGCGATGGGGTTCATGGGTTTAGGGCCGCCCGGTTGCCGATCGTAGAGTTTATCGAGCATCTCTTTCACATAGGTGTGTGGGATTTCGCTAACGGTTTTGGTGCGGGTGGAGACTTCGTAGATGACCTTCGGTTCCGTGCCGGAGAAATCAACGCACTTGATCACCAGATCATAGACATCCCAATCGTGCCCCGGCGCCCGTTCCACACTGCCCCAGATGCCGATATGGGCGTCGAAGTCTTCGCGCACGATCTTTTTGACAGTTTCCAAGGGAGTATTCGGACCGAGCTGGATTTTTTTGGCCTGGCAGAAATCCCGCACGTCGGCCATGGCCTCCGGGAGGATGAATCCGCCTTCCCGCTCCAACTTTTTCCAGATCAGGTCGCCGACCATCTGGCCGTACCGGCCGTTGTCGAACTTGGATTCGAAATCGAAGGGGATGATCACCTTGCGGGTATCGGTGCTCTGGCCGGCGGTCCACCAGGCCAAACCACCAACGAGCGCAAGCGTCCAGACAGCGGCCCATCGAGGCCAGCTTTTGCGTCCGATTATTCGTCGCATCGAATCTTCCCTCCTGAGAGATGAAACGATCCTGTTTCCGCCCAAGGAATCTCGCCTTGTCGCATCGTCTGTCAGACGGCGCTACTTTTGCGCCCCCGGGGCGCCGGTTTCCGAAAGCCGCCGGTAGTAATCCCGGATCAGGTCTTCCCAGCCGGGCGGGGCTGCTTCGGACATGCTGCCGAGGATCTCTTTCTGAATATCGCTGGGCAAGTTTTCGCTGGCATCTTGGCGGACTTGGAACTCGCCGGAGACATATTGTTTGGTGCTTCGGAGTCCTTCCAACAGGACTTGCCGTTGACGCAGGGCGTTTTGATATCGGCCCGTGCGCAGGTCCTCTTCGATCTGGGACATCATTTCGATAAGTTTTTTGAGGTCCGTTCGGTGGAAGTTCATGATTTGAAATTGCAGGTTGATCCCTTCGGCTTTATTGCGTAGCTCGGCCTGTTTGCCGGCCAGACGTTGCATGTCGGCCATGTTGCGGGGCTTGGGAGCGGGGCCTTCGAGACCTTGGCCGCCTTGGCCGCTCTCTTTACCGCCGCCGGTGGCCCCGCCGGTCGGGTCTTTGCTGTGGTCTTTGATTTGACCCTTCACGTAGGGATCGGGAGTCAGTCGGCTCGGGGTGTTTCGACCACCTTTGCCGACCGCTTCGTCGCCGACAAACTCGCCGCTGGATTTGCCCTGCCGGCCTTCGCCGCTTCGGCCGCTCATTTCGCTGGTGTTGGGCAGTCGGTTGCCGGTAGCGCCTTTGGCGCTCATGTTGGAGATGGGGCCATCTGTCACATCCCAACCGGCCCCTTTATCCAGCGAATCGGCCGCACTGCTGGAGACATCCTCCATCTCGTCGAACAGGTCCTCTTCTTCTTCCATCAGGTCGCCGATCAGGTCTTCCAACTCGCCGGGCAGCTCGGCCATGGGGGCCTCTTTGTCGGCGTCGGTGAGCGACTCTTCCTGGCTCCACCGCTCCCGATCCGGCGTATCGGGCAACCATTTTTCCAGGTTGGTTTTAATTTCTTCGGCTCGTTCGTAGCCGAGCTGCTCCAACGGCACCGCAATATCGGCCGTCTTTTTGGTCAGGGCGTCCTCGGCCATTTTGATTTCGGTCTGGATTTCGACCAGTTCCTTGGCCAAGGTGGGGTTGGCGAAGTCTTGCTCGGCCAATTTGCTCAGGTCGGTGTTGAGTTCCTTCATGAATTTGTTCCAGTCGTCTTCGGAGGCGGCCAGGGCTTTGAGCAACTTTTTATCTTCTTCGGTGAAATCTTCGACCGGCTTTTTGGCCAGGTCTTCGGCCGCTTCGAGGATTTTTTTCCGTTGTTTGAGGAACTCATCCATTTTGTTGTAGAGTTCTTCGAGTTTGCGTTTGGTATCGTCGGGCAGGTCAGCACCGGGACGTTTTTTCGCTTCGGCAAGGACTTCGTTCTGGGCCTGCCGGGCTACGTCCAAAAGTTGCCGCAGGGCTTCGATGATCCGGTCCTGGGTCTGTTGCAGCGGAGGCGTGGCTTTGGCGAAACTGTCGAGGTCTTTCAATTTGAGCAAGGCGTCGCACTGCTGGACGGCTTGTAGCATATCGTTGGCGGCCAGGGCGGCCAAGACGCGCTTGATGGTTTGCCGTTCGGGTTTATCCGTTTCGGTAACCGAGGCGGCCGTTTCGGTGGTCATCTTCTGGATTTCGATCTGCACGGTACGGACTTCCTGGGCGGCCTGTTGGCGGGCCAGGAGTTCTTCGTCTTTCAGCATCAGCGTCGTGCGGACCCGAGCACGGACCTGGGTCTCCAGGATCTTCCAGATTTTATTTCGCAGTTGATCCAGTTGGGCCAAGGCCTCTTGGGTCCGGGCCGACTCGTCGATCAAGAGGATTTTGTGCTCAGCGCTGGCGGCCTCCTGGGGCATGAGGCTGAGGCCCCAATCGGTAACAATGCGTTCGTCCCACACCACGGCCCGAAGCACGAGCACCTGGCCTGTTTTGAGTTTATCGGCCGGCAGTTCCAGGCGGTAAGGGAGCGTAACCACATTGCCCGGCTTGAAGTCTTTTTCTTTGACCCAGCTTTTCGGGTCGATCGGAGCGAATCGTTCTTGGCTTTTGGACGCCGGCGGTTCTGCTTTTTCTTTTTCTCCCGATTTGGACTCCGTGGTTTCTGTGGCTTCCGGCTGTTCAGCCGATTTGGCGTCGATCAGAAGAGTGTCCAGCCGGATTCGGCCAATGCCGTAGTCGTCGGAAGCCCGGATGAGCACTTCAATCACATCGCCGGGGGCGGCCCGACTTTCCCGAGCCGGTTTGAGAATCTCCACCGTCGGCGGCTTGTCCGGAATCACCCGGATACGGTTTACCCTGGGATTCGGATCGGCCCCGCCGGCGTTGGCCAGGTGGATGGTAAACGAACTGTCTCGAATCAGAGGCAATTTGCTAATCACTAGTTCCTGGCCCTTTTCTCCTTGTTCCACGCGGCCGCTATACTCCTTGCCCTCCAATTGAATCCAGCCGCGCTGGATCGGCGCCGAAGGCCGAATCCGCAATTCCGCCTCGGAATACTGCGGGGCCTCCAGATCGGCGTGTCGTTGCTCAAACACAGCCTCCGGCCGACGCAAATAGGAAGGATACCGAATGCGGATTTGCACGTCTTGGATCGCCGGTTTTTCGCAGAGTTTCACCGTATAAATGGCGCTTTGCGAGTCGCCCACTTCCAGGCGATATTGGAAAGGTTTCATCACCGAGGGTACCGTTCCGCGATAGACCGTGTTGGCCGGTTTGGCCTCGGGGTCGGGCGCCATCGGCAGGGCGGATTCTTGTTTTTCCCCTTCATAGGTAACAAAGAGTTGGGCGGGATAGGCTTGGCCGTCCGGATTGGAAATTTTGGCGGTTACCGCCAGATTGGCGCCCACGAGCAATTCCGTATCGCCCGGCTGGACTTCCAAAATCTTGACCCGACCGACCGAAGGGACGAACTTCCAGGGGCTCATCAGTCGGCTGCCGGCGGAACCCCAATTGGGGATCATCAGATGGCACAGAAACGCCAGGCCGATCAAGACCGCCAGCAATGCCGACGCTTCGCCCAGGTCCCGAGCGGTTTGCATACAGCAGCGGAACCGCTCCCAACGGGTCTCTTTTTCGGCGGCGTTTTCAAAAAACACTCCGCTCAGCCGGGCAGCCGCCTGTTTGACCGCCGCCTCGCAAAAGGCCCGGTTTTCGTTCTTTCGGTCCTCGGCCAACTGGACCAGGTTGATCAGATCGCTGCCCAGTTCGGGGAACTCGGCTTCGATGCGGCGAGCGGTGGCTTCCAGGGTCCGCTGGCTGCGGACCATCCGACGGATCACCATCCAGGCCAAGCTAATGGTAATCCCCGTCCAGACCAAAAACAGTGTCCCCAACACCCACTGCGAAAAAGTAAACATCGCGTCGATGAACATGAACAACAACAGCACGGCCAACGAGGCACTGGCCGCCAGCACCAGACTCGTCAGCAGCGTAAAAATCCACCAACGCTGACGCACTTCGTCCAACCGCCGGACCACCGCTTGGGCCATCGGAGGCATCGGCACTTCCTTTCGCTAGAAAACTGAGGGAAAAGAGAACCCGGTTGGCCGTTGAAACAGGCAGCCGTCTAGCTTATTTCCGAAAACGCCCCTAAGGTTTGACAACCATCTCCCATCGTTGAGTATTTTGGGATTTCGGGGTCAAGGGAGGTCATGCTTCCTTGGCCGATCTCGCTTGCTTTCCTGCCCGTGGGGGATAAAGTATTCCTCGGACAGGGATTTCCGTCGGCTGAGCTTTCCTTAATTTTATTTCCTATTGACCTACTGTATTATCCTCGAAAAGAGGGGGATGCGTCAATACGTCCCCCACGAAAGGGGGGATTTCCCTATTTCCCCATTTTCTAATTCGGCCCGGGCGGAACAGAATATTCCTGGGACCTCAATCTATTTCCCTCTTGCCTCGTTTTTCGTAACAAGGGCCTTCGGTCAGTACCCAACAGACGCTAAATGGGAGATAATATAACTTAAAGGACCTCTTTTCGGATAGAAGTCTCAGAGAAGTTCTTTTGGCATTCTTGGGAGGCTTTCAAGGATAGAACCCATTCCTAAAGGAGGACGAAAACATGGCCGGGTTGAAAATCGGTTGGTTTGGCAAAAGCAGCGCGGAGGGTTCGGACGGCGCAGTGTTGTCCAAGCGGTCTGGTCGGGTCGATTGGCAGACGGTCTTGGCCTTAGCGGCAGCGGCGGCGGCCTGGGCCGCGGTGGGCGCTTGCAAATTTACCCTCATGGCTGCCGAGGAAGAGCCGCCCGTGGTGAACCCCTTTGGCGCCCGACCCACCGACCGGGAAGACGCCGTGCCCGGCTACGTGGAGACCTCCGACGGCAAGGTCTATCCGGGCCTGATCTACATGACCCGCGACAAACGGCTGAAAGTGTACGACGACCAGTTGCAGCGCCAGCGGGAGATCCCCTTGCGGGTGGTAAAACAGATCGACTGTCAGGTGAAAAAAGAGTGGATGGAAAAGGAGTGGCGGTTTAAGGAGTTGGCCCTGGACGAAAAAATGTACACAGGCCGGGAATATCCCGCCCGGGAATGCCTCCACACCATCACCCTGCAAGACGGACGCCAGATTACCGGCCCGTTGGCCGAAATCATTTACGTCAAACCCTATATGCCCAAACCGGAGCCGGGGTCCAAAATCTATCAGCCCGATGTGGAGCCGATGCGGTTTCTCCTCCACAAGCGGCAAAAGGGAGAATTCGGCGAGAGTTTGAAGTCGCTTGTGTATGTCAAGTGTATTAAACTGGGAGAAGAGGCCCTGGAGGAGGGGCGTCGGAAGGCGTCTGCTCGGCCAAGCAGCGGTTCCGCCTCTACCAAAAAGGCCCCGGCCGCAAAGTCGAAAAAGGATGAACCGTAACCACCGAACCGAATCTCCCCGCCCCTTCCGGAGGCTTTAAGCTCGTGGTTGACCTGAAGTTGGAATATTCTACACTTGGCATGGCGCTGGTGGTTGCGCTGGCGGCCATTGGGCTGGTGTCGGTGTTTTATTATTTTGCTTTCGGCAGGCTTCGGCCCCTGCAATGGCAGACGCTGCTCGTGCTGCGGATCATCGCCATTCTGATTGTGGTGCTTCTGCTTTTCCGGCCGGTTTTTAGCTACCAGAAGGAAGAAGAGGAGAAACGGACGGTCGTTTTGTTGGTGGATCGATCCGCCTCGATGAGCATTGCCGACAGCGCCGGCGGCCAAACCCGCTACCAGCAGGCCTGTGAGCTGGTGCAGCGATGGACGGATCGGCTCAAAGACACGGTGAATTTACATGTGGTGGCCTTTGCCGAGGACGCGGCCGATGCGGCCGATCCACGCCTGCTTCCCACCCTGCAACCCGACGGCAAAGCCACGTCCATTTCCCGCGGGCTTCGTGCGGCCTCCAAGAAAGCCCCTCGCAGCGAGATGGAAGCCATCTTCTTGATCTCCGACGGGGTGCATAATTCGGTGGGCCGACCGGTGGATGAAGCCGGCCGACTGGGCGTTACCGTCCACACCGTCGGCGTCGGAGCGACGCTCAAAAGCGACGTGTCCTACCGGGACGTTCAAGTAACCGGCCTGGATGTTGCGGAACGAATGCTCATCAACAATGCGGCCAAGATCAAGGCTTCTGTGGAAGGCATTGGACTGCCGGGCCGGGTCGTGCGCGTCATCCTCCTGGAAGACGACCAGCAGATCGGCGAGAAGGAACTCACCCTCGATGAGATCGAAGGGGCGCAGATTGTGGAGTTTGATTTTCGGCCTACGGTAAAAGGCCGACATGTTTACACCGCCCGCGTCGAACCTGTCCCCGAAGAACGCATCCAGGAAAACAACCGCCGGTCGGCCGTCTCGCTGGTCGTCGAACCCGGTATTCGCGTGCTCTATCTGGAAGGCACCATCCGAGCTGAGATTGGGGCCCTTGTGGGGCGATTCCTGGCCAAGGACCCTGACCTGGAGTTCTGCGCCCTTTGGCAAACCAAACAAAATACCTTCGCCATGCGATCGAACATCCCGCAGTTGGACCTAACGAGTATTCCGACCGACCCGGCCCTGATCAACACCTTTGACGTGTTTTTGATCGGCGACCTGGACAGTTCGTTTTTACGGCCGGAGGTTCAGCAGCTCATCCTGGAGCGGGTAAAGAATGGGGCGGGGCTGATGATGCTAGGCGGCTATCATAGTTTGGGGCCGGGCGGGTATGCCGGGACTCCGATCGGCGAGGCATTACCGGTCATCTTAGGATCGCGAGACATCGGCCAGGTAACGGACCAATTTTTGCCGCAACTGACGCCTGACGGAGCGGCCCATCCGATTTTTGCCAACATTGCGGACTTCTTCCCCACCAAGCAACGGGCGACGAAAGTGGAGGGGTTGCCGCCGCTAGACGGTTGTACCCGCGTCGGCGCCGCCAAACCCGGCGCTACTGTGCTGGCCGTCTGCCCCCTGGAAAATGAGATGCCGGTGTTGGCCATTCGGCCCTTAGAAAAAGGCCGCACGGCCGTCTTCACCGCGGATACCACCCGCAAATGGCAGCAGGGACCTCGGGCGTTGAACCAACAATCCCCCTTCTTGCAGTTCTGGGGTCAGGTGGTCCGTTGGTTGGCCGGTCGAAGCGAAGAAGTCAAAACCGAAGCCAGCGTCATTGCCGCCACCGACAAAGGCTTCTATGAGCCGGAAGAACCGGTACGCATCTCCGCCATCGTGCGAGACACCCAAGGGGAAGGCGCCCGGGATGCGAAGGTCCGCGCCAACATCCGCGGCCCCGGCGGCAGGCCCGACATGGTAGAACTGACCGCCATTCCCGGCCCGACGGGCCATTACAGCGGCACGTTCGAGCCGAAAACGCCAGGCCCTTATGAAATCGAAGTCGAGGCCCGGCTGGCCGACCAAACGATCACCGCCGAAAAACTGAAAATCGAAGTGGGCCGACCGAACCTGGAGTTTGAAAAACTCGACTTGGATGAGAAGATGTTGGCGCAGATTGCCGCCCAGGCCAAGGGGAGATATGTACATATTACGGCGGCGGATCGGCTGGTGGACCAACTGGATACGGCGGTTCGGAAACGACAACTGCAACTCCAATCGCAGCTTTACTGGCCGCCCGGTTTCTGGGCCGTGTTCGTCGTGGTGCTCACGGTCGAATGGGTCTTGCGCCGCAGGTTCCAATTGCGATAAAAGGGGCGACGTTTTGCGCATGGTAGAAACAACCTGAGAGGGCGACGCCTACAATGGACACAGGGTATCGTTTTCTGGAGCCGGAAGCCCTGGCGAGGGTGAAAAACCTTTCGATGGTGGCTCGCGGCGTGGTCGAAGGCTTCATCAGCGGGCTTCACGCCAGCCCCTATAAGGGCTTTAGCGTCGAGTTCGCCGAGCACCGAGAATACGTCCCCGGCGACGACCCCCGGCACTTGGACTACAAGATGCTGGCCCGCACAGAGCGGCTTTACATCAAGCAGTATGAAGAAGAAACCAACATGCGGGTCCAGATTCTGCTGGACACCAGCGGCTCGATGAATTATCGGCACGAGGCCCGAATCACCAAGTTGGAATACGGCTGCTATTTGACGGCCGTGTTGAGCTATCTGATGATCCGGCAACAGGATTCCGTGGGGCTGACCACCTTCGATACGGAACTGCGTTTGGACATGCCGCCGCGGAGTTCGCCCCGGCATTTCAACGAGATGATGCGCCAATTGGAGGCCATCCAGCCCGGCGGCGAAACCAACATCGCCGAAACGCTCCATCGACTGGCCAACCGGTTCAAACGCCGCTGCTTGATCGTGCTCATCAGCGACCTGTACGACGAGCCGGAAGAGGTCATGCGCGGCCTGCACCATTTCCGCCACCGTCGGCATGAAGTGATCGTATTCCATGTGTTCGACAAAGCCGAGCTGGAGTTCTCCTTTAAAGACACGGTCGCCTTCCACGACCTGGAAACCGACGAGCGCATCCAGATCGACCCGACCTATGTGCGGGATGCCTATCTGGAACAGATTCGCGAGTTTACCGAAACCTACCGCCGTGAATGCGCCGAATCGCAGATCGACTACATCATGACAGATACATCCGTACCGTATGACTTCATGCTCTCCCGATACCTGGCCAAACGAAACCGACTGTAACTTGGATAGCCCTTGACGACGATCCGCCATGACCTTTCTAGCCCCCCTGTTTTTGCTCGCTACGCTTGCCGCCGTGATTCCGGTGATCCTGCACCTGATCAATCGGCAGCGGGCCAAGGATTTGCCGTTTCCGACCCTGCGGTTTTTGCGGATCGCCGCCCAAAAGACCCGCCGACGTCGCCGCATTCAGGACATGTTTCTCCTGTTGGTCCGAATGGCCGCCTTGATCTTGATCGCCTTGGGGTTGGCCAAACCAACCGTTACCAAGCTGGGCAGCCTGCTGGGTGCCGGCTCTTCGACCGGGGTGATGATCATCCTGGACAATTCGGCCAGTATGGGCGTGGTGGATGGGGAACGGGTGCGATTTGAGACGGCCCTTGGAGCGGCCCGGCAAATCTTGGACGAGCTGCGGGACGGCGACTATGTGGGACTGTTTCTCACCGGCGGCCCACGGTTTCCCGAAGAAGGCAAACTGGACCGCTCGCCGGACAAAGTGTTTCAAATCCTCAACCAGGCCGCCCCCAGTTACGAACGGGCCGACTTGGCCGTGCGAATCCGCCAGTCCCGCAAAGCCCTGGCCAAGCTGGACGTACGCAACAAACTGATCTACGTCATCACCGACATGCAGGCCGCCTGCTGGGAAGGCTATGAATCCCTGCCCGAAGGGACCCGCCTGGAAGACCTCGACGAAGAGCAACGAAAAGAACTCCGAATCCCGGTCGTGATCGTCGATTGCCAGCAGTCGCCCAAGCCGAATGTGGCTATTCAGAACGTAACCGCCGAGGCCACGGTGCCGGTGGCCGGGGTGCCCATCAAAGCAGATGTTCTTTTGTACAACGCCTCTTCGGCGCCCCAACAGCGCCATCTGGAGCTTTACATCGATGGGGTCCGGGAAGTCAGCAGCCCAGCCATTGAAATCCCCGCCGAAGGAACCAAAGAATTCTCTTTCCAATTCCGGTTTCGCACGGGCGGTCGGCATCGGTGCGAGGTGCGTCTGGTGGGCGAAGACGGTTCCACGATGGACGACCGCCGCTTCTTCGCGATGGAAGTGAACCAAAATATCCCCATCGCCATCGTCAAGGCCCAGGCCCACGAAATCGCTTACCTGGACGATACGTTCTATCTGGAACGTGCCTTCACGCCGACAAGCGGCCAGGATTGGGCCTTGAAACCCCGCATCCTCACCCTAGCCGAACTGACCAGCGAAAACTTGAGCCAATACCTGGCCGTCTTTCTGGTCAACGTCCCAGCGCCGACGGCGGGCCTGGTGGAACGCCTCCGGGATTACGTGCAGCACGGCGGCAACCTGGTATGGATCAGCGGCGAAAACGTCCGGCCCGCCGAGTACAACGCCATGAACGAACAGGCCCAGGGCAAACTCCTGCCCGCTCCGCTCCTAGATGTCCGGGAACCCGAACCAGGCAGCGGACGGGAAAGCTGGCTCATCAGTTCCCTGGACCGCGAACATAAAACGATGAAACTCTTCCTCGAACCAGCCACCCTGTACCAAACGGTGCTCGTCTATAAATATGTACGGATCGACGAACGGGCGCCCGAAGCCGGCGGCGTCCGGGTCTTGGCCCGCCTGGACGACGGCCAGCCAATTTTCGTGGAACGTCCGGTAGAACGGGGGCGGGTTTATTTCCTGGGCACTAGCGCCCATGTCGGCTGGACCAACCTGCCCTTGAAGCCGCTGTTTTTGCCCCTTTTCGTTCGGCTCAGTTTCGACATGCTTGGCGTCGAGCAGGCCCAGGCGTCCATCTTGGCCGGGCATCCGATCGTCGTGCATCTGGACCAGGAGCAGCGCCCCTCGATCGTCGAAGTCGTGCCCCCTTCGGGTCAACGGACCCAACTACCGACCACGGATTCCCAAGGCTCGCCCTTGGCCGAGGTGCGGTTCCACGAAACCTATGAACCTGGAATTTACACCGTAAAACTCCTCGGCGGTCCCCAGCCGAAAGAACGATGGTATTCCGTCAATATCGACCCCGAAGAAGCCAACACCGCAAAAATCGACCGCGCCGAACTGGAAAAACGTTTCTCCCCGGCCGGCCTCGTCTTTGCCGAGAATCCAGAAGACCTTTCCAGCACCTTTAAGCTGCTGCACGAAGGCGAAAGCCTCTGGGAGACGTTCCTTTGGGCGGTGCTGATCGTCTTGGTGTTCGAGACCTTTGTCTCCAACTATTTCAGTCCGAAGCGGGAGGAAGAAGAGCTTCAATATCTCGGCCCCTACGCCGCCCGCCGCGGCCGTCGCACAGCCCCCCTGGCCGCCTCCTGACCCGTGATCGACCATTTGGGGAACAGAACATTTCGGCTGAGCGAAGAAAACGCTCCTCCCCGCCACGGGCATTGGTATCTACCCATTTGAGAGTGCGATGGGAAGGCCGTCTGTAAGACGGCCGACAGGTCGCTTTGTTTCAAAAGTTTGATTCCTATACAAACATGATGGGACGGTTCCTGTTGAGAAAGCGGCGTTGCCGGGCCTTGTGGGCGTTTTGCCGCCGCACTCCAACAGTCGCCCTCTGCTGGGCGGCGACGGAGGGTTAATCTTCTGCTTCGGGCGTTCCCCAGATGGGCACGCCGGAACCTCGGATGGGAAAGCCAAGGCGTTTGTCGGCCAGATAGTTGATCAACGGGCGTCCGGCGTACCAGCGGCGCAGGTTTCGGCAAAATAGAGTAGTCATGTTATCGATGCGCCATCGGCTCTGGCCGGCCACATGGGGAGTAATGATCACGTTGGGTATGTCCCACAGGGGGCTATCGGGCGGCAAGGGTTCTGGATCGGTAACGTCCATGACTGCGCCGGCCAAATGGCCGCTGCGAAGCGCGGCGACTAGATCGGCGGTTACCACCAGCGGTCCGCGGGCCATATTGGCCAAGAGCGCCCCCCGCTTCATCCGGGCCAATCGTTCTGCATGAAACAGTCCGCGGGTGACGGCGTTCAGCGGCAGGCACAGGATTACCACATCGGACTGGGCCAACAGGTCGTCGAGCCGATCGGCCGACCACAACGCTTCCACCCACGCCGGTCGATCGACCGGAAACATATCGACGGCCAGTATCCGGGTGCGAAACGGCGCGAGCAGTTCGGCCACGCGTCGGCCTACACCTCCAAAGCCCACAATGCCGATGGTCAACCGATGCAGGTCCTGCGTAGGACGGCGGACAAATTCATGTCGCTGTTGGCCCCGAAGAAAGACCGGCAGACGCCGAAACCAGGCTGTCAGCAGGGCCAGGGTGTGCTCGGCCACCTGGTCGGCCAACACGCCCGACGCGCTGGTAACAATAATGTCCGACTCGATGACCGGCGGCGTCAGACAGTGGTCCATGCCGGCGGCCGAGGACTGAATCCATTTGAGCCGACCTCGCCGAACCACTGCCTGCCAATCCACTTTGACCTTGGCATGGCCGCAAAAGATGTCTGCCTCCAGAATTTCTTCGGCAATGCGTTCCTGACCGGCGTCGATAATTTCATCGCCCGGCGCCGCCGCTGCTGCAATTTCCAACTTGTGCCGCGCTTCCACCGGATAACAAAGCACAATCCGCATCCGTCGATATCCTCGCTGCTGCAAACGTCTTGAATGGCCTTTGGAAAATCGTGTTGAGGAACTGTTGCGATTCCGGCCGGACTCTCGACCAGCCGCCCTTTTCCCTTTCGCCGTCCGGGAAAGATGCGCCATTTTCCGTCAGGGGGGAAAGGTCCCCGGAACGCAGCGGCGTCTCTCGCCTATTGCCCTAAATCTACCTGAGCGGCCCAGGAGCGATGTTGCTGATACCAGGCGACCGTTTGGGCCAAGCCCTCTTCTAGGGATGTCTGAGGACGCCAGGCCAATTTCTCGGCGGCCCGCCGGATGTCCGCCCAGGTGGCAGGTACATCCGCTGGATGGGACGGACGATGCTCCGCTCGGACCGGTTTGCCCACCAATTGCCCAATCCGTTCCAACAACTCCCGCACACTCACGGGCCGGTCGCCGCCCAGATTGATTACGTCAAACCCTTGCAGGTCCAAGGCGGCCAACGTCCCTCGGGCAATGTCCTCCACATAAGTAAAATCCCGCCGCTGGCTGCCATCGCCGTAAATCCAAACCGGTTCCCCCTCGGCGATCTGCCGAACAAACCGAAACACACTCATGTCCGGCCGACCGGCCGGGCCATACACGGTAAAATACCGAAGCACGGTTACATCCAGGCCGTGCAAGTAGTGATAGGTGTAGGCGAGGCATTCAGCCGCCTTTTTCGAGGCGGCATAGGGGGAAAGGGGTCGGCTGGTATCGGCGTCTTCCTGATAGGGCGTTGGATTGTGAGCACCATAAAGGGCGGAAGTGGAGGCTAACAGAAACTTCCGGACCCCATGCCGACGACACGCCTCTAGCAAGACCAACGTGCCTAGTCCATTGGTGCGGAAATACACTTCCGGCTGCTGGACCGAAGCCCGTACCCCGGCGCGAGCCGCTAAATGGATCACGGCATCAAACGGCCCGGGCGATCCGGCCCCGCCGCCGCCCTGAGCGGCCCCGTTTAGGATCGGACGCCGCCGACCTTCTCCCGCAGACAGAACCTCCTGGGAACCAGCAGAACGTTTTCCCGCCGGGCGGGCAAAGACCTTTTCGACCGATTCCGTGTGGGTAATATCGGCTTGGAAAAACTGGAATTTCTCAAAAGCTTTCAGCAATTCCAATCGCCATTGCTTCAGCCGAACATCGTAGGCGTCGTTCAGATCGTCCAGGCCGACGACCTCTGCCCCGGAGCGGAGCAAAAGTTCGGTCGTTTTCCAACCGATAAATCCCGCACATCCCGTTACCAAATACCGCATGGTCCTGCTCGCCTAAACTAGACCGACTCCGATCGACCGGTTTCCCTGCCCCCCAATCAGCAGGCCACATGGCCGCGGAGAGCGGCGCCTTGCATCGAGAAAATCAGGTCCACCGTCTTACGGAGGCGTCGTGGGTGGGGCGTGGTTTCGGCGGCTTGACAGGAATCAGTCTTGTTCCTCAGAGTCCTCTGAGGCGGCGGCGGCCGAGACCACGGCGGCGGCGTGGGCGCCGCGGTAATCGCTGGGCAGACCGGCGGCTCGCCATACTTTATCCAGCCCGTCGCCCGCCATCCGGGCCACTGTGTCCCGGCGGGTTCGGCCAAAAAGGCCGCGATAAGGCGTCGGCGTAACCGGGCCGTCATAACCCATCTCCGCCAATATCCGCAAAAAGGCGGGAATGTCGATGACGCCGCCGTCGCCGGGCAGACGCCGATGTTCTTCTTTGGCCTCCATAAAAGGAACGTCCGCTGGCAGGTCCGCTACCTGGACCGCTACGATCTGTTCCCGAGACAGACTCCGGAGTTTTTCAATCGGCAGCCCGCTTACGGTCCAGTCCCACACATCCACCACCAAGCCGACGTTTTTCGCCCCCGACATGCTAATCAGCAGAGTCGTAGCGTCCAGGTCGTGGATAAACTGGAAGGTTCGGTCTTTCCGAAGGCTTCCGGCGGCCTGAAATCGAAGCCCAATCCACACGCCCGCCTGGCTCATGGCCTCAGCAATCTCGGCCAGCCGACGCCGATGCACCTCGAAGTTCTCATGATAAGGAAGCTGATCGCTGGCCGGCGTAATGGTCAACACACACCGGGGACACCCGATCTGCGAGGCGACGAGGGCGTATTCCGGAACCTTTCCCATTCCCGCCCGAAACACCTCTTCCTCCCCTTCCCAATCAAAGGGCAAAGTAAAATTGCCCAATCGGAGCATCTTCGATGCGCTGCGGATCAATCGGGTGGCGTACTCCAACCCCCGGCGTTGAACCCGGGAGGTAAAATCGGCTATGTCGATATCAATCCCCCGAAATCCATAGGTCAACGCAATCTCAATGACTTCGCTCTGATGACCAGAAACTCCCAACACCGATGGATTTAAGTTCTTAAACATACAAACCTCCCAGAAAAAACTTAAACCTGTATTATGCCTCATTTCGCGATTTTGACTAGGGGAAGTCTCTGGAAATCGGCCAGAAAAAACCATTCCAAAGCAAAAATAGAAGAATTGGGCAGGTTATACTTAAACAGCCAATCGCTCCACCTGATCCCGGCGGAGTCCTGAGTTGCGGAGGATTTCAAATACACAGCCCCTCCTTTTTGGGGGGGGATATAATAACAGCATCAAGGCAAATCATGGTGCCGAATCGGGCGGAACGAAACGGCCACAATTTGTTGTGGATTCAAATTTTTGCCCACAATATGTCGTAACTGTTTGACCGACGGAATCCCCTCCACGTAAAGGGTCCGGAACTTTTTATGCTCCTGCTGGAAATATTCTTTTTAGCCGTGGTCCAGGGAATCGGGGAGTTTTTGCCCATCAGCTCTTCCGGGCATGTGGTGGTGGGGGCGGCCCTGTGCGACCAATGGGGCCATCCGATCCATGAAAAATTGGCCCTCAATGTGGTCCTTCATCTGGGGACGTTGCTTTCCGTTTTGGTCTTTTTCTCCAAACGCTGGCTCAAAGTGGTTCTGGAAGAACCCCGGGTAGTTCTGCTGGGAATTTGGGCCACTATTCCGGCGGTCGTGGTGGGGCTGGGGTTAAAATATTGGGCGAAAGACGTTCTGGAATCCCCTCTTTTGGCGGGGTTTGCTTTCCTGATTACAGGTCTGGGGCTGCTTTGGACAAAAAAACTCCCGCCTGGTCGGCTGGAATGTCGCCAGTTGGGGTATCGGCAAGCTCTGTGGATCGGTTTTGCCCAGGCATTGGCCGTCCTACCGGGGATTTCTCGGAGCGGGGCGACCATTGTGGCCGGTTTGGCCGGGGGACTTCAAAGGGCCGAGGCCGCCGCCTTTTCCTTCCTGTTGGCCATCCCCGTGATCGCCGGTGCGGGCCTGCTGGAAGCGGTGGAAATGCTCCGTGAAAACTCCAACTCGTTACCTCTTAACTATTTAGGATTTGGGATGGCCGTCAGTTTTTTGGTCGGATTAGCGGCACTGGCTTGGCTGGTCCGATGGTTGGAACAGGGGCGGTTGCACTGGTTTGCCTATTGGCTTTTTGCCCTAGGGCCGGTGGTCATCCTCTGGCAGATGTTTCTGCATTGAGCCAAGATTTCTTCCATACTCAGCAGTTGGAGGATAGGGACCTATTCTGCTGGGAATAAGGTTCTCTCCCTTGGTCAGAACTTTGTGGGTGATTTTTGAGAGTATGGGTAAAATGCACAAAATGAATAGACGTGCTAAATAAAGGCCGCTCCAAAGGAGTAACTTCGGACTATGTGCGGAATTACGGGCGTCGTCTGGTGGGACCACCAGCTCCGAGTCGAACCGCACCTCTTTCGGCAGATGGTAGAAGTCTTGCACCACCGGGGGCCGGACGAGCAGGGAATGGTGTTTTTGCCCCAAGCCAAAGAGGAGGGCAATTTCCCCCAGCAAGAGCACCATCCGCTCCAAGGATCGACCGCTTTGCTGCCTGGAGTGGCTTTGGGGGTGCGCCGGTTGGCGATTATCGACATTGCCGGCGGCCAGCAGCCCATGACCAATGAAGACGGTACGATCTGGGTGGTCCAGAACGGTGAGATTTACAACTATCAGACTCTCCGGCGGGAGCTAGAGCAGCGGGGCCATCGGTTCCGCTCGACCAGCGATACGGAAGTGATCGTCCATCTGTACGAGGAGCAGGGCCTGGGGTGTCTTCAGCAGCTTTGGGGGATGTTTGCCCTTGCCATCTGGGACGGTCGTCGGAAGCAGCTTCTTTTGGCCCGGGATCGGCTGGGCAAAAAGCCGCTTGTCTATCGTCAGGAGCCGGGCCGGCTGCTGTTTGCCAGTGAGCTGAAAAGCCTCCTGGCATTGCCGGGCCTGGAGCGGCGGGTCGATCCGGCCGCTGTGGATGCTTATTTACTGTATCAATACATTCCGGCGCCGCGGACGATTTTGGCTGGATTCTGCAAATTGCCGCCCGCTGGGTTTTTGGTCTATCGGCAGGACCGAATCGAACAAGGCCTTTATTGGCAGCCGGACTTTCAGCGTGAAGAGGATCGGTCTTCCGAGGCATATCGGGAAGAGCTTCGGGAGCTACTGAGCGATGCGGTTCGTCTTCGGCTACAAAGCGAGGCGCCGTTGGGGGCGTTTTTGTCTGGCGGGATCGATTCGACGATTGTGGTGGGCCTGATGCAGAAGTTTGCCGACGAGCCGGTCCGCACTTTTTCCATCGGGTTCCCGGTGGCAGAGTACGACGAGACGCATTACGCCCGGATGGCCGCCCAGTCGTTGGGTACCGTGCATCAGGAGTTTCGGGTAGAGCCGGACGCCTTACGGGTATTGCCGCAACTTGTGTGGCATTTTGACGAGCCGATGGCCGATAGTTCCGCCCTGCCTACCTGGTATGTGGCCCAGCAGACCCGTCGGCATGTCACGGTGGCGCTGACGGGCGACGGCGGCGACGAACTTTTTTTAGGCTATCCTCGGTATCAGGCGGCTGGTTTGGCCGGGTGGGTGGATCGGTTGCCCAGGCGGCTTCAGTCGGTGAGCCGATGGGGGCTTTGGCGGTGTTTGCCAGCCGGTGGATGGCGGAGAAACCCTTTGCGTCGGTTGCGCCGATTTATGGAGGCGGTGAGCCTGCCGCCCGCCGAGCGGTATTTAGAGTGGATAGGTATTTTCAACCAGGCCCGGCGCTTGGCCCTGTACACGGAAGAGTTTTTGCACTGTTTACCGCCGGAAGGGCCGGAGACTTTTTTGACCGAGGTATTCGGCCGGGCTGCTGGCCGAGACCCCATCTCCACAGTCGGCCTGGTCGATCTGGTAACCTATTTGCCCTGTGATCTGATGGTCAAGGTGGATATTGCCTCAATGGCCCACAGCCTGGAATGTCGGCAGCCATTTTTGGACCATCGGGTGGTGGAACTGGCTGTTCGGATGCCGCGTCGGCTGAAATATCGGTGGGGCCGGGGCAAATGGATTTTGCGACGCACCTTTTCGGACATTTTGCCGCCGGCCATTCAGCGGCGAGGCAAGATGGGGTTCGGCGTGCCGATCTCTGAGTGGTTTCGGGGCCCCTTGCAGGGCTGGATCGAACAGCTTCTTACGGACGGGCGGTTGTACCACCGGGGATATTTCCGACCGGAAAGCATTCAGGCCCTCTTGGCCGAGCATAGGACGGGCCGATTTGATCACGGCAACAGGCTGTGGGCCTTGGCGATCCTGGAGCTTTGGCATCGCCTGTGGATCGACGGCGAGGAGCCTGTCGGCTAACGTCTCAGAGACGGCATTCTACGGAGCGGATTCGGTTTTTTCGTCCAACCGTTGGCCCATACGCAGAATTTCCCAGCCGCCCTTAAACCCGACGTAGAACAGCAAGAAGAAATACCAGGCGATCGAGGCGAAGATCATCACCGCCCAAAAGATTTCCAGGGCTTTCTCTATCGGACCTTGCATGGTAGGTAGGCTCCTGAAAAGGAGTTGGATTTTTGGGAACATTTCAGCCGAATGGAGAGGAGCGTTCTTTTTTCCTCTCCCACGGTCATCGACTCTTGTCCTTGCGGGCGAAGTTCCTTTCTGGTCATTGACTTTCGTCTTTGCGGGCGAGGCTCCAGTCCTGTCCGACGGTGTTAGGTAGGAACAGTCGGCCCACCAGAGAGCCGACTATCATGCCGGCAAAGGCGCAACCGAAGGCGGCCAGTCCGGCTATTTCCGGAGCAATTTTCCAGGGGAACTGATCGGGCTTCCAATCGTGAAGGAAATTGACGATCAAGAAACTGAGCGGTCCCACCGCCCCCAGGATGATGGCGGCGGTAGCCCCGATACGATTGGCCGTGGGCCAGTACAACCCGCCCACCAATAGGGTAAACAAACTGGCCAAGTAGATGTTCCCGGTAACGACCAAGTAGTCCCAGGCCTTTCCGGGCAACTGGTACCACAGGCCATAGAAGACCAAAAACAACCCGATCAGCACCACCAAACTTCGGATGATCAGAAGGCGAGTTTTTTCCGACGGTTTCCGCCGCACCAGCGGCATGAGCAGGTCGTTATAGATGACCGTGGCCCAGGTGAGGAGGTAGCCGCTGTCGGTGGACATTTCGGCGGCCAACATGGCGGCCACCATGAGTCCCAGCAGTCCCATCGGGAGCAGGGTGGCCAAAAACCGCGGCATGGCCCGTAGAGTATCTACTCCTTCGGGCAATCCGCCCTGCTGCCAGAAATAGATAAAGGCGGCGGCGCCCCAAAGACCCGGCAAAGCAAACCGGCCCACAAAGTAAAAGGCGGTCCGACGATAGATGCGTTTGGCCGTCTTGGAATCCCGAGCCGCCAACACTCGGGCAATGGTCGTCTGCCAGGTGGTTACCACCGCCAAAGCAGTCATGGCCTGCCAAAGGACCCACATCCAACCCAAGCCGCCCCGACCTACCGGATTGAACGGATTGCCCATTTTCATCCCCTTGGGAAGGGGTTTG
The DNA here is from genome assembly GCA_029550925.1 of Planctomycetota bacterium. Taxonomy (GTDB): domain Bacteria; phylum Planctomycetota; class Planctomycetia; order Pirellulales; family Thermoguttaceae; genus JANXAQ01. The sequence goes on from JAKPGL010000052.1 coordinate 28,363, forward strand.
ACAACCGCGGGATCCGTCGTCTCCGAGGATTTTTGGGAAACTGCCGTTCCCGTCGCCGCAGAACCGGCGGAGGAGGTTGCTTGAGGTTGGGCTTGATGTGGGGGGGCTGTTGTCGCAGAGATAGACTGTGGCTTTGCTGAAGGGGCCGATTCACCGCTGCCCAATGAGCCAAGACCTGTTTCTTGCTCTTGGGCGGCCGAAGTGGCTTGATGGGCCAGGGTCAGTTGCTGGGTAAACACCGGCCAAGGCGTGTGCCAAAGGACCAACACCGAAGTAATCACAATACCCATGCCCATCACTAAAAACTGCAAATAATCGGTTACCAGCACCGAAAGCATCCCGCCCAGCACCGTATAAAGTAGCACCAGGGCCAAAAGGGCCGTCATCGTTACTTCCAAATACTGCTGGGGCAGACCGATCAGATGCACCAGAAACTCACCGCCCAGCCGAAGGAAAATACCCATATTCAGCACGCCGCCCAGAATGATCACCAGACCGGCCAGCCAACGCACTCCCACCCCGAACCGCTTCTCAAATAGTTCCGGAATGGTCATCACTCCGGCGTTTCGCATCGGGGTAATGACAAAGCCCGTCAGCCCCACCAGGAACATAGCCAAGGCCGATAACACGCCATAGGTGGCGCCCGCTGGGCCGTTGGTAAAGCCCATCTCGGCCGTGTACATGATCGTTACGACGCCGACCTCGGTGGCCGCCAACGAAGCCACGCCAAGGTAAACATCCATTTCGCGTCCGGCGACGGCAAAATCTTCCACTCCCCGGACATACCGCTTCATCCATACGCCGGCCGCCACACAGCCGATCAGATATACTCCAATAATCGCCCAATCCAACGGGGTGAGAGTCATCGGGATCGTCCTCCGATCTTTTGAAGGTGGGCTTGGGAATAAAAGGGGACCTGTTTGCTCTGAAACCGGGAATAGAACGTAACTTAGGCTGTCCAGCCTGAGTGGTTCGCCGTCTGGACAGACGGGGTTACTAGGAGTGGCAATATAGTCGGCCGAAGGCCGTTTGGCAACTCTGGGGACCGCCGGAAAATCTGAATTATCCCCAGTTTTGAGGTGGGACGGAAGAATTGGCGGTTTCTGAAAAATAGGTTGACCTTGCCAAAAAGCCCCGGGTATGGTAAGAGAAGCCTGGTGGGTAGAAAGGCGGCAAATGTGCCGAAGGGGGGTGCTTGCGGCCAAGAAGGTGGCCTCTTCCTTCGGTCAACCAGACTTCTACTGGTGGAAAGGAAATCTTCCATGAAGGACCAAAACGATACGCGGCTGCTTGGGTGGATCGCCGCGGCGGCGATGGGGTGGGTTTTGTCAGCCCCCATGGGCTGGGCGGAACAGGCCAATAGGTATGATCTTCGGCCACGCCGAGAGGAAGGCCAGACGGATCGGGTCTCGGTGAGTCTGGAGGTCGAAGGCGTGCTGGTGGTCTCCGAAGACCCAAAGCACGCCAAGCCCAAGATGAAGGTAACCGCCCAAAACGTGTATGACGAACAGCTTTTGGAGACGGCGCCGAACGGTGGCGTCCCGGTCCGGAGCGTCCGCTATTATCAGAAGGCCGAAGCGGCTATCCAGGTCGAAGAAGAAACCATCACGCCGCAGCTTCGGCCCGAAATGCGATGGATAGTCGGCCAAGCCCAGGGCGGACGTATCATCCTCTTTGCGCCCAAAGGCCCTTTGACCCGGGAAGAGCTGGATTTGGTGGACCTTTTGGGCAATAGTTTGGTGCTGGATCGGCTTTTGCCGACCGAACCAGTCGATCAAACCAGCTCCTGGAAGCCCAGCGACGAGACCTTGGCCATTCTGCTGGGGCTGGACAAAGTGAGCCGAGCCGATGTCCAGTGCAAATTGGGCAACGTTACGGAGCGATCGCTGCTGATCGAGATCAGCGGTACGGTGCAGGGGCAAACGGGCGGAGGCCAGTCGGCTATGGTGCTCAAAGGCAAGTACCGGGTGGACCGGGCCACCGGGCGGATCAATTGGTTGGGGCTGGCCTTGGCCGAACGCCGCACGCCGGGGCCGGTCCTACGAGGCGTGGACATTACGGCGAAACTGAGCGTGCAGATCGGTCCGTCTCAAGAAGTCCCTGAACTCTCGACCGATTCGCTTCGGGACCTGCCGTTGGAGGCGAAGGAAGACCTGCTTATTTTGGCTTATCAGCCGCCCGGCAAAGGTTGGCAAATCCTCCATTCTCGCTCCTGGCACGTCAACCGCGAAGAGAATCAGACGGCCGTCTTGGGGCTGTTTGACCAAGACCAATGGGTAACCCAAGGCACCATTACCTTGTTACCCCCGCTGGCCCAAGGCCAAGACGTTACCTTAGAACAGTTCCAACAGGATATTCGACAGGCCCTGGGGAAAAATTTCGGTGAGTTCGTCCAAGCCGGTCAATATCCGGCGCCGGAAAACATGCGGATGTATCGGGTGGTGGTTCACGGGAAAGTGATAAGCCAAAGTCAAGGCAAACCAGTCGAAACCCCCATGCAGTGGCATTATTACCGCCTGGCCGACGCCCAAGGCCGTCAGGCCGTCTTCGCGTTCACCTTGGACCCCGACCAACAAGATCGCCTGGGCCAGGCGGACAAGACCCTTGTGGAATCCTTCCGGTTTTTGGACGCCGGCGACCGCCCGCTTTCGCCCACGCCTGCTTCCAGCGAAAATAAATCGCCCAAACAGACCGCCCAAAGACCCCCAAAAGATAAAGAGTAAGCAAAGCCGGTCCGGGAAAAAATTGCCTCCCTTCGCTCTCATTGGTATCTACACATCCCAGAGGCCCGTGCAGGAGGCCGGGCAAACCACCAAGGCGGCGGAACTCCTTCGCCTCTCCCCAGGCCGTCGAGAGGCCGCCCTCGGCAAAGCCGAGGCCGGCTAAAATCCCCGAAGGCCCGGATCACCGTCCTTTCCCGGTTTGCCCTCTCCGGAACCTCGGCTCCCTCCACCGGGTTGTGGAGATACCAATGCTTCGCTCTCCCAGAGGGCGGCTTTTGTCATTCCCGTGAACGCGGGAATTCAGAATACGTTGAAAAACTGGGGCCCCGCTTGCGTGGGGATGACATTGTAGGCTGCCGCCTGAGAATAACAAAATGTTCCCTTTGGCGGCTCTAAGGTCTGGTTTCGCGGATTTCTGCCAGGAATTCCTTCTTTCGGGATTTGCCAAGCGGCCAGAATTGAATAAGAATAGAAAGGAGCCTGATTAGACGCGGTTTGTCCAGATTCCCGGTTAGTTGGCGAGCTTATTTTCTCCAAAGAAAGGCGTCCTGGATGCAGAAATCGTTGGATCTGAAACTGGCGCGGATTTTGGCGGACAGTTCTTGTCGGGATTTTATCCTTGCCGACGCTAAAGACGCCGATATGGCCTTCGGCTTGGCCGCTCCGGGACGTAGCCCGGAATATCACGCCGACGAAGCCCGCTTCCGCACCCTGGAAGAGTATCGGCAACAGATGCGGGAGATTGTGCTTCAGGGGCTGATTGACATTATGCTCATGAGCGCCAGCACCAATGAAATTTTGACCATCCGGGAACGCCTCTTCGACAATAGCCATGTTACGCCGGCGGTTCGAGCCAACGATACCACGGACATCTGGCTTGCCGGTGGGACCGGCCGGTATCCGAGTCAGCCGTCGCTTCCGTTTCGGACGGCCACGTTGGACCATATCATGTGCGGCCATTTGGACTGTGCGCCAGAAGAACGGCGGTTGGGGGCGGATCTGGGCCTGTACTCGATCACTTTTAATAACGACGCCCATTTGGACCGACAGGCGCTGGAGGCTTACAAAGAGTTCCGCCTGGAGGCGGAGCGGAAAGGATTTCGGCATTTTCTGGAAGTTTTCGATCCGAACGCCCCCGCGGAAAAACCGGCGGACTTTGGCCGATTTATCGCCGATCATATTGTCCGGGCCTTGGCCGGGGTAACCAGCCGCGGTCGGCCCTTGTTTTTGAAAATTCCCTACCACGGCCCAGCCGCCATGGAAGCCCTGGTCCGGTATGATCGCAGCATAGTGGTTGGTATTTTGGGCGGGGCGGCCGGCACCACGATGGACGCCTTTCACATGCTCTGGGAGGCGAAAAAATACGGCGCCCGCGTGGCCCTCTACGGCCGAAAAATCAACAACGCCGAACACCAACTCACCTTTGTCAAATATCTCCGCGCCGTGGCCGACGAGCAAATCCTGCCCGCCGAGGCCGTACGCGCCTACCATAATGACCTGGCCAAACTGGGCCTCCGACCGCACCGCTCGCTGGAAGACGATCTCCAGCGGACGGAGACGGCCTCCGCCTACGCCGCCAGCACCGGTCGGCCTGTTACGAGCCGAAGGACATCCAGAGCCCCGTCCGTCTCTTCTCCTTCCGCAGCAATCCCGCCAGGGGCAAAGACTCCGGAGGAAGAACCGGATTTCCGCTCCATGACCCCGGCCGAAAAAGCCCGCTGGAACTTGGAGCGATGGAAACGCATCCTGGGGTAGCCATCGCGATTCCCCTGCCGATTCCCAAGCAATTTTCTCTTTCTGTAACATTTCAGCCGAATGCACAGGAGGCTTATTTTATTGACCCCTGCGCAGTCAATGCGACGGTTCCAGGGGAAGTTTGGCGTAGGCGAAAAAGGATCGGAGAATGGTTTGGTCATGGCTCTGCCGGGTCATCGACCTTTTCTCCGCCTTTTGGAGGTGCTGGAAATTGTCGGGAATGAAATTGGCCAGATCGTGGCACTTCGTATGGTTCCAACTGGAGTTTTGCAAAATGGGCTTGTTCAGGTGTTCGTACACGGAACAGGTCCCTCAAAAATCCCGAGATT
>JAKPGL010000032.1 GCA_029550925.1 Planctomycetota bacterium
CCCAGGGACGCAAACACCGACCTGTAGCGGCATGAATAACTGGAGTTTTGCAAAATAGGCTAGTTCAGGTGTTCGTACACTGAACAGGTCCCTCAAAAATCCTGTGATTTTTGAGGGTCGGTAGTGTACAAGTTGGTGGAAATCCCAAATTTGCAAAACTCCAGATTTATCTCAGGGACGGGGTTTTATCTAGCAGAGGAGGCGGAGGTGCGGAGCGGCTCGGCGGCGTGAACATACAGAGGCAGATACCGATAATAGACTTCCAGGCACAGGGCTGACAGGGCCGTCGTGTAGATGCGGCCGCCGTAGTTGTCCCAGCGGGTGTCCGGGTCCCAACTGCCGGCCAAGGCGCCGGTTTTCTGTTGTCGGGGCAATAAGGTTTTTTGGAGGGCTTCGTTCCACCGGCGCCAGTACTCGCCGCCCAGTTGGAACATGCTGAGCGTGCCGTAGTACCAATAGTACAGATTGGGTTCGGTTTGGCCGGGCAGGTATTCTAACAGATATTGCCCAGCTTCCTGGCACGCCGGATCGTCGGCCGGCAGCCCAAGGAACAATCGGCACAGGAGGGCTTCGGCGGTCATGGCTGGGCTGGGCGTTTCCAGGGAGCGGTAGGCGGCCAGTCCGCCGCGGCGTCCGCTGGAGACGCTTTGCAAGAATCGCCATGCGCCCTGTTTGCTCCCTTGCGGGACGCCCAGACCGGTAAGTTCTGCACTTTTCAGGGCCATCAGTTGCCAGCCCAATTGGCTTGTGTCGCCGGGGTCGCGGGGTCGGTAGCGCCATCCGCCCTGTTCGGGATGTTGGGCGGCCAAGGTGTAGGTGATGGCCTGGCGCAGGGGTTCCCGCAGGCGGGCGTCTTGGGTCATCGCATAGGCCTCGCTCAGGGCCAGGGCGGCGATGCCGTGGCAATACATGAAGGCGTAGAAGTCGGCCGGCCCGGCCAGGTTGCCGTCAGCCGCCTGAGTACGTAATAGATACTCCAAGCCTTGGGCCACGGTCTTTTGGTATTGGCCTTGCTGGTGGGTATAGCCTCGGCCCAGAAAGGCCAGCAGGGCCAGACCGGTGGTTGCGGTGTGGGCTTGTGCGCCGGAACCTTGGCGATTGCGGCCGCCGACGAACAGTTCTCGGCCTGCGCCGTGGCGGGCGGCATCCCAGCGGCCGTCTGGCTCTTGATTGGCGGCCAACCAGGCCAGGGCGGCCAGGACGGCCTTTTCCGTCTGTTCGGTGGCTCCGTGTTGGGCGGCCCATTGCTCTCGATTCGGGGCGGTCCGTGCTTGATACAGTTTAGGAATCTCCCCCGGCCCTGGCGGCGTGGGCGGACTCAGTATCGCCGGGGGCTTGGGAAGCGTGGAAACTCCGGGAATCGCCGAAGACGGAGGAACAATCCCGGTAAGCTGGGCGGATGGAGACGGCTGGCCCGCACCGATCGGTCCTTGCCAGGGAAGATTTGCCGCCGGCCCCGACCGAGAGTCTCCGCCGACGGAATCCAGGCCATACAGTTCCGTTAGGACCTTAGGGGGAGCGGAAGCGTTTGCGGAGGAGTTGCCAGGAGTCGGCTGCGGCGGGCTAGGCGTGGGCAGGGGAATTGCCGTCAGGCCCGGCGGCGCACCCGGCAGCGGCGCCCGCTCCGGGTTCGGAATCCCCGCTAAAGAAGAAGGACGGCCCGGCGAGGCTTCTAACGGGGGCGGATTGGCCGTCGGCTCACGACGTTGCGGGGTCGGCGTTTCCACAGGCTCCGGTCCTTGGCGAGGCCGAAGGTTTTCCCCAAGACTTTGGGCGGTCATTGGCCTCAGGGCCGCTTTCGGAGGAGTCAGACTGGCCACGGTCTCTGGTTTCGGTTGGGCCTGAGGCATGGAAAGCTCGGCAGGTAGGGAGGATTCGGAACTGCTGCGGTCGGCTTCGGGAACAGGGGTGGCCTGCCGATCCGGCGTCTGGACCGGAAGTGCGGGTTTTTCCGAAACCACCATCTCCCAAACCGGCCTGGTCCCGGCGCCGGCCGTTTGGGAAGTGTTTTCCGAAGAACTTTCCTCGCCGAGCAGTTGCACATGGATGCCGGGTTCCTCCGCCGGCAAGGTGGCCCCGACGAAAATCTGCACCGTCGTGGAATAGATGGCAAACAGCAGGTGGGCAAAGATCGACAGGGCCAGGCATTTGCGCAACGGTCGGGATTGGCCCCAGCGGGTCAATACCAGCGCCGTCAAGCCGACCGTCAAGCAGGCCAAGCCCGCCCAAAGCAGGCCGAACACCAGCCCCCGGCCTGTTACATATTCCACCAATTTGCCGATACGGACCGCCCACATGGCGAAAAAACTCTTTCAGAAGAGGACGATACCTGTAGGCCTTTTGGGTAAGGCTAAAACCTACCCTTCCACTCTACTTCTCTTCTATTCTCTCCTCCTGTCTGTCCGAGGCCGCTTTCTAACGGGCGCGGCTGCGTTTTCCTAACGACCGCCCGGTTGGCTGCCCTCGGGCGGAATGGTTCGGACGGAAATGTTTAATTCCTGGATGTTTGCTTGTTTACAGGCATGGAGCACTTGGGCCACGTGCTGGTAGGGGCCGAGGGCGTCGCCTCGGACCATGACGGCCAAGTCGGGATAATGGCGTCGCAGGGCAGCCAGTTGGGCGGTCAATTCTTCGAGGGTTACCGGCCGATTGTCCAGGGTGATCGAACCGTCGCGATAGACGCTCACCACCAGTTTTTCCGGCGCAGCACTCAGCGCCCCCCGATCCACCACCTCCGGCAGCCGAAGCGGAATCTGCGGCGTCTGCTCCTCCAGGCGGGTGGCCACCAAGAAGAAGATGAGCAGCAAAAACACGCAGTCAATCATCGGCGTCATATTCAACTGGGGCAGTTCGTCCTGATGGGTTTTCAGCGGCATGGGCGGTGCTCCTGGCGGATGGTTAACTGACGGCGGTCTCTTGGCGGGAGCGTCGGGATTTGCCCTGTTTGGCGGCGCGATTGCCCATCTCTTCGGCGCAGATCATGGGGACCAATTGTTCGCCCAGGGAGTCGATCTCCATCACCAGCCGATCCACTCGGCTTAGAAAATACAGATATAGGATCAGGGCGGGGATCGCCACACAAAGGCCGGCTGCGGTGGTCAACAGGGCGTTGGAAATTCCCTCGGCCAACAGTTGCGGTCGGGTCCGGCCCGTCGGGTCGGAAAGGGCCAAGGCGTTGAACGCCTGGATCATGCCGGAAATGGTGCCCAGTAGGCCCAAAAGCGGCGCGACCGTGGTAATGCCGTTAAAGACCCGGAGATACTTCCGTAGGCCGTTGGTTACCCGCTCGCCGGCGTCGATGATGGCCTGTTCGACTTCGACGGAAGGTCGGCCCCATTTGCGTATGGCGCCGGCAAAGACCTCGGCCACAGGGCTGCCGTTTTCTTCGCACAATTGAAGGGCCGTCTCCCGGTCCAAGCTGCCGTCTTCCATCTGTTGCAACAAGCGCTTCACAAAGGGTTTCGGGATGATCCGGCCCCGTCGCAGGCTGACCATCCGCTCCAAAGCCACCGCCACCATGATCACCGAACAAAGGGCGATCGGGATCATCAGCGGGCCGCCTTGGATCATGATGTGCCAGAGGTTGCGGGTGGGGATGAATTGCTGAAGGCTTTCGGGCAAAATAGGCCCCTGGGTCTGCTGCGGCGCAGTCGGCGGCGGAACAGTCTGCTGCGGGGCGTCGGCGGCCCAGAGCGGCAAAACCGCCCCCAACCATAAACCTGCCGCCAACCCTCCCAGAATCGCCAAAATACCGGCCCGTCCGTAGGCCGCGAACCACGGCGTGTTATGTCGGCGTCCATGTCTCATGGCTTTGGATGTCCTTATGGAAAAAGGGAAGAGGTAGAGAAGTGTTGGCAGAAAAAACCGCAGTTTCCGAGATAAAAAAGCGGGCATTTGATGGACAAAGAGGCACGAAACATAATTCCATGATCTCTCGGGTCGCTCTTACCGATATTTTCTGAAATGGTTTCCTCTGGAAGTGCGAACTTTTCTGATCCGTAGGCGAGGGCGCGGCGCCTGGCCTCTCGCCGGCGGGCAGAGAAGTAGGCGCCGGCAATCCGACGCCCGGAGCGTCCGGAGCGGAGTTTTGCCGTTTTCGATATTCCTGGGCGGCTGTGGTGCTGGGAAATTGCTCCAGAAGGCGTTTGTAGAGCTTTTGGGCTTCGTCCGGTTGGCCGAGCATCTGGCGGCATCGGGCCGCCTCCAACAGGGCCAACGCCTGCCACTCGGGATATGCGTACAGCACTTCTACCAGCAGATAGGCCCGCAGTGCGGTTTGATAATCCCGCTGGTGGAAGTAGGTTTCGCCGATATACCACTGGGCCATGGCGGCTGTTTCGGTTTTGGCCCCTTGGGGCGAGCGGATCACCCGTTGGAAAGCCTCGCGGGCCTCGTCGAAGCGAGCCTTCATGGCCAAGGCCCGGCCCAGCAGATAATCGGCCTCGTACAGTTGGTCGAAGGTGGGGTATTGGTCCCTGATTTTGGCGGCGGCCTGAAGCACATCGTCCCAGCGGCGCTGGTGGGCCAACAGTTGCGCCCGTCGCAAAGCCGCCAACGGGGCCAACCCTGCCGGCGGAGACGAATACTTTTTGACAAACTTCTCCAGCAACCTGTCAGCCGCCGCGAAATCCTGTTTTCGAAACGCAACTTCCGCCTGCCAAAACTCCCCGTACACCTGCAAGGGGCTACCCGGATGCTCCCGGAGCAATTGCTGGGCCAATTGGCCGACTTTCTCCCACTCTTGCTGGGCCGCCAAAACTTGCATCTGCAAATAGAGGGCGTAAGGTCGAAGCTCTGGCTTTGCGCCATCGGCCAAAACCGCCGAGACCAACTCGCCGGCCCGTTCATACTGTTGGGTTTGATAGGCGTGCTGGGCCAGTCGCAAAACAGCCTCCGGCCAATAGGGACTCTTGGGAAACTCCTGACGAATCCGCTCGAACAATTTGAGCGACTCTTCCTGCCGGCCCAATTCCTTCAAGCTCCAGGCCCAGTCATACAGGGCGGCGTCCAGGCCGTCGCCTTGGGGAAAAGTTTGCACATAGCGTTGGAACAGCGGGACGGCCTGAGCGTGTTGGCCCATTTGCGCATGCAACCTGGCCGAGGCCAAAAGCGCCGGTCCAAGCCATTTCGTCTCCTGATGCTTCTCCACCACCACTTGATACAGGGCCAGTGCGGCGTCCGGTTGCCGGAGCTTGGCCAAAATCGTGGCCCGCAAGAAGGCGGCTTCCGCCGCGGTGTCGGGAGGAAGTTTTTCCATCGCCAAAAGCCGAGCCAACGTAGCGGACGCCTCCGGAAACTGACCGGCCCGATACTGCGTCCAGCCCAACCCCAGCAGACCCCGCTGGGCCGCCGAGGCGTCGGCCGTCTGGTTGGCCAATCGGCCAAATAGGCTGCGGGCCCAGGCAAAATCCCCGGCCTCCAAGGCAGCATCGGCCAATTGCTCCGTCCAACCCACAAACCACGGCGCCGTCGAATGCTTTTCCGCTAGGCTCTGATAGATCGGCTGGGCCTTCTCGGTTTGCCGAAGCCGGGCATAGCAGAGGGCCAACTGGGCCTGGGCGGTTGTCCGGTGGGAGTCGGAAGGCCCATCGCCCAGATAAGCCTCTAAGAGGGAGGCCGCCTGAGCGTATTGCTTTTGGCCCAACAGGATGCTGGCCTGGGCCAACCGGCCTAACGATTTCCAATCCGTACTCTCTGCCTGGAGGATGGGGCCCAATAGGGCCTGGGCCTCCTGCACCCGCCCTACCCCCTGATAGGCGCAGGCCAATAAATACTTGATGTGCCAGGCCGACTCTTGATTGGGCGCTTTGTCGGCCCAAGGCTCCAGAAGCCGAAGCGCCTCTTGGAACTGTTTTCGCTGGATGAGGGATTGGGCCTGCCAACGGGCCACATCCGCAGCCAAAGCACTCTGCGGACAGCGGCGGAAAAACTCCTCGGCCGTCCGATCTACCAGGCCCGGGTTCTGGAGTAAACAGGCCGCCTCCACCTTGCCCCGGAGGATTTTATCGAGCCATTGCTGGGAGTGGCCTGCCCCGGCGTCTTGGTCTGCCTGGCCAGATGGGCCGCCGGAGGAAGACTTTTCCGAGGGGAGTTTTGTCTCCGCTCCCGTTTGCCCAAGCCCCTTTAAGGCCAAGTCGAACTCTTCAAGAGCCGACTGGGCGTTTTGGGCGCGTAAGTAGCCGTCGCCGGCATAGAAACGTAATTCGACCTGTTCGGTCGGCTGAGAGGCGGTCTGGGCCAGGTGGGTGAAGGTCTTGGCAGCCTCGGCCCATTGGCCTTGTTCCCGCTGGATCATGGCGATCCAATACTGGGCCTGTCGGCGGAGGAGTTCCTGCTGGTTCGCCTCCCCAGAAGGAGGGGCGGTAAGCAGCGCCTGAAAACTCCCCCGGGCCTCCTCCCACTTTTTGAGGTGAAATAAGGCGAACCCCCGATACAGCCGGGCATATCCCACCTGGGCGCTACTGGCAAACCGGCGCTCGAACAGTTCCAAAGCAGCGGCTGCATCGGCATAACGCTGGAGATTGTACAGTAAGACGCCCAGTCGAAATTGGGCGTCTCCACCGGGGGGGCCATTGTCCCGCTGGGCAACCGCCTGATAAAGCGGGATGGCCTGTTCGGCCTGCCCTTGGGCCTCTAAACACTGCGCCAGGCCTAATTGGCATTCGGTCTGTAAACCGCTTTGCGGGAATCGCTCCAGGCACTGTCGGTAGTGGTCCGCAGCAGTTTTCCAATCCTTGTTCTTTCGGGCCAACTGGCCCAGATAACTGAGGGCATAGGCCCCCAACGGATCGGCGGGATACCGGCCCAAAAACTCTTTCAATAGGGTGACGGCCTGCTCCTTTTTGTCGGCGAAAAAGGCGGCCTCCCCGGAACGGAACAGGGCCTTGGCCGACCAGGGGCCTTGGGGTTCCTGTTGCAAATACTCGGTAAATCGTGCCAGGGCGTCCTGGTATTGGCCTAGTTGGAGCAGGGACTCCCCCAACAGAAACGTCGCCCGACGGGCGTTGGGATGCTGAGGATATTGCCGCAAAAAGGTCTGCAATTCCCGGGCGGCCAAGGCCCAATCCCCTCTTGAATACAGTCCGACGGCCAAGGCGTATAGGTCTTCGGCCGGCTCGGCAGCCGAGGGGATACCTGCCGGAGGAGGCGGCGGTGTGGGTGTCTGGGTATTTCCAGACGCTCCGGGGGAAGAACTTCCCTGGGAAGAGTTGGAACTGGAGGGGGCGGGCGAAATCGGGGGTTGTAGGAGGGGCTGTTGTTCTGCACCACAAGCGTCAAACCCCACCCATCCAAAACTGAAGCCCACCGCTACCGCCCAGAGGTATCTGCTCCATGAGCGGGAAGACCAACAGAGGATGGATGTCATGCAAACAGCCCCTTATGGAAAACCTTGCCGATACCCTCCCGGGAAACCAGACAGAGGGGCCGGTATGGTACCTTCCCAGCGGCGGTTGTCTCAAGAGCACCCCCCCTCGGTAAGCGTGGTCGGATCAAGAGACAATTTGGATTCTTCTTTTTTTATCGGCAAAACTGGGTAACGAAGCCGGTCTAGCCCCTCAAAGACCAAGAGAATGCCTTGATTGCCCGATTTTTCTGTTTTGCCTACTTTCCAAGGGCTATGGGAAAAGGGCCATTGGCTTTTTTCTGACGCGGTGGGAGTGAGGCGTTGGACAAAACAATAAAAAAAGGGGCCGTTGGCGGCCCCCTATGGAATCGGGTAAGAACCATCCTCCTGAAAATCTAAAGGAATGGGCGGGGTTTCGAGTTCCCTGTCTTCCTTCTACAAAGGTCTTGGCAACCTGCTGGATCCTCGAAGGGCGTTTTCCAAAGGAAAATAGGGAAGGGATCCCCTGGTTAGTATTCGCTGCTAGGCCCACACTCTACATTGCCCACAATATGGAAGTGGTTCAGGTCGATGTAAATGACCTCTTGGGCGTCTTCTTTTTTGGTGGTGTAGGGGATGGGCCAACCGACGCGGGTAACTTCAGTAAAATAGATCGTGCATTTATAGTGGGAGTGATGCACCTGGGCCGGGCCGATCAGCGGATACTGTCGGGGCGGATCCACATAATCGGCGATCAATTCTTTGACGATCCGGACGTTGCTCCGCTGGACTTCATGCAAAAAGGGAATGCCTCCTTCGACGGGGCGCACCTTTTCCAACGCCCGGATCACTTGGTCATCCGAGGGCGGGTCCATCGCCACCGGATGGGCTCCGGCGGTAATCGGGCCGAGGACTGGCACCTTGTTGTACCGTTCTTGTTCGATGAACTGGTCTTCCAAACGGTCCTGGAAATAAGGACTCACCGGGACCGGAACACTCAGATATCCCAGGCTAGGCCCATATACGTTAAAACACCCTGGGGCGCTCAAAAACAACACGACCAACAATCCAAAGGCCATGGGGTAAAAAGTTTTCTGGAGCATGAAACGTCCCTCGTCAGTTGGGTCTTTGGAGAAAACTCCACCAGGTAAAAGTCTCCGGATGCCTGCTGGGCAGGACCCTCCCGGCACACCAGCCACGGATCGTGGGGAGCTATCAATAGTTATCGTGTTAAATTCTGTGGGACTTGCAGGTATTTCCGAAAGTATTGGATTTTGGGAATCCCGAGAAAACTCCCTCGAAAGGGGTTGTGCCCTAAATACCGGAAATGCCCCCCCCAAAAAAGAGGGTGTCTGAACACAAACCTTCTAAGGAAACCTTTAATTCTTCTTTCGGGGGGGGACCGCTCCGGCCTTTCCCCCAGAAGCCCTTGGCTGTTGGACACACACAGGGGGTCTCAAACTACTTCCTTTTAGGCTTTTTGGAAAAGAAAAAACCCTTCCGGCGGGGTATAAAGCCCACCGGAAGGGCTGGGATTTTTTCAAGGGAGAGAAGCTGATTCCGTTTTCTAATCTTGTTCCTTTCCCGCCGGAGGGGCGGGGAGGGTCAGCGCTGGTGGGCGCTCATCCCCGACAAGCAGCCCCTTATTTCAAACGGAACAGACCATTAAACGGTTTGGCGGCTGCACCATCGTCGAAGTCGAGGAACCACCACCCGTCGTGCCATTCCAAGGACACTTTCCGCCATCCCAACGGAACCTGCGGATAGGGATAGAACGGACCGATATAGGGCCAGGCAGTGGGCGAATACTGTTTCGGATACGTTACGGCCGCATAGTTAGGATAGGCAGCGTAACTGGGCCAAGCATAGTTGGGCAGGTGGGGCTGGTCATACCGAACCGGAGCGACTCCCCCACTCATGGGTACCCCAGAGACCGGAACCGGAGAACCTGCCACCGGCTGGGTCGGTACAGGAGCCGCCGATCCTTGAGCGGCTGGGGCCATTGCTACCGGAATCGGGGCCTGGGTCGGCTGACGAGAGGCCGTCCTGGGCGTGGGTACAGGCCGGGCAACCTGCTGCTGGGGCATAGGAATTGGCCGCAGCGGTGCCGGGGCTGCCGACGGCGTCTCTTCGGGTCCCACCATCATGGCCGGGACCGCGGCATAATGGTTGCTCGGCGGAGCGACCGGTTGCGGGCTGGTTAACATCGGACCGGTTTCCACGCCGGAAACCCGGGTAACCCCCTCGGAACGGGCCATCCCTAAGCTGTTTAGTCCGAAGGGGCGAGGAGTTTGTTCCGGCCCCATGGCCGAGGCGCCTTGTTGAAGCACCGGGGCGGGGATGTCCGCCGAGGCAGGTTTGACCCCGCTTTGGGCGAAGGGATTCAACAGCCTCCCTACATTTCCAGCCGGTGCGCCGGCGTTCGGCTCCGGCGATACGACGCTCAATTCGTTTTCGACGCGTTGGACTCCTGGGACTTGGCCAGCTAATTGCAAAGCCAATCGCCTCTGCTCCTCGCTGCTGACCCGTCCCCGAAGCCAAGCAGTCCCGTCTTGAAACTTCACGCCGATTTTATAGCCATGCAATTGTCCGCTATTGCGGAGATGGGCGGCAATCTGCTCGGCAATCTGTTGATTGTCCGCCAGAGCCGCTAAAGGAAGTCCAACGATCATGGCGGCGCCCGCCAGTGCAATCCATACTCTTCGCATGCCTTCCCTCCTATGAAAGAATAGATCCCAAGGTGATGACCATGGGGACCGGCCCAGAGCCGGTCGCTTCATCTTCCTTGTCCATGGGTCCCTTTGCTTCCCGGAGGGAAAGGCCTGGCGAGGACACCCGGCCGCCCCCCTGGCGCATCGTGGGAGTCCGATGGTCGATACCTGTCTATTCTTTTCGGTTAAGAGTTATGCCGAATGGTAGCTTTTTTTCGATTTTGTCTGCCTTCCCGTTCTTGCCGAGGAAAAGCATTCCTCTGAATAAACCCAAATAATCAACAAAATGGAAAAGTTGGGATAAATGGGACAAATTGGGTCGGCCGAAAGACCCAACCGTGGGAGGGAACGCTTTGCCTCGTTAGAGGTACTCTCAACCAATCCGCATCCTCAAACCCCCTCTCCCCACAAAGCCGATCCCTATAAGCCTCATACACCCCCAATAGCTCCCCCATCCCTGAGAAACAAATAGAAAAAACCCCGGGCCAAGAATCCACATACATACCACTGTGCAGACGGTATCAGACCTGTCTAACAGATTGGGGTACCATCTAGCCCCACGGGGGAACGACTCTTTGTGGTTTGAAGCATTGGTATCTACATATTTTCTCAGAAGCGCAATAGGTTGGGATGCTCTGGCCGTGGCCTCCCAACATTTTGTAGGGGCCCCCCTATGTAGATACCAATAGGTTTAAGGAGAAGAGATTGCCGCAATAGGGGCAGTAGGACGGGGCCGATTGTGCTCCGCATCCCAATACGGCGACATCCGCCGCAGCTTTCGCACGATCTCCGGCAAGACTTGGATGATCCGCTCCACGTCCTCTTCGCTTGTGTATCGGCTGAAACTAAAACGGACCGAGCCGTGGATGGCGGTAAACGGAACCCCCATTGCCCGCAGGACATGGGAAGGTTCCAAGGAGCCGGAGGTGCAGGCCGATCCACTCGAAGCACAAATCCCCTCCGCACTCAGTTGAGAGAGGATGGATTCCCCCTCGATATAGTGGCAGGAGAGGTTGCAGGTGTTGGCCAATCGAGGAGCGCCCCGGCCGTTGATTTCCAAAGCAGGAATCCGTTCCTGCAGAGCGGACTCTAGCCGATCCCGAAGCCGGGCCAACCGTTCCTCCTGCTCTTGCCGGTCTGCCATCGCAAGGTCCATCGCCCGGGCCAACCCCACAATATAGGGGACATTTTCGGTGCCGGCCCGTCGGCCTTGTTCCTGATGGCCGCCGATCAGAAATGGTCGCCACGGCGTGCCTCGACGCACATACAGCACGCCGATCCCCTTCGGCGCATGGAGCTTATGGCCCGAAAAGGAAAGCAAATCCACATGGCGAAACTGGCCCTCCAGATCGATCGGCAATTTACCCACCGATTGGGTGGCGTCCGTATGGAACACAATGCCAGGATTGGTTTCCTTGGCGATCCGGGCCAACTGCTCAATCGGAAAGATCACCCCGGTTTCATTGTTGGCGTGCATGATGGTTACCAGGAGGGTGTCGGGCTTAAGGGCCCGGACATATTCGGCCATATCCAGATTGCCATGCCGATCCACGCCGAGGAAGGTAACTTCGTAGCCGATCCGTTGCATGTCTTTGCAGACTTCCAAAACAGCCGGGTGTTCGACGGCGGTGGTGATGATATGGCGGCGTTCGGGCCGGGCGCGGGCTGCACCTTGAATGGCGGCGTTGTTGCTCTCGGTGGCGCAGGAGGTGAAAATGATTTCCTGCGGATCGGCGGCCCCCAGATGGCGGGCAATCGTCGCACGCGCCTGGGCAATCGCCTGGGCCGCCTGGCGGGCCGGCTCGTACATCGAACTCGGATTAAAATACAACTCCCGCAAATACGGCGTCATCGCCTCCACCACTTCCGGCGCAACCGCCGTGGTGGCGTTATTGTCTGCATACACCAGTCGCATCAAGAGAACCTCCCAGTAAACGATCCTTTTGACTGGAATCCGAAACACCTCGCCCAAACAGCATCACCTATCAACTGTCGAGCATCATAAACCCATTCACACCTGGACGACCCGGATCCGCTCATCGACTTGTTCTTTCAGGACCTGTTCGACCATCAGTTTTAGGGTCAGTCCTGCTCCGGAGCAGCCTGCACAGGCGCCTCGCAATTGGCAGTAAATCAGGTGGTCTTTGATGTCCACAAGTTCCACATCGCCGCCGTCCTGCTGGAGCATGGGGCGGACGTATTGGTCGATGGTCTTTTCCACTTTTTTAGCGAATTGGTAGGGGGACAATTCTTCTCGACCGTCGCCGGAGGGCCGGGCCGGTGAGACGCCATCAGGTCCAGCCGACCCAGCCTGGCTAGTGGAAGCGACCGGAGCCGGCGCCGCACTAGGCGGCAATACAGGCATAATGGGCAAGTTCTTCGGATCGAATCCCCAAATCTCGTTCAAAATGTCCTGCAAGCCGCCCGGCATGTGATGGCATTGCATACACGCCCCGCCCGCCTTCAGCGCATGGGTGATTTCCGGGATGGTCTTCAGGCCCAACTCTTTGATCTTCCGACGGAGATAAGGCTCCGTAACACCGAAGCACTTGCACACCAGTCGGCCTTCCTCCTGTTCCTCCGGTCGGATGTCCAAACCCAGCGCACGCAAATCCACGCCGCGGCGCTGGGCCCAGTTAAAGACGGCCGCCTGCAACGCCTCGGCCCCCATCACGGAACAATGGATCTTCTGGTCCGGCAATCCGCCCAAAAAGTTCACAATATCTTGATTGGTAATTTTCAGGGCCTCGATGGGCGTGTAGCCGCCTTCCTCGATGAGCCGACACAACGCCTCCGACGCCGCTATGGCCGACGTACAACCGAAGGTCAAATACCTCGCCTCGGTGATCACGTCTTTGGTCGGGTCCTCCGGATGTTTGCGCACCCGGAAGGTGAACCGCAGCGCATCGCCGCAGGCGATCGACCCGTGTTCGCCGATCCCATCCGGGTTTTCGATTTCGCCCAGATGGGCGCCCGGCTTGCCCTGCACCGCATCGAGAAACAATTGTTTTGTCTTTTCCGTATATTCCCAAACCATGACTCGTTGCCTTGGTGCGGGTCTTTGTCCGCATCCACCTTAAAAATGGGTAATCATTCCGCGGGTTAAAAAATGCCTCTCTCACCCAGGAAGAAAGAAAACCCCTTCCTTCCTCAATGAATGACGCTCTTTTAACAATTTTACGCTCTCTATAAGGGAAAACCAGGGAGAGTTTTGGCCTTCTCCGAAGGGGAGAAACCGACGATTGTTCGCCCTTGCCTTCGGCTTTGGCCAGTGGGCGGGCCGACGCCTTGGCCTTCCGGCCACGGAAAACCGGCCTTTCTATTCTTCGATCTCCACGTCGGATTCGGCCTCTTCCAGGGCGCGTTCGGTGCTGGTGGGATCGACCTTTCGGCAACATTCGGTCAACCGTCGGGCGATCTCCTCCAGGTCTTCGGCCCATTGGTCTTCGTCGATTTCCGGGGGGCAAAATTGTAAAAATTCATATACCAGAAGGATCATCCGCAGCAGGTGCCGAAAGATGATCCCCTCCTGGGTTTCCAGGCCCCGGCTTCGGATGTACTTATCGAAGTCGCCGCCCATTTCCAGAAGCGCCCCCGCCGTCCACACCGGACTGATCCGTAGATCGCGTACCCCCGGTAATTCATAGTCGAAAAGCAGTTTCAATTTCTCGGCCAGGCTGAGCAGGCGTTTGGGCGCCTCGTCGTAGATATGCCGACCGCGATGCTCCTCCGGTTCTTCGGGCGGATAAAGTTCGTCTTCGGTAGCCAGGCCAAGTTGCAACAGTTGCCCATCCAGCCGATTCGTCGCCAACGGGCCCGGCGGCAACTGATCCGGTCCGGGTACCCAAACGGCCGGCCCCAACGAGCGGGGCAATTCCAACAGGCTCTCAAAAGCCTGAATCCGCTCGGCCCGGTTGGCGATCCCCAATTGCCGAACCAAAAAAATCCCATACAGCGGATTGACGCCCCGAAGCAACAAGAGGTCCCGCAGCGCAGGCGTCGGACGGGCCAGCATCGGCTGATACGGCTCCTCCGCAGGGCGTCCTGCCGCCTGCTCTCCAACTTTTTCCACCTTTTTTTGGCCCGACAATACCTCTCCTTCTTCAGTCGCCGCCGCGATCGGCCCGCCTTGGCTGGCCAACCAGTCTTTCAGAAGCCCCCCCTGCCCCGTAGCAGCCGATGGTTCCGTAACGTCCAACCCCGCCTCGATGGCTACCGGGCGATCCTGGCGAGGAGGCGGCTCGGCGCTAGGGGCTGGTCCAGAACCCGTGGGCGGATTCTCGTTGGGTTCTGCGCCTCCGGAGGCCGAAATAGAAACCTCGCATCCAGAAGGCGGGCTCGCCGCTGGGGGTTGTTCGATCTGTGGCGTCTGCAATTCCCACGGTTGGAGGTCGAAAACGCCTGCGCCGAATGTTTCCGGGACAGGCGGTCGAACCGATTCCCAGTTTGGCCCCGATTGCCCCCGCCGGGGCCGCTGCCGACGAAGCGAGACGGCCGGCGTAAACCGCCAGACGCCTCCTTCCTCGGCGGCAAGGGAGCTTGCGGCGGCATGGGCTGATTCGCTCTTTGCCGGGGGCGGCGGCTCCAGTTCCACATAGCCCGCCCGCCACAGAACCAAAAGCATCTTTTCCAGTTGCTGGAGGCCCTCATAGACCCGTCGGCTATCCATCAGACGTTTACTGACCAATCGTCGAATCCGATCCACCTCCGGCGAGGCGTCCAGCATGTAGGCCAATAGCCGCCACGGCAGCGGCCCGCGGCTGGTGAGTTTGCCGGGCGGGGAGCGATGGAGTTTTTCGGCTTGTTCTTTTGTCCAGTATTGTTCATGAGGGCTGCGCGCAGGCCTTTTACGCTCCAATTCCTTCTTCATCTTCAAAATCGTCGGGTCCTTCGTGTTCTCTGGGAGCCGGTCGTATTTCTCCTTCCACCGGGCCAGTTTCACGTCGTCTTCGTGCGGCAGGACAAACACATAGCCCACCTTGTCATACTGCGGCCGACCGGCCCGGCCAAAAATCTGATGGGCGCTCGAAGCATCCATCAACCGCTTTTTACCGTGCGGGCCTTTCAGGATCGTCGGCAGCACCACCGAGCGGGCAGGCAGGTTAATGCCGGCCGAAAGCGTCTCGGTACAAACAGCCACCGACAGCAGCTTCTGCTGAAATAGGTCTTCGACGATCCGGCGATACTTCGGCAACACCCCGGCATGGTGGACCCCTACCCCTCGGAGCAATAGTTGCCGAAGTTTCGGCCCGGCGCCGGTCGAAAGGTTATAGTCTTTCAAGGCGGCGGCCAAGGCGGCCTGCTGCCCTGGGGCCAAAACCTGTCGGCCCTTGATCTGCTCGGCCACCCGCCAACACTGCTCCCGGTTAAAGCAAAAAATCAAGGCCGGGGTTTTCCGCGCGGTTTCGTCCCCCTGGGCCATCTCTTCGATCTGTTCCACCAGGAGCCGATCCGGGACCCACTCAAACACCAGCGGCACTCGCCTCTCATACCCTTCGACCAGTTCCACCCGTCGGTCATGCGCTGTGCGAAGCCAATCGACAAACTCCCGGGCGTTGCCCACCGTGGCCGAGAGCAACAACAGCCGAACATGCTTCGGCAACAGACCCAACGTCAGTTCCCAGACGATGCCCCGCTCCGGGTCGGCAAAACTGTGGAACTCGTCCATCACCACCGCCCCTACCTCACGAAAATCAAACTGCTCGGGATGGAGCAGCCGGTTGGCCAGGATCTCGGCCACCACGACCAAACAGGTGGCGTCCGGGTTTTCCCGGCGGTTGCCGGTTACCAGGCCCACATCCGTAGCCCGAAACCCCCACTGGACCGCCAGGGCTTGTAGTTCCCGATATTTTTGCTCCGTCAGGGCAATGAGCGGGGTGGTGTAGTAGGCAATCCGGCCGGTCTGGAGGGCCTCGAACATGGCCGCCTCGGCAATCAGGGTTTTGCCCATGCCGGTCGGCGCACAGACCAAGACCCCCTCGTCGCACGAAAACCAGGCCAGCAATGCGTCCTCCTGAAACGGATAGAGTTCAAAAGGCACCTGATTGAGGTACGCTTCGGCGATTTGGTCCCTGCTGAGGGATGAACCGAAGGAGGATTTTTCCGGGATGGGCCCCCCGACCGGGAAATCTTTGCCTATGTCCATAGAAGGATTCCCACATGAAGCAAAAAGGGCGCCTTCGAGATTTCGCAAAGGGGTTTCCCCACCGGCACCCAAACCACCCGGGAGGACCGACCATAGTCTTCCCCCGAAGGATGGGGAAACATAACCCTCTGGGATCAATCAGGGTTCCCCGTTCTGGGGGAAAAAGTAAAAGACCTGTCCGGTCCCAGGCATCTCCCCTATATCATACATGGAACAGGGAGGGCGGGACACTTCCTCGGGCGGAGTCCGTCAAGCGCAGACTGCAAGCGTAGACTGATTGAGAAGAGCCATTTCCTGGACTGCTGTTTGCCCGGCGAGGAAAAAGAAGAAAGGGAGGCCGCTTTCCCCATCGGCCAAAGGACTCCCCGGCATCTTAAAAGAATTCCCCAGCACCTAGGAGTCCGGTGCGTCGGTCTCCTGGGCCTGGAAAACAAAAAAAGCCGGCGCCTTCGCCGTCCCTGGCGATGTCGGTCAGCCGGCCGAGAAATGGGTCAGGGTGGTGGGGAGGGAAGGCTTGAAGCCCCCCGGGCCTTCCTGGCTATCCCCCTGCACCCCGCCCCATAAAGAGACCTTCCGGATTGCCTTTGGTTGGTCGATTTTTAAGGGCCGATCCCCCGGGGGTTTTTCGCTAAGAAGTCCCGAGGGCCGCGGGTGGTGTAATAAGGATAAACTACCATCCCGGACGGGGGTACCGGATCATAGGGCCGCATCCTGGGGCAACGGGGACATTGGGGGGCCCTTCCCCGACAGATGGGACAGTTAGGGTCCCCTACAGTTTGTCCATCTTGACCATTTTCACATTGGCAGGTCTGGCAACCAGCAGGAAAATCGGAACATTTACCCACCGGGATGGCTAATCGGCCGTTCTGGCACCCGATCAGCCCCGCCAATAGTCCCGCCGCTAGTAGAGAATATAGAAGCTGTTTCATGGGTCGATCCTCCCATAGACTGGATCGGCCTTTTTCTTGGTAGAATCCAGAAAATCGGTAAAACCGCCTCTGCGGGAAAACCCCGGATACTCCAAAAGCGACAAGAAAAGCGTTTCTGGGATCAGTTCCTGGGGGATAGAGCTAGAGGCTAGAAGGCAAAAGAAAAGCGTTCTCTGGGATCAGTATTCCCCTTGGCCGAGGGTTTCGCTGCCTTGGCTAGTGGTCAGGGCCCGCCAGACCTGCAAGTCGATGTTATTAGAAAAGAAGTGGACCGACCCGTCGCAAAAGGCGGCGTTCACCCCGCCCGGATGATTGCTTCGGGCCGCACAGTGGTGGGTTAGAGGAATACTGTTGGTAATATCGGCCGTGACGATGCAGCGGTTCATAAAACGAATGTCCACCGGGCATTTGCGGTTGACTTCGTCAGGAACCTCGGAGTTGGGCGTTACGTAGCTATCGAACGTTTGTCCGCCGGTGGCGATAATGGTTTCGCCCAGCGGACCTTCCCAGTCGGCCCCTTTGGGCGTCAGGGTCTCAGAGAGCATGAGCGTCCGGGAAAGGCCGTCGCTAATGTGCCCGAATTTGATCGACTGGGCAAAGGTAAACGGGGCGCCTCCGAATTTCCACGTACTGCTTTGGTCCTTTTGTGAATAGCCCGTATTGCCCCAATTGACCACGTAATTGGTCCGCACCCGCGCCCAGGTGGTACTATAAAACTCGTTTTCGGCGATTCCGTCGCTGGGACAGCCGAAAAGTTCGATCTTCGTCCGTCGGGCTTCATTGTTGACCGGGTTGCTCACGGTAATTTTAAAATTGAACAGATTATACCACGCCAATTGTTCGATCTGCGGACCGATCTGCGACAGCCAGGTGAAATCGTCGAACCATCGGCCGCTGGTTATATCCTGCCGGGAGGGATCCACGCTGCCCGGCCCACGGAGCGTGCCGAAAGGCAAGGCCCGTCGGCTATCGTGGTAGGTATGCATGGCCAAGGCCAGTTGTTTGAGGTTATTGACGCATTGGGCCCGCCGGGCCGCCTCACGGGCCGCCTGCACCGCCGGCAAAAGTAGCGCGATCAAGATGCCGATAATGGCAATCACCACCAAAAGTTCCACCAGCGTGAAACCATGTAGGGGCGTGCGAAAAGCCCCCATACAGCCTCTCCCCACCGCGGGAGAGACCGACCTGCGAAGCAGGCCGGGTGAGGGGGAGCCTATCTTGCAGTTTGCTAAACTATTTGTCTGATCCGACGTGCCGAGCCCATTTCCCTTTTGCAATCGACGATCCATTTTTCCGTCTCCTTTCGTACAGAGGCGGCAAAGTCCGCCCCTTGTTTCTCTTTTATTTGGAACTGAGGTCAAAATCCTTGGTTTTCAGGTTTTCGGTTACTTCCAGCGGGATGCCGCCTAAGTATTTATTGGGGATCGTTTCGACGACCTCTTCGTACTGCGATTTCGAGTCGGGAATGCTCTCCACTTTGCCGGTCTTTTTCGGAGCACGGATCATCACCAGCACCGGGCCGATCGGCACTTTGTCGGCCGAGTATCGGCCGTCGCGGATATCGGCCTTGGCGGGCGGGGCCTGTTTTTTGCCTTGGGGCATGAAATTGATAAACCCTTCCGCGACCGGCTGGCCGTCCACACGGACCATTCCTTCCAGTTTGGTGGTCGGCGCAGTAGGCCCCTGCTGGCCGCAACCGGCCAACCCCAAAACGAGCACCCATGAACAATAAAACGTTGTTTGCCTGAGAAAACACGAATTGCTTAACATCCGCCATCTCCTTGCTAGCAGAAAATGATTGGCTAACATTTCCGCCGTGGGAAACACTTCGCTTCACTCCAGGAGTGGGACAGTCCGGCGGAACGAACCGAAGCCGGGTGAGAGAGACAAACGATTTGCTCTCTTTGTTTTTCCCCCTCAGCCCCTCCCTCTCGACGGCATTGGTATCTACACATCGTCCTGAGGAGAGGAGCTAAGAGAGGCCCATCCTTTTCGGCTGAATTGTTCCAGGGTGGGCGATCC
The DNA here is from genome assembly GCA_029550925.1 of Planctomycetota bacterium. Lineage (GTDB taxonomy): Bacteria > Planctomycetota > Planctomycetia > Pirellulales > Thermoguttaceae > JANXAQ01. The sequence goes on from JAKPGL010000032.1 coordinate 19,132, forward strand.
GTCCCTTTCGCTTCTATGCTAATTATATCCTTCTCTACCTATTCTAGGACTTTTTCGGCGGGGATGATTGGGATGGTTTCGGCTCGGCGATCGGTTTGCTGGTGATCAGGCCGATGCCTCGGCCTTTTTTGCCGCAGGCGCAATAATACATGTAAAAGGTTTCTGTCGGGGGATGATAGACCAAGGAAATTTTATGGGCGTATTGGGCGTCCAGGTCGGCAGGATGGCCGCCGGCTTTGTAAATGGGTTCGGGGTGGGCGGTCCAATGGATCAGGTCCCTGGAAAAGGCGACCATGATATGGGCGCCGCCCCGGCCCACGCCGAAATAGAACATCGTCCAGTGATCGCCGTCCCGGAAGACCTTCGGGTCGGAACAAAACTCCTGATCGTATCCGCCCGGCCGGTTGCGAACGATCGGATTGCCCGGATGACGTTTCCACTGAAGCAGATCGGTGGAAAAGGCCAGACCGGTCTGTTCTTTGCTACCCTGGGCCGCATTATAAAAATTGAAAAACCTCCCTTCGTGTTCCACGAGCCAGGGCTGATAGATGCAGTCCTTTTCCCAGGCCTGGCAGTCGGGATCATAGACGGAGAGGATGGGGCTGTCTTTGGCCCGTTGCCAGCGGAGTCCGTCTTCGCTGCAAGCGACCCCTTCATAGCCGGGGCGAAGCTCATATCCGCCCTGGCGTGGATAACATCCGTACAGCGTCCAAAACTTGCCGTCCCGCCGCTTGAGCACCCTGGGCGCCTTGATGTCGTACGACTCGTACAGGTAGGCGCCGATCACGCAGCCGCCGTGGTCAAACTCGCCCGGTTTGCCAAATCCCATCGCCAGGCGCGGCTTGGTCCAATGGATCAGATCGGTGCTTTCGGCCGTAAAGGAATTGTAGCCCCGGCCGTCGAAGGCAATGAAGCTCATATACCATTTTTCCGGCTGGCCCGGCAGTTGATACACACAGGGCACATCCGGATTGCGAAACCCCTCGTGGCCGGGGATTTTCGGATCGGCCGGGATCACGTGATCCGGATAATAATGCCAGCCGCGGTATGGGGCGGCCCATCGATCCAGCGTCTGGGGGTCGATTTCCGCCGGGGGTTTCGCCTGTTCTGCCACCAGGGGAGTTGCGCCCAGCAACAGGCCCCAGCAGACAACACCCCAAAGCATTTGCCTTAACGGATTTTTCTCTCTCAAAGGGAGAAACCTCCTGTTCCTCAGCGAAGCCCGTTCTTTACACATCCTTTGGCCTTCGGCGGCGGGCCAGCAGGACCAGGCCCACCAAGCCCACGGCGGCCAACAGGATGCTGGCCGGCTCCGGCACCGCCGCATTAAAGTGGGCCAGGATCTCTTGCTGCGAGAGCACTCGGGTGTAAAAGGCCACTTCGTCGATCAGGCCGTTAAAGTATCGACTATCCAGCGTATTGCCGCCGATGTGGATATAGGGGTTATCGTCCAGCACTGCCAACCCTGCCGCCCCGGAAGCCTGCAGGATGCCGTCCACGTAGAGTTTCATCTGTGCGCCTGCTTCGCGGGTAGCCACAATGTGGTGCCAACCGCCGTCGTTGATAGTGGTCGTGCCGATGATCGTGGCGCCATTGCCACTATTGGCGTCTCCATCGAAGAAGGCCACCCGATTGTTCAGTACGGCCAGGACAAAGTCATCGGCATACCCTCTCACATCGGACCAAATAATTCCGTTACCTTGGTAGGCCTGGGTGCCGGTCAGACTTTGGGCGGTGGTATTGATCCAGCATTCCAGCGAAAAATTGGCCGCCTGGGTATCCACCAAAAAGTTCGGCACGCGGATGTAATCATCGACGCCGTCGAACCGGATGGCGGTATTCCGATCTTCGCTGGCGGTAAGCGCGCCAGGTTGATTGACCAGCGGGCCATTGTTGAACGTGCCGTGGGTGGCGCTGGGGCCGACTTCGTTATAGGCCTTGGCCGCCGTGGTGGTGCCTTCGCCGAGCCGATAATACGCCGTCGGCCCAGAAGCCAAAACCGCCTGCTGATACCGGGAACCTTGATAGGCGCCCAATAACTGGCCGGACAGTTGAGCCACCTGGAGGCTATCCAAAGCCACGCCATAGATGCGGGCCTCGGCCAGATCGCCGATCAGCTTATTGCCGCCCGTGTGGTTGCCGCCGAAGAAGTAAGCCACCGCATTGCGGGCCTGGGTGCTGCCGTCGGTGCGGCTTCCGACCAAAAGACCATCCACATACAGGCTGACCACACCGCTGGAGCGGGTATAGACGGCCACATGGGCTTTGCCGTCTTTATAATACCCACCGGTGCTAGAATATTGAGTAATATCGGAACCACCCAGATTGCCCAGTCCGGCGGCCAATCGGCCGTTGGAATTGATGTTCAGTCCCCAGTCGTTCGTCACGCCAGCTTGTTCGGAATCGACGATGCTGGTGTTTTGGTAATACTGCCCTTCGCCGCCGACGCCTTCGTTGGTTCGATAGACGGCCACGATGGTAAAATCGTTGTTGGCTTGGCCAGCGTCCATAGCCCCTTGGATGATCTGGAGGTAGTCGTCGCCGTCGAAGTTGACCACGGCATGATTGCCGATGGCGTTAGTGCGCAGGGTGGCGTCGCCGCCGGCCACGTTGGCCTGGGCATTGGTATTGCTGCCGATGCTTTTCCAAATCCCGCTACTTACTACCCAGCCGTTACCCTGACTGGCCAGCGAATCGGCCACAAAATGATCGATCGGCGTCGGCAAAGGAGCAGCCGATAACTGCTTCCCGGCAGCTAGGGCCTGCACCTCTGCGTCTGGCAGGGCGTGATTGTAAATGGCCACCTCGTCGATAAGGCCCTTAAAAAATTCGAGATTATTAGGAAAATTGGAGAAATTGGTGGCGCCGATGGCAAAGTTGGCGCCTTGAGCGTTATTTGCCCCGGGCGTATCCGATGCTTTCAATACCCCATCAATCCAGACGCTCCGGGTTGTGCCATCATATCGGGCTACCACATGGTGCCAGTTGCCGTCGTAGAGATTGCTCGGCGAGGCACTGGCATTATTGATATCTGCTCCCCACCAGTAGTGGGTAAGGCTATTTTGCTGGTCCCCTAGACGGAATGCATTCACCTGTTTGCTTGTACCGTAGTTCCCCCAGCCGACGATTTCCCGCCTGGTAGTGCCGCTATCCGGCTTAATCCAAGCCGAGATGGTATAGGGGCTATTACCAAGCGGGATGGCGGTAGGGGCCGAAGTGAGCGGATCGTAGTAGAGGTAATCGCCGCTGCCGTCTAGGAGCAGGCCGCCGCCGAATTTGCCCGCCCCTGTGTATTGGGCGTCGCCGGCCGCCGTAAGCGACTGGCCGGTAATCAGGTTATAGCCCAATTGGCTTGAGTTGTTGAAATCCCAGTAGGCCACCAGAGCGGCCTGGGCGGCGTCAGCCGCTAGCCAACTCACAACCCCCACTGCCAAAAGCATTGCCACATTCAAGCGCTTCATGGCACACCCTCCCACTAATCAAGGAAACGACAGTGTACTCTCCACTCCCAACGACTTTCCCGGAGCCGTAAGTTACAGAATTGATGCATTCTGCAGGACGGCGGACTTAAACCGAAAAAGTTCCGAGAACTGCACACTTTTTCTAATTTAACCACAAAACGATCCAAACGGCAAGGATTTGCTTTGCAGGTTTTGGGTCAACAATGTATAATTTTGGGTAAGAATACATAATGAATATTTCGCTGCCCCCTGTCGGCCCCGATCCCTAAAACAGTCCGAACGGGTTCAAGATATACAAATCTTCTATCCCTGGGACCTCTCCGATGAGTCGAGCCGCTAGAAAAACTATTTCTCCGGCATCCCGGCCTCCGGCTTCGAGCCGATTAGGCCGGGCACGGCCCAAAGTGGCCCTGATCGTGGAGACCTCCTTGGCTTCGGGGCGGGATATTTTGCGCGGGATCGCCCAGTATATCCGGGAGCATGGGCCGTGGTCGGTCTATCACGAGCCGCGCGGCCTGGAAGAGGATGTGCCCCGGTGGCTGGCTCGCTGGCGCGGGGACGGGATCATCGCCCGAGTGCAGACCCGACGGATCGCCGAGGCGGTGTTGGAAACCGGCTTGCCGGTGGTGGATGTGCTGGGGCTGGCGCCGGAGGCCGGACTGCCGCTGGTACACGTGGATGACCGGGCCATTGCCCAATTGGCCGCCGAACATCTGCTGGAGCGTGGTTTTCAGGAGTTTGGCTTTTGCGGCATCACCGGCGCGCCGTGGGCCGAGGCGCGGCGACGGCACTTTGAGGAGGCTGTCAACCGAGCCGGTTACCTATGCTCTACCTGTATTCTGCCGCCCGACGCCCGCCGCTACGTGAGTTGGGAAAAGCAGATCGAGCAATTGGTCGGCTGGATTGCCGATCTGCCGCGACCCGTGGGGATTATGGTGTGCAACGATCCCCGCGGCCAGTTGGTCATCGAGGCGTGCCGACGACTTGACGTAGCGGTCCCAGAACAGGCCGCCGTCATCGGCGTGGATAACGACGAACCGATCTGTGAAGTCTGCAATCCGCCGCTATCGAGCGTCATGCCGGACCATCGTCGCGTGGGCTACGAAGGGGCGGCCCTGTTGGACCGAATGATGGCGGGCCAGCCCCCGCCAAACCAGCCGATCTATGTGCCTCCGGTAAGGATCGAGGCCCGGCAATCGACCGACGTGCTGGCCGTGGCCGACCCGGTCGTCGCCCAGGCCCTGCGACTGATCCGCGAATACGCCTGCGACGGCCTCAGTACCGAGGACATTCTCCGGCACGTCCCGGTCTCCCGCAGCACCCTGCAACGGCGGTTTCGAGCCGTCTTGGGCCGCACCGTCCACGACGAAATCCTACGGATCCGGCTCCGCCGGGCGTGCGAACTCTTGGCCCGCTCGGATCTGCCGATCAAAGTGGTCTCGGACAAAGCGGGGTTTCTGCATCGGCAATATCTGGGCGCCGTGTTTAAGGAAAAAATGGGAATGACCTTGGCCCAGTACCGTCGGCAGATGCGCGGCAGGCAATAGACCCGCCTAGAGAAAGAGGCTTACGATTTGATCTTCAGGTTGGCCAACAAGACCCGGTAAAGATCGTCGCGTCGCAGTGGGCTGGCCATCGTCTGGGGAACCCGGCAAGCCGCAATGATCCAATGGCCCCCCTCCTGGAGACAGAAAATATCCATGACGCCCGTGGCCTTTTGCACAGACGCCTCTTTGCCGGTAGGGTCCAGCGGAACCCAATCCAGATCGGCCAAGACCACCTGACACCGCTTCCAGGCCCGTTGCTGGGCGTCGGGGAAATCTTTCCACTCCACCGTAGCGTCCGGCCATTCTTGCCGGATCCGTTGCCCGATGGCCTCCTGAGGGTTCTGGGCTTTTTCGACCAGGCCAAGATAGAGATAATAGGGCATTTTCAGGCCGCCCTGTTCCAGATGGGCCTCCCAGGTGCGCACCAGCCCCGGCAGAGGAAACGGCGGCGTGCGACGAGCATGGTGCCCCGAACCGCCTGTCGGAGAAAGCTCGGTAACAAAAGCCTTGAGCACCCGAATTTCCAACGGGACATTGGGAATCTGGACGGGGTCCGAAAGCTCGGCTTGGCCAGGCGGCCCCTGCCGAAGCTGTTGGATACGCTTTTGCATCCGCTCCCGATAGGCCCCCTCGCCGCAGCCAGCCGCCAACAGGCTCGCCAGCCCGATCCAAAGGCCCCATTTCCAAAACACTGCCTGTCGTTTCATGGTCGTTTGACTCTCGGTTGCGAGTCAGGTCTCTCTAGGTTTGAACTCCTCCAGAACCCCCAATCCCCTCCCTTGCCCCCTGGCGTGAAGCGGTAGGCTCGCAGATGCATCCACGCCACCGGCTTTTTACGGTTTGGGCACATCAAAATCCAATGTTTTGCTCCGATCGGTCGGTTCGATTTTCAGTTTGATGGGGCTATTTTTAGGGTCCCGATACTTTTCCGGCACATAGCTTTTGCCGGGCGAGCCGCGGGGATTTTGAGCGTCGCCCATGCTAGGCAACTCCTGCCAGCATTCGACGGTAACCACATATTCGCCGGGGGCCAACCCAGGAGTCTGCTGGGAGATGACTTTATACCGGCCGTCCGTTCCAAATTGGGCCGACGCCGGATGGAGCGTCTTGCCTGCTGGAGCGGCGACAGGGCGAAAATCGAGCCGACCTTCCTTCGGCCAGTCGCCGCCGCCATAGGTTACCCGACCGGAAACCGGCACGGTCTCCAACGTCGGCCCCCCACAACCTGCGATCAGCCCTCCGACCATCATCCCTATGACCACCCCCCAAACCCACTGCCGGGCAAACATCCTTGTTCTTGCCATTCCTTGCGCCGCCCCACCCACAGATTTCCTTAGCAAACCCATCGTTCTGTCCTCCCCAGGGAACAAACAACCCAAACGGGCCTTTTTGTGGATTTTCCGGGTTCGCCTCTACACCAGACGTAGCATACCCTAGAGTGTTTTGTATCTCAAGAGATAGAGGAAGCCAATCCATCGGCGTAGTGGACGGCATCCAACGCCACTTGGCCGTCTAGACCGACGGGTCCTTCCAAAGGAGGGCAATAGGGGAATGTCATCCAGGGCTGCCCAGATGGATGGATTGGCAAACTTGATCCCTTGACCGGGGGCGGGAAAACCACTATGGTTTAGCCCCATTTTGGATTTGGAATGGGGAGAAACAAAGGGATTCATGTTCGGTTTGCGCCACTTTTGGGTGGTTCAGCAAACCCAATCTCAGCACCGGGATTAAAAGTCGCCGGGAGTTATATATCCAAGGAGGGATAATCATGTCCCAAATAAGAGGGGTAACGAGTCCAAAAGGAAAGTGGTTCCGTCCCCCTTTAAGTTGCTATTTTTCGGCCAATGAGATTTCCCAAGGAGGAAATTTCCCCGAACAGAATGCTGGTTTTTTCAGGAGTCCCTCCTCCTATAAGGTGGTTTTATGGAGATTTGTCCGCCCATTAGGGGGGATTCTTGTGGCTTTGTGGTTAGCCGGTTGCACCAGTCTGCCCAGTTGGAACATGCTTTCCCGGTTTCAGAGTCCGAATGAGGAAGAGCCGCCGCAGAAGGCCCGGCTGGTGGGGGACATGGCGTCGCCGTTTGGTCTGGAGCCGGTGCGGATTGAAAATGTGGGATTAGTAACCGGCTTGCCGGGCACAGGGCACGATCCGCCGCCGTCGCCGCAGCGTTCGGCGTTGTTAGCGGAGATGGAAGCCCGCGGGGTTACGATGCCCAATGCGGTGTTGGCGTCTCCGGAGACGGCGATGGTCTTGGTGCGGGGTTGGCTTCGTCCGGGCATTCAAAAAGGCGATACCTTTGATGTGGAAGTGCGGGTCCCTTCGCAAGGGGAGACGGTCAATTTACGGGGCGGGTATTTGCTGGAGACTCGGCTGAAAGAGCAGGCGGTTTTAGGCGGACGGGTCTTGGAAGGCCACACCTGGGCCTTGGTCAAGGGACCGGTGTTGGTGGATCCGACGGCCAATGGGGAGAAGGACAAGGTGCTTTTGGGCCGAGGGCGTATTTTGGGCGGCGGCGTCTGTTTGAAATCTCGCACGTTAGGGTTGGTGCTCAAGCCGGAGCATCAAAACGTGGTCAACAGCGCCCGGATAGCCGCTGCGGTGAACAAACGATTCTATCTCACCCAAAAAGGCGTCAAAACGGGAGTAGCGACCGCCAAAACCCACGAATTCATCGAATTGGCCGTCCACCCCCGATATAAAGACAATATCGGTCGCTATCTGGAGGTCATCCGTTCGATCGCCTTGCGGGAAGACGAAGCCCACCAGGCGGAGCGGATGGAACTGCTGAGCAAGCAACTTTTGGACCCCGTGTCGGCCGCCCGGGCTGCCCTGGAATTGGAAGGCATCGGCAAGAAAGCCATAGATATTTTGCGCAAAGGCTTAGCGGCGGGGGACCCGGAGGTGCAGTTTTATTCGGCCGAGGCGTTGGCGTATCTGGATTGTCGGGATGCGGCCGAGCCGTTGGCCCGCATCGCTCGGGAACAGCCGGCGTTTCGGGTGTATGCCTTGGCCGCCCTGGGGACGCTGGACGACCTGTCGGCCTATGAACAATTGTGTTCTCTGCTCCATGGTTCCAGTGCAGAGACGCGATACGGGGCGTTCCGCGCTTTGTGGGTGATGAATCGGCGCGACCCGTTGGTGTGCGGCGAGCGGTTGGGGTCCGATCAGTTCAGCTATCATGTGCTGGCCGTGGAAGGCCCTCCAATGGTACACGTCTGTACGCACAAGCGGGCGGAAGTGGTCTTGTTCGGCAAAGAACATCCGCTCCGGGGCCAGTTCTTCCTAGAAGCGGGCAGTCGGATCGTGGTCCGGCCGAATCGGGACAATCCCGAGGAACTGGTGGTTAGTCGGTTTGTCGTCGGCGAGCCGGACCAGCAACGCATCGTCCCCAATCAACTGGACGCCATGATCCGGGCCATTGCCGAGTTGGGCGGCAACTATCCGGATGTGGTGCAGGCATTGGTCCAGGCGAAAGCTCAAGGCGCCCTGACAAGCCGATTCGAAGTGGACGCCCTGCCGGAACCCGGCCGATCGTACGAACCGGAGGATCGTACGCAGGTCTCCCTCCCGCCCGAAGAGCCGGAAAAGACCGATTCGGAACGACCATTTCTCGGCAGACCCTGGACGAAACTCTTCTGGCCGACTTCCTCCAAAGTCGATTAGGACTTGGGCCGTTTTGGGCGGGAGGAATGCAGGGCCGGGAAAACCGGCTCATGGTGCAGGAGGGTCTCTGTTTGGGTTGGCAGGGGAAGGTGCAACGGGTACAATCGGACAGAAAGGATTTTTGCCCTAGGCCGTGCTTTCGGATGCGCCCTAGATAGGAACAAGGCGGGCCTTTGAATGCTGAAGGCGTTGGAGCTGTTTGGATTCAAGAGCTTTGCGGACCGGACCCGGTTTGAGTTTCCGGCCGGGATTACCGCGATTGTCGGGCCGAACGGTTCCGGCAAGTCGAACATCGTCGATGCGATCAAATGGGTCCTGGGCGAGCAAAGCGTCAAGAGTCTCCGGGGCGTAGAGATGGCCGACGTGATCTTCAACGGTTCGGAGAACCGTCGGCCGATGAATTCGGCGGAGATCACGCTCACCTTCGACAATTCCAAGCGGGTGTTCCCTTTAGATACGTCGGAGGTGCATCTGACGCGGCGAGTCTATCGGAGCGGGGAGAGCGAATATCTGATCAATCGTCAGCCCTGCCGACTGAAAGACCTCCGAGACCTGTTGGCCGGCACCGGGTTGGGCGCCCACGCCTATTGTGTGATCGAACAAGGTCGGGTCGATGTCCTGTTGCAGGCGTCCTCGAAGGATCGTCGGGTGATCTTCGAGGAGGCCGCCGGCGTCAGCCGATTCAAGGCCAAAAAGATCGAAGCCCTTCGCCGTCTGGAGCGGGTGGAGCAGAACCTGGTTCGCCTTCGGGACATTGTCGAGGAGGTGGAAAGCCGGCTGCGCAGTGTGCGTCAGCAGGCGGGCAAGGCCCGACGATACCAGGAGTATATGGATCGGCTGCAAGCCCTGCGGACTCAGGTGGCCTGGGTGGATTGGACCCGATGGAGCGAACAACTGGCGCAACTGGAGCAGGAGGAGTCGGCTTTGTCGGCCGATCGCGCCCAACGCATGGCCGAGGCCGAAGCCCTGGAAACCCGCCAGTTGGAATTGGACGCCGAAATCGCCCAACTGCACGAAGCCATCCGAGCGGCGGAAACCCAATACGCCACCCATCGGGAACGGATCGCCGCCGAAGAAGCCGCCGTCGAACACCATCGGGCACAACTGCGGGACCTTTCGGAAGAGCGTGGGCGGATTCAGCGGCAAATGTTGGCCCTGAGCGTCCGCACCAACGACGTGGATCAGCAGATGGCGGAGATCGTCGAAGCCCTCGCCGCCGCGGAAGATCATCATGGCCAACTGTTGCAAGTCTTGGCGGATCGGCAACAAAGCCTCCAGCAGGCGGACGCTTCCTGGAAGGAGCTTCAGGCCGCCGAAGAGGGACTTCGGACCCAGCAACGGCAACTGCTGGATCAGCGGACCGGATGGGAGAGCGAACGGAGTCGGCTCGAAGCATTGGCGGCGGCGGCGGAACAGGCGCGGGAGTCGGCTCAGTTGCGGCTGGTCGAATTGGCCCGCCAATGGCAAGAAGGGCAAAACCTCTGCCAGGCCCTTCGGACCCAGCAGGAAACTCTGGAGAGCCAAGTTGCGGAGCGTCGGCAGCAGATCGCCTCGGCCGAAGCCCATTTGGACCAACTCCGCCGCCAACAGCAGACCCTCCAAGCCGAGGCCAACCAACTGGCCCAACGCAAAAGCGCCCTGGCCGAACGGGCGGCCCTCCTGGAAGAACTCCTCCAACGCCACGAAGGCGTCAGCCCGGGCGTCAAAGACCTCCTCTTGCAGCGAGAACAGAACCCCCAGGGGCCTTTGCAGGCGGTCAGCGGCTTGCTGGCCGATCTGGTTCAGGTCTCCATCGAGGCGGCGCCTTTGGTGGATATTGCCTTGGGGGAATGGACCCACTATGTGGCGGCCCATCCGACCCCAGAGTTGTGGGAATATCTTCGCCAACACGCCGCCGAGTTTCCCGGACGGGTGGGAATCCTTTGGTTGGAGGCCCCCCCCGCTGCCGCCTCGGCTGAGGCCCCCCAGGTGTCCGAAGACCTCCGAAACGAGCCGGGTGTATTGGCGCGGGCGGACAGCCTCGTGCAAACCACGCCTGCCTACCAAGGGCTTCTCCGGCGTCTGTTGGGGCGGACCTGGATTGTCGAGTCGTTGGAGGCGGCTCGGCGTCTGGCTGGGGAGCGGCCGGGATGTCACTTTGTTACCCTGGCCGGAGAGCGGCTTTCGGCCGAAGGCGTGCTGGAGATAGGACCTCGGCCTGCATTGGCAGGGGGGATTTCCCGGCGGAGCCAGTTGCGGAATCTGCGGGAGGAATTGGGGCAATTAGACTTGGCTTTGGAGGAGGTTGCCCAACAGGAGGCGAAGGTCCAGGAAGACCTAGAGGCCTGCCAAGAGCAGCTTCAGGGGTTCCGAGAGGAGTTGCAAGGGCTGGTGGAAAGCCTCGGAGAGCGTCAACAGCGTCTGGCCGCCGTCGAAGAGCGCCTTTGCCAATGGCGCAAGCAACAGGAGAGTCTGGAAACCCAGAGCCGGGAGGCGTCTTCTCAGGCGGAAGCGGCCCAGGCTGCCTTGGAGCAATCCGCGGCGGAAGGCCAACGTCTGGCCAACCACCTAGCCCAAATCGACGCAGATCTGGCCGAGCATGCCCAACAGATGTCGGAACTCCAACGGCAGCGCAATGCGTTGGCCGAGCAAATCACCGGCCTGCAAGTCGAATTGGCCAAGAGCCAAGAACGTCTGGCCGCTCTGCGAACCCGAATGCGTCAGGTCGAAGAAAACCGCCAAGAACGTCAACGTCTCCTGGCCGAGTTGGAAGAGCAACTCTACCAAACCCAGTCCCGGTCCCAACAGGCGCAAACCCAGATACTCCAACGGCAATCCACCATTGCCGAACTCTATTTGGCCAAAGAATCCGTGGCGGCGAGGATTCGAGAGTTGCTTGAGACCCGTGGGCAGTGGCAAGAGCGGCGTTCGGAGCTGGCGGGGGCGGCGCAGCAGGCGTGGGCCTTGGTCCGCAAGATCGAAGAAGAGCTGCACGCCCGGCAACTGGAGGCTGGCGAGGTCCGCCAACAACGGGCCAACCTGGCGCAACGGTTCCAGGAAGAGTACGGGATTGATTTGGCGGCGTTGGAAGACGGCCCGCCGGAACAAGACGGCCGCGGTCGGGAAGAAGTCCAACAAGAAATCGAAGACCTCCGGCGAAAAATCCACCATTTGGGCAACGTCAACCTGGAGGCCCTGGAGGAACTCCAACAACTGGAAACCCGCTACGAGGGCCTCCAGGGGCAGTATCAAGACCTGGCCAAGGCCAAAGCGTCGTTGGAACGGATCATCGAACGGATCAATGCGGACAGCCGGCGGCTATTCCTGGAAACGCTCGAAGCGGTGCGGAGCCATTTCCACACCCTGTTCCGGGACCTATTCGGCGGCGGCAGGGCCGACATCCTGTTGGAAGAAGGCGTCGATGTGTTGGAAAGCGGGGTGGAGATAGTGGCCCGTCCGCCCGGCAAAGAGCCGCGAAGTATCTCGCTGCTGAGCGGGGGGGAAAAAACCCTCACCTGTGTGGCGTTGCTCTTGGCGATCTTTCGGAGTCGGCCCAGCCCCTTCTGTATCCTGGATGAAGTGGACGCCGCCCTGGACGAAGCCAATATCGACCGATTTATCAAAGTCCTGAAAGATTTTCTGAGTATTACCCAGTTTATCATCGTTACCCATTCGAAGAAGACGATGACCTGTGCGGATACCTTGTATGGGGTAACGATGCAGGAATCCGGGGTATCCAAACAGGTGTCGGTCCGGTTTGAAGACGTGAGCGAAGACGGCCGGGTGCCGCTTTTGGAATCTCCCCCTGCCGCCGCCCCAACGGACCAACAAGCCGCCTGAAGCCTCGACCTTTTGGGACTCGGCGTATTGGAGTCCCTCCCTCAGCCCCCTCCAAGCAAGCAGACGCCGCCTCCTGCTGGAGCCGCCTGGCCGAACGGGATGTGGGGCAAAATCAATGGATCGGGTTCGGAAAGAACCAGGCGTCGCCCCACGCGGCGGCTTTGGCAAGCAACCTTCGGAACGCAAAAACAGGGAAAGGAAAGGATTGGATTGGTCTATGCCTGGTGGATCGGCATGGTCTGGTCAAAAGGTGCGTTGGGGTATCCGGACACCTGGGGAAATGTAAAATTTTTTGAAAATCTTCAAAAATTTTCTTTTCTCCTCTTAACCTTTTTGCCAACATTACTACAATAAGCACAAATAACCGACGATATACGAGGAAGTCAACGAGGATTGTCAACGGAAGAGCCCACCCTTCGAGGAGTCATGCTCCAGGGGCAGCTCTTAAAACAAGACGGACCTCCTTATGGATCTTCGCCTAGGGACGATCACAGGCCGACGAAGAGAAGGAGTGAACCAATAAGCCTTCCCAGCGGGTTCCAGCATCCATGCGAGGATCAATAAGGCCCTCCTGACAAAACCTGTCCGGTCATGGAAATCCTGGGACGGGGGAGTAGCCCTTGAGCGGCGTCGGGAGAGAAAGAATAATTAGACCTTCGAAAGCTTGACTCCAACCTTCAAAGGAGTCCGGTCGGAAGCTGAAAACGACCGGACCGACTATGGCCGAGGAAACGTGTCCCGAGAAGAAAATCTGCTTTTGGCGCTTCAATAACCGGCTGTTCGCTCTCTGCCGGAGCTACGCCGAAGGAACCGGGTGGCCGATCTTGAAGGTTCTCGGCGATTACCAGCGGAAGCTCCCTGGTGGAAGGGGGTCTTTTGCTTTTCAGGTCCGGCAAGGGCCTTTCTAGGAGGAATCCCCGATGAGTAGTAGTGCGACGGAGTCTGCTGAATCCTCTTACAGTCTGGTGGTGGACGAGGAGCCTCCTGGTCCTTTGACCCAGCCTTTCCTTCCTGTGCTCTCTCCTCCTCCGCCGTCCATTTCCACCAATCTTGGTTCCCAGGGGCGGGTTTCCCGCCTTCTGGTGCGGAAACGAAAACCGGCGTCCCAACCATTCGCTTCCCCGGCGGCAGAAGGGGGTGAGGCCCGTTCCGGCCTGAACCTCCGTAGTAAAGCCTTCCGCAAAACGTTCTTCCCCCAGACGCCGGAAAAACTCTGGAACGATTGGCATTGGCAAATCCGAAACCGATTCCGCACCCTGGCCCAGCTAGAGCGGATCCTTCAGCTTTCGGAAGAAGAACGGGAAGCGATTCGGCAGGGGGGGTTGCAGCTTCCGGTGGCCATTACTCCTTACTATGCCAGCCTGTTGGATCCGCTGGATCCGAACCATCCGCTGCGGCGGATGGTAGTGCCTCGGCCCGCCGAGTTTATCCACACGCCGGGGGAATCGGCCGATCCGTTGGGCGAAGACGGTCATAGCCCGGTCCCAGGCCTGGTGCATCGGTATCCGGACCGAGTGCTTCTGCTGGCCCATGATTTCTGTTCGACGTATTGTCGGTATTGCACCCGTTCCCGGATGGTCGGGCACGGGGAGATGGCCGCCACACAGGCCCGGCTGGAAGCCGCCTTGGACTATATCCGCCGAACCCCTACAGTGCGAGACGTGTTGGTTTCCGGCGGCGATCCGCTCACCTTGAGCGACCAGCGCCTGGACGAAATCCTCTCCGCCATCCGGGCCATCCCCCATGTCCAGATCGTCCGCCTGGGAACCAAGGTGCCGGCGGTCCTGCCGCAGCGGATCACCCCCGCCTTGTGCCGGATGCTCCGCAAACATCATCCCCTCTGGATCAGTTTGCACTTCCAGCATCCGGAAGAATGCACGCCGGAGGCGTATCAGGCATGTACCCGGCTGGCTGACGCCGGAATCCCCCTCGGTTCGCAGACCGTCCTGCTCCAAGGGATCAATGATTCCGTGGAGACGATGAAGGAGCTGGTCCATCGGCTGTTGCAGATGCGGGTTCGACCTTATTATCTGTTCCAATGCGATCCGATCTGCGGGTCGGCCCACTTCCGCACGCCGGTCTCCAAGGGCATTGAAATCATCCAGGGGCTTCGGGGACACACCAGCGGGTATGCGATCCCCTATTATGTCATTGACCTGCCGGGCGGCGGCGGCAAAGTCCCCTTACAACCGGAGTATTTTGTCGGCCGAGACGGCAACGATCTGGTCTTCCGAAACTTCGAAGGAAAGACCTTCCGGTATCCGGACCCCATCCCCTCGGAATAACCCCCTCCGGACAACCGGACCCATAGGGCAATCTCAAAAAACCGCCTCACCCTTTCCTGGGAAAACTCCACCCCCGGTAAGAGAATTTAGCGGGAGGCGGAACGGTCTTTGCTTGTCCTTTAGAAAGCCCCTGATTCCAAGTGATACCGCAGATGGCTGAGCACTGCCTCCCGGTGCTCGCCCCAGGGAAGATAGACTGCCCGAAACCCATCCATAGGCCGAGGGCTTTTCGTCGGCCAGACCCATACCCCAGAATCGGCCTCCTCATACCGCCCAATGGCCTTCCAAGGGATTTTCCATTGCAACCCCCAAACTGCTTGCAAGATGCCTTCGGGATTGAGTTCGTAGCGGATCGGCGTCAAAAGCCGCCAACTGGCCAACATCACCACTCCTACCGCCAACCCCGCTAAATACCCCCGGCCCGTAACCCCTAGGACCAGCCACCAAACCGCCCCTTCTAACAAGCACCAACCCACCGCCCACCCGGGATGTTCCGCCAGATACCACACCCGCCATCGGATCGGCGGCGGGGCGGCAGGCCGAATGGTTTTCGAACGCTGGGAAGAGGAAGCCGGCATGGACACAACTCTTGTCAAGTTTTATCAAGGAACCTGAAAAACGCCCCTTTTCCACTAAGAGGCTCTAACAAAACGGCCTTTCCTACTCACCTCCTCCAGCGGGGAGAATAGGTCGAATCTTTTGAGCCTTCGTTTTGTTAGAGCTTCTAAAAAGACTCCCTAGATTCCTCCGTTTGTCTAATTTTACATTATCCGATACTCTCGCCTCATGGGAATCCCTGAGTGGTTAAAAGGGTAAAAAATGGGAAGAAACTATCCCCTGCACCTCTCACCCGAAGGCTCAAAGATACCACCTCCCCGGCATTGCCTCCTAACGAAAAGCAGCACCCTCCCTCCAGCAGATGTGGGGGAAAGATATCCCGCAGAAGGTTCCTACCGAGACCGGCCTGGGTCCTGACGGTAATCCGCGCTCAGGCTTCGGCGTGGGACTTGGACCGGAATTGGTTGGGGATCGAACGGGATGCCGGCCAGGGTTTTTAATTTAGGTCCCATGCCGGGGGTGTCGGCGGGTTCGGCTCGGAAGAGTTCCATGATCGCATGAATTTGAGGATTCAGTTCGATTTTGCCGTCCGGCCGGGGAGTCCCCACCGAATCGAAACTCCCTACCGTAACAATGCTGGCGTACCGATCATGGAACTCATACGCCTCATAGCCTTTCATCCGAAGGGCTTCGGTCAGTTTATGGGCGGCCAAGGCGGCCTTATCGAGGTTGCTTTCAAAATCTTCCTGACCCTGCTGAATCCGCTGGATACGCTGGGGATCCAAAATCACCGTTCCGGTAAAGGTCGCCACCTGGACCGTATATTTGCCGGGACACCGGAGCAAACTATACGGCAAATCGGCGTTCATCTGCTCGACCAGGGCGTCCATTCCTTTGGGAGCGAAGTATTCCCGTGGGAGCAACGGGTTGGTGGTCAAAAACGCCTTGCACATCGGTCCGAGGGATTCTTTTTCCGCACGGACATATTTGGTAAACATTCGCCAGGCGGCCAAGTTTTGAGAAGTGGGTTTCTCGGCGCTGGGTTTGAGGCATTCCGGCTGGCAGTATTTGATTTTTTCCAATGTCTGTTGGGCTTCGGGATCATCGACCGCGGGAAAATCTCCTACCATCACGGCGATTTCGTCGAATTGCGGCGGCCTGCGATACCTCATCCGTACTGGGTTTCCATACCGATCCACCCCCCGGCCTAACACCTCCTCGCCCACCTGGAAGTGCATTCGGTGCATATAGGCGTTCATTTTATACCGTTGGCGGAGTTCTAAGACCAATTCCCTGGCCTGCTGTTCCGCTCGTTCGCCAGAAAAACTACAGGCCATGATGAGCCAAGGACCACATTCTGGGGATAAGTTGTAGGTCTTATTGGGGTCTGCTTCCACCTTTTTGGAGGAGATAATTCCTGCCCACGGTGGAGCAGCCAGCCCGATCTGCCCCCATTCTCCCCCCCCTACCATCACAACAACCACTCCGAAAAGGATTGGAAGCCCTAACGAAAAGAGTTTTCGGATTGGCATCTTACGTTGACCTCCCAGACTTTCTCGAGGGATACGACAAGGTTTTTAGGAAAAGCGGCCCAGAGTCTAGCAAAACCAACCTTTTCTGGTCCAGAGGAACTTAGGCGGAAAAGACTGCATTTGTTTTTCTGGTATTTTTGGTTGTTGTCTGGGATACCCGGATGAGAAGACCCCTTCGAGATCATTTTTACTACTCATCCCCTTTTAGATGGCCTCTATATGATTCTCAGATTGTCGCATCTTTGATAAACTAATACTGTCCCAGCTAGCGGAAATGCTACTATCCACGATAGTAAATGGGAATTCCATGGTATTGTCCCCGTGAAAGCTCCTAATCCAGGAGCCACGCCCGCTAGGATGGGGGGCGGCCATAGGGGCCGGTATCCCCACTTGCGAGGGAATGGCAATCGAAAGCTTCCTCCCAAAAGTTACCCCGTCCACTTGGCAGAAGTGTATCCACGATGTTCTTCCCCGAACCAAGCCTGTTTGCCTTTGGCATCTTTCTTTGTCTGGAAACATCCGGGGTTTACTGGAAATATGGGGTTTAGAAGTATCCAGGGTTTACTGGAAGTATTCGGGCTCTAACGGTACGGCGGAAGGTATCCGCAGGAGATGGTCTCATGGCAGCCCCTGGTTTTGACCGAGACGTACCCGACGGTGTTGAGACTCCCGCAGATTTTCCAACGAAGGTCTCCGACATTGTGCGGGAGGTTTGGGAACAGGCAGGCCGGGTCCAACAGCCAGAGGAGTATCTGCCCCTGATCCTCCCCCGATTGGCCGGGGCGGTGGGGGCCGATTTTTGCGCGCTGGCCGTGGCGGAGGAAGGCCGATGGGAGGCAATCGGACAGACGGGATTGCCCCGATCGTTGCCGGTAGAATTGTTGGGGACGGCTTTAGATCAAGAACAACCCCAGAGCGATGGATGCCAGTGGAACGTAATTCCGTTGGCCGCCCGGGAAACGCCGTCTGCCGCCTTGGCGGTTCATTTCGGCCAAGCGCCGCCCGGATGGGCGATGGTTTTTTTGATGCATGTCGGTCCTGCCTTTTATGACGCCTGGAAACGGGTTTGCCGGGTTCATCAGAACGTCCAACGGGTGCATCGACTTCAGACGTTGCTGGAGATTGCCGCCCGATGGAATCAGACCCAGGAATTGGAGACCCTTTTGGTCCAGATCGCCGAGGCGGCTACCCGACTGATGGAATGTGATCGGGCCAGTATTTTCCTTTGGGATCGAGCAACCCACAGTTTAGTAGGTCGGCCTGCGTTGGGGATGCCCGGTGGAGAATTGCGAATTCCGGACGATCGGGGGGTGGTAGGCCAGGTCTTGCGGACCGGCCAGTCCCTGCGTGCCGACGCCCAACACCACCCCGAATGGATCGACCGCCAAGTGGATAGCACCACCGGCTACCGGACTCGCAGCGTGTTGGCCGCCCCTCTTAGGAGCCGAACCGGAGAGGTCTTCGGCGTATTCGAGGTGCTCAACAAGCGGCAGGGGCGGTTTACCGCCGAAGACGAGGCGGGGCTGGAGGAATTGGCCGCCCAGGCCGCCGTCGCCTTGGAAAATGTCCGGGATCGGCAGCAATTGATCTCGGCGCATCGTCGGCTGGCAGAAGCGGCGAGGGAAGGGACGGAACTGTTGGGCCAAAGCCCGGCCATTCAGGCCATCCGTGCCAGCATCCAGCGGATCGCCGATACCGATCTGCCGGTGCTCATTTTGGGTGAAAATGGGAGCGGCAAGGAGGTGGTTGCCCGGGCCATCCACTTCCACAGCCGACGCCGCGACAAGCCCTTTATCGCGGTCAATTGTGCGGCCATTCCCGACACCTTGGCCGAGAGCGAACTTTTCGGCCATGAAAAAGGCGCGTTTACCGACGCCCATCAGAGCCGTCCGGGCAAGTTTGAATTGGCCGCCGAGGGCGCCCTGTTTTTGGACGAAATCGGCGACCTGAGCCTCTCGATCCAGGCAAAACTCCTCCGGGTGCTGGAGGAGAAGGTAATTGTACGGGTGGGCGGCAGTCGGCCGATTTCCACAGCCGCCCGCGTCATCGCCGCCACCAATCAAGACTTGGCCGAGATGGTCCGCCGCAGGCAGTTTCGAGAGGACCTGTTTTATCGGCTCAATGTGGTTAGCCTGGTGTTGCCGCCGCTGCGGGATCGACCGGGCGACATCATGCTTTTGGCGGAACATTTTCTCCGGGAGTTTTGTCGGCGGGCGCGTCGGCCGGCGCCTCGGTTTTCTGCCGAAGCGCGCGCCCGGCTGGAAAGCCACTCGTGGCCCGGCAATGTGCGGGAACTTCGCAACTTAATGGAGCGGCTCGCCTATCTGGGACCGAGTGATGTGATCGAAGGCAGCGATCTCAGTTTTATCCTTGCCCCCAACCCCCGAGACGCTCTGGCCGTGGAAACCAATCTGCCCCTGGCCGAGGCGACCGCCCGCTTTCAGGCCGCCTATATCCGCCGCTCGATCCAACGGGCCGGCGGCAACATCACCCAGGCCGCCGAACAATTAGGACTCCATCGCTCCAACCTCTATCGAAAAATGCGCCAGTTAGGCATGGCGGACCAGCCGAACTTAGAATCATAGAACGGCTATGGAAACCAAAGAACCTTTCGCTCCCTCTGCCCTCGCACGCCCTGTGGTCCCGGTTCGTTTGCCTTCGATCGAGGAGCATTGGGACTGCCATCAATGCGCCCAGTGTTGTTATGGCACAGAAATCCTGCTGGACGAAGAAGACCTGGCCAAGCTCCAAAGCCAACGCTGGGACCTGCATCCGGATTATCGAGGCGTTCGGGTGATCCAGCGGGCGGGGCTATTCCGACGTTCGGTTCGGTTGGCGCATCGGC
Source organism: Planctomycetota bacterium (assembly GCA_029550925.1). Taxonomy (GTDB): domain Bacteria; phylum Planctomycetota; class Planctomycetia; order Pirellulales; family Thermoguttaceae; genus JANXAQ01. The sequence goes on from JAKPGL010000032.1 coordinate 38,843, forward strand.
CCGATGGAACCTGTGTCTTTTTGTTGCCGGATGGACTCTGTCGGATTCATCGAGATTTCGGACTCCAGGCCAAGCCAAAACTCTGTCAGGCCTTTCCGTTTCAGACGGTCCCGGACCCTGGAGGGGCCCTGCTGGTCGTTCGGCGGAGTTGTCCGTCGGCGGCGGCTGGTCGAGGCCAACCGGTCCGCCTCGACCGATCTGATGTCCAAGAGGCCCTTCGGGCCAGGCCGCCCCTAGAACCGATCCGACAGCCGCCGGAGGTGGTCAAGGGGCATCGGCTCGGCTGGTCGGAGACCTTACGCATTACCGACTGGGTCGAACGATTTCTCCGGGATCAAAACTACCCTTTGGTCCGGCGGGTGGTTCATACGGCGATCTTTACCGAGCTTTTGGCGGGTTGTCGGCCCGCTCGGCTCAACCGGTCCGAACTGGGGGAACTGTTGGACCTACTAGCCCAGCAGGCCGTTCGGGAAGCGGGCCAGTATTTCCAGCAGCGTCGGCCGCCGGACAGATCGGCCCAGATGCTCTTTCGGCGGATTGCGGCGGATTATGTGCGGTTGCACCCTCGGATTCGGCTTCGGCGGTGTTGGCCGCATCGGTGGTGGTGGATCAAAACGGCCTGGCGGTTGGGCCGGGGCCGAGGTCAACTGCCCCCTCTGCCAGATCAATGGCCCGGAACGGCGATGGAGACCCTGGATCGGCCCCTGGGACCTCTTAGTCCAGAACTGCTCCAGCCGGTGGAGGAGTACTTCGCCGCGGCTGCCTGTTGCCGGGCCTATAGTTTCTTGACCCGCCCCGGTTGGCCCCTGGTGGAAGCGATCCGGACGGTGGTGATTGGATATCCGGTTGGGATGTGGCTAGTGCGGTTTGCAGCGCCGGATCGGACGCCGACCCTCCAAGATATGATCGAAGCGGTGATGACGTTGGACCGGGGAGAACGATTGGCCGCCTTGGCCGGCGGGGCGCATCGGCAACGGCTTCGGCTTTTAGCCCGGCTTGGGGAAATCCCTCGGTTGGCCGCCTGGTACGCCCGGTAGCCATTGGGTAACCGTTCCCAGAGGGGCCGGGATTGTAATTTGGGCTGTCGGCCGGGACTGTAACTCAGACTGTCTAGCCTGAGTGAATAGCAGCCTGGATAGACGGTGTTCCTCCGAGCGCAAAATGGGCCGAAAAACGGGCATGTCCCCGGACTGGGAACGGTTACGCCATTGGCTTTCTCAGACTCTGGGAATGTGCTTCCGATAAAAGGAGAAAAGACAGCCGGGATTTTACGGACTTCCCCCCGAAGGAGGCTACCAAAACTTCCGGCTTTTGGCGGGGTTTAAAATATCAGACAGGCCGGGCCTACGTCGGTCGAATTGGTGCGTCCTACCCCCGTCCACCCCTCTCAGAAAAAGGAGAACAATCATGGTGCGCATGGAAAGAAAAGCCGGGGTCCTGCTGAGTGCGCTGCTGTTAGGAGTGCTTGCCTGGACCGGCCAAGCAGCCGAGGAAAAAAAGGAAGTCCCGAAAGGCCAACCGATCATGGCTTATCCCAAACCGGGCGAGGGTATGTATTATCTTCCTGCTCCGTACTGGAGCCTCTCTCGACCAGAAATCCAGAAGGAACTCGAACTGCTGCCCGAACAGATCGAAAAACTCAAAGCGCTGAGCAAACGCTACTGGGAACAACAACAGGAATTCTATAAAGGCCTTAACTGGGGCGCAATGAGTCCCGAAGAACGAACCGCCAAATGGAAAGAAGTTTCCGAACAAATGCGACAGAAGCAAGAAGAATTGCGCAAAGAGGTAGAGACCATCCTAATGCCTGCCCAAGTCGCCAATCTTCGGGACATCCATTTTCGGCAATATGCGACCGGCTATCTTTGGTCGCCGCAGATCGTAGAGAAAATCGGCCTGACGGCTGAGCAGAAAGAGCAACTGAACAAGCTCCGCCAAGAATATCAAGAAAAACAGATGCAACTGATGCGGGAATTGGTGGAAAAACAGCTCAATGTACTGACCCCCGACCAAAAAGAAAAACTCAAAGAAGAAGTCCAAAAAACGATGCGGTTCTAACACAGAAAGGAACATGGCAATGTGCTGGCATGGGAGGCGTTGGCTTCTGCTGCTAGGAGCGGGAATTGTTTGCCTAGGCGATCTGTCCGTCTGGGCGGAAGAGGCGCCGCCCCAGCAACAGCAACAGGTACAACCCAGGCATGGCTTTCGGGTGGCCCAGCCGGAGATGTTGCCGCTTCCCGGTTTCTATATGCTCCGGATGGAAAATGTCCAGAAGGAATTGAACCTTACCCCGGAGCAATTGGCCCAACTTACTGAGTTGAGCAAAGCCTACTCCGAGCAGGTCCGGGCCGATCAGGAAATCTGGAAAAACTGGCAAAAAATGACTCCGGAGGAGCGATCCGCCAAGACCGCCGAACAACGCCAGCGCTATGCCCAGCGGGTGCAGGACGTCCGCCAACAGGTCGAAAAAATCCTTCAGCCCTCCCAGCTCAAGACCCTCCAGCAGATCGTCCTTCGCACTCAAGGCTGGTGGGTTTTGTATCAGCCGCAAATCCAGGAAACCCTCGGCCTCAGCCAGGAACAAAAACAACAATTGGCCGACATCCGCCAAAAAATGTTCGAAGAACTCCAGGAAGTTCAAAAAAGGGCCTTTGAAAGGGCCTATGCCGTGCTCCAAAAAGAGCAACAGGAAAAACTTCTCCAGGAGGTCCAAAAACGGCCCCATTAGAAACCGGGGACCGAGGCGGTAGGTTTTGCTGCGGACAAATCTTCCCAAAAACATAATGAAAGGCCGACATTCCGTCGGCCTTTTTCTTTTTGCTCTCCTCTGGACAACGAAGCGAAGGGGTGTTAAACTTTGCTTTAGTCGGCATTAAATTGCCGATAATTCTTTTAGTTCATGCCTATTTTTCGGCGGCAAATACCGTAAAAATCGGCAAAAATACCGAATATTGCCTATTTTCAGCCCTATTTCATGGAAAAAAGCCTTTTGACTTCGGCAAAATTGCCGATTTGAAAGTAACCTTTTGATACCATTCCCCTAACTTCCTTTGCGAGGAGTCCTATGAAAAACCTTTCTCTCGAAGCCAAACTCAACCAGTTTATGGACGAAATCGTCCGTAAAAACCCCCATGAACCCGAGTTCCACCAGGCCGTCCGCGAAGTCGCCGAAAGCCTGTTCCCCTACCTGGAAGCCCACCCCATCTACCAGGCCGAGCGTATCCTGGAACGTATCGCCGAACCAGAGCGGGTGATTATGTTCCGCGTGGCCTGGGTCGATGACCGCGGCCAGATTCAGATCAACCGCGGCTACCGGGTCCAGATGAATAGCGCCCTGGGGCCCTACAAAGGCGGCCTGCGGTTCCACCCCAGCGTCAACCTCGGAATCCTAAAATTCTTGGCATTTGAACAAGTGTTCAAGAACAGCCTCACCACCCTCCCCATGGGCGGCGCCAAAGGCGGAAGCGACTTCGACCCCAAAGGCAAAAGCGACCGCGAAGTGATGGCCTTCTGCCAAAGTTTTATGAATGAACTCTACCGCCATATCGGCCCCATGACCGACGTGCCGGCCGGCGACATCGGCGTTGGAGGCCGAGAGATCGGCTATCTATTCGGTCAGTACAAGCGGCTCCTCGCCGAGTTTAGCGGCGTGCTGACGGGCAAGGGCTACGGCTGGGGCGGCTCCCTCATCCGGCCAGAAGCCACCGGCTACGGCAACGTCTATTTCGTCCAAGAGATGCTGGCCTCCCGGGGTGAGTCCGTCCAGGGCAAAATCGCCGTCGTCTCCGGCGCCGGCAATGTGGCCCAATATACCGTCGAAAAACTCCTCGAACTGGGCGCTAAGTGTGTAACGCTTTCCGACTCCGGCGGCTTCATCTACGACAAAGACGGCATCGACCAGGAAAAGCTGGAGTTTGTCAAATGGCTTAAAAACGAAAAACGAGGCCGAATCAGCGAGTACGCAGAAAAATACGGCTGTGAATACCATCAGGGCAAAAAGCCCTGGGGCGTGCCGTGCCAGATCGCCCTGCCCAGCGCCACCCAAAACGAATTGGACGAACAGGACGCCAAGACGCTGGTGAAAAACGGATGCATCTGTGTGTCCGAAGGGGCCAACATGCCTTCGACTCCTGGCGCCATTGAGGTCTTCCGGCAGGCCAGGATCCTGTTTGGTCCCGGCAAGGCGGCCAATGCCGGCGGCGTGGCCGTCTCCGGGCTGGAAATGGCCCAAAACGCCATGCACCTTTCCTGGAAACGGGAAGAAGTGGATTATCGGCTCCAGCAGATCATGCACAATATCCACGCAACCTGCTGCCAATACGGTCGAAAAGACGACGGCCATGTCGATTACGTGGACGGAGCCAATATCGGCGGCTTTGTCCGAGTGGCCCGCGCCATGATCGCCCAGGGCGCCCTATAACCGGCCGCCGGCGCAATCCTTCTTGATCGCCCCTTGTCGGAAAAATTCCCAAGGGGCCCCCAGGACGTCCATCGGACGTCCTTTTTTATTGCGCCGCCGACCTCGGAGTAGCCTCCTCTTGTATAGAGCATCGTCTGTCAGACGACAGGTTTCTGGTGTTTGGACATGCTGCAAGCTAGTCTGGACAGCCTGGGTTACAACACAGGATGCCCCCCTCGACGTACTTCTCTGCCGGCCCATTGGGAATCCGGTGAGAATTCGGTATAATCGCCGGAAGCATCCTTCCTCTGGATACCTGCTGTTTTCCTACTTGCCTGGCCTACCGGAGTGGTTCCCGCAGACTAGGATTTTAGTGTCATTGTGTTTTCTGGAAAGGAGATTTCGTAATGCGCTGTTTCCAATCATGGGTGAGAGTGTTTCTGGCGGGTGGTCTGATGGTGGTGGGGATGGTTTCGGCCTGCTGGACGTTCGGAGCGGAGACGGAAGCAGGGGCGACGGCCCAAACGGCCAAGCCACGTGCTCTGGTCGGAGCATATTATTTCGACGGTTGGGCAGGCCGACATCGCCTAGCCGACGACCCCAAAGAACCCTGGGCCAAAGACGCCCCAACCCATCTGACTCGCCGGATGGTCGAAGAGTTCGCCCACCGCAAACCCCTCTGGGGCTGGCGGGACGACACGTTAGAGATTATGGAACGGCAAATCGACCTGGCCGCCGATCATGCGGTCGGGTTCTTCTCCTTCTGCTGGTATTGGAATCCCAAACAAGAGGAAATCGACAAGGACCCGAAGCACACGGGTTTGCGTCTATTTCTGGAGGCCAAAAACAATCACAGGATGCAGTTTTGTCTGTTGGTGGCCAATCATGCCGGTTTTTTGATCACCACGCCGGAAAACTGGCGCCGGGCGGCCCAGGTGTGGCTCCCGTACCTCAAACATCCCCGCCATCTGCGGGTGGGCGGCCGACCGCTGGTGATCATCTTCAATCCGGCCGACGCCACCAAAGAGGGGCTTGCGGCGGTGCAGGAGGTGGCCCAGCAGGCCGGTCTGCCCGGGGTGGCTATTGCCGCCTGTGGCGCCGGGGACCCAAAAATCGGCTATACCCACAGGACGCACTATAACATTGTTCCCGGCTATAGCGCCGGTTCCCAGGCCCGGCCGTATCAGGAGTTGATCGAAGCCCACCAAAGGGCCTGGCACGGCTCGCCCCACCAACCGTTTATCCCTCAGGTTACCGTCGGCTGGGACAAACGGCCCTGGGAAACCCCCGGTTCGCCAAAGGCCGGTTGGTACTACCCGGACCGCACCCCGGAAGCTTTTGGCCAATTTTTAGAATCTGCCATCCGGTGGATGGACCAAAACCCGGACAAAACCACGGCGGAACGGCTCCTTTTGATCTACGCCTGGAACGAACTGGGCGAAGGCGGCTACCTGGTACCCACCGCCGGCGACCCGACGGCCAAATACCTCCAGACGGTCCGCTCCGTCGTGCTCGGCCAAACCAAAAGGGAATAAATCCCCAAAGAACGTGCAATAATTCGACCGCCAGAGTGGTTTTTCAATGAAAGAGAGGCTCTAGTTTTTTCGAGCTGGAGTTTTGCAAATTTGGGATTTCCACCAACTTGTACACTACCTACCCTCAAAAATCACAGGATTTTTGAGGGACCTGTTCAGTGTACGAACACCTGAACTAGCCCATTTTGCAAAACTCCAGTTCGAGGTAAACCCGGATTGAGGAGGAGACACGAATGAACGATTGGCGTAGGCTCAGGACATGGGCTGGCGCACTGACGATCGGCTCTTTTATCGTCATGTCGGTTACCGGAATCCTGATGTTCTTCCACCTGAACGTCGGCATGATCAAGCTGGCGCATGAGGGGATGAGTTGGCTTTTTGTGCTTGGGGCGGTGCTGCATGTAGTGATCAACTGGAGGGCTTTTCTGGGGTATTTCCGCACTCCTTTGGGAGCAGTGATCATAGGGATTCTGGTGCTCGTGGGCGCCGTCTCTTTTCTGCCCGTCGGTGGGCCGCACGGACGGCCTCCCTTCATGGAAATCATGGGAGCGATGGAACAAGCGTCCCTGGAACTGGTGGCCCAGGTGCTTAAACGCGATCCGCAAACCCTGATCCAACAGCTTCAAGCCCAGGGCATCCAGGTTCGCCAACCCACCCAAACCCTTGCCGAAATCGCCGCCCAAAACCAAAAACATAGTATGGAAATATGGGCGGCCCTGTTCTCGCCGCAAAACCGACCGAATTAAAATCCCAGGTAGCATTTCACCCGAATGCAAAAGGAGGCTTATTTTAGGGCGAAATCTGCCCCGGATTGTCACTGCCGCTCTAGCGGCAGTCCAGGGTCCTATGAGGCGGCTACGTTGTTATTCCTCCCAAGTAGAGGTTGCAAGAATCCTGGATTGGGCGCTTGCGCAGCAGTGGCAAGGTACTGCATCGGCTAAAATGTTACAATCCCAGGAAAACCACCCCGGAAGAGGCATCGGACGGGCGCTCGTCGGGACAGCGATCTTTAGGGTAACCTGTACAAAAGGAAAGGATAGTAAGATGGGCCATCTTCTTCCCCCGATTACTCGAGTAGTAAGACTGCTCACGTTTCTCGGACTGGCAATTGGCTGCGGGCAGGCTCTTAGATTGGGGGCGGAAGAGGCCCGAGCGGAGCAGAAACAGGGGGCGGCAAAGGCAGGGCCGACGGAAATGGCCGCTAAGCCTAAGAAACCTCAGCCCGCTTTGGGCATGAACCTGGCCGGACCGGCCGACTGGAATACGGAGCTCCCCTTTGTCGATGTGTTTCGGATGTCCAGGCCCTGGATCAGCCAGCGAAAAGGCGCCCCCTGGGGCAAAGGCCCGGAGCTCGATCTGGACCAGTACGGCTGGGTCAAACGCTTGGAGCCCGACTGCTGGGCCGAGACGCCGCTTTGCACTATCGACGGCGGCCATTACCCCGGCGGTATCTATACAGTTTTCTACGAAGGCCAAGGCAAACTGGATTTCTCGGGGGCCGCTCGGATCGTCGATCAGCAGCCCGGCCGAATCCGCATCCAGGTCGATCCGCAAAAAGGCGGCTTCTTCCTCCGCCTCGTGGAAACCGATCCGAACGACTATGTACGCAACATCCGGGTGGTCATGCCCGGTTTTGAAAACACGTACCAGAAAGAGCCGTTCCATCCCGACTTCCTGCGACGCTGGCGCGGCGTCCGGTGTTTTCGGTTTATGGACTGGATGCATACGAACGGCTCCCCGATCCGCTGCTGGGAGGATCGGCCCACGCCGCAGCACGCCACCTTCTCGGCCAAGGGGGTGGCCTTGGAGTGGATGATCGACCTTTGCAACCGCCAGCAGGCCGACGCCTGGTTTTGTATGCCTCATCTAGCGGACGATGATTATGTGCGCCGGTTTGCCCAGATGGTAAAAGAGCGGCTCGATCCGAAACTGCGGGTCTACATTGAATACTCCAACGAAGTGTGGAACTCGCAGTTTCCGCAGACCCGCTATAGCTGGCAGCGGGCCGAAGAGCTTGGCCTGGGACCGAAAGATCGACCCTGGGAAGGCGGCGGCATGTTCTACGCCCGGAGAAGCGTCGAAATTTTCAAAATCTGGGAGGAGGTTTTCGGCGGCACGGAACGACTGGTCCGAGTGCTGGCCTGGCAGGCGGGCAATCAATGGTGGATGGAAAACATTGTGCTTCCGTTTGAGGACGCCTGGCGCCATGCCGATGCGTTGGCCATTGCCCCATATATCTGGATGAATGTACCCTTGAAGGGAGAAGAACCCACCGCCGACCAGGCGGCCCGATGGACTGTTGACCAGGTGCTGGACTATCTGGAGCGGGTTTCGCTGCCCAGGGCCATGGAAGCCACCCGCCGGTCGAAAGCAGCGGCCGACAAGTTCGGACTGGTGCTGGTGGCCTACGAAGCGGGCCAGCACATGGTCGGCGTCGCAGGCGGGGAAAACAACGAGGCATTGACCCGGCTTTTCCAGGCAGCCAACCAGCATCCCCGCCTGGCCGACATCTATCAGAAATACTACCAGGCCTGGACCGAAGCGGGCGGCGATCTGCTGTGCTATTTCAGCTCCGTGAGCCGATGGAGCAAATGGGGCAGTTGGGGCATCCTCCAATGGTACGACGAAGACCCCCGGAAATCGCCGAAATTTATGTCCACGATGCGATGGGCACGCCAACTGGGCCAAAACGTCTTCCTGCCCGACTGAGCCGATCCGGAGCAACGGCATTGTTTCCGTCGTCCCCTCCGCCCTCCGGGGAGGTGATCTTTTGTTCTACACCTGGGTTCCCGGCGACTATTTCACCTGCGAAGGCGATGGGGCAAGCTGGGGGTGTTTCGGTTTGGGTGGGGTGGACGGCTGTAGCATTTCTTTGTCCAGAAGCACCCGGCCGCGCAAACCGTCGTCTTCCGGCGGACGGAACCCCAGTTCCACCGGATCGCCCATGTCGAACCGGAACTTAAGCCTGCGGGACTCCTCGCTGGCCCGCCGGGCAAGCTCCGCCTTCTGGATGGTCTTTTTCTGCGGCAGGGCAAACACAATCCGATTGCCCGAGCCGGGCGCCTCCAGGATATAAACCGTCTCGAACACATCCTGATAGGTGCGGACCATCGAGTCGTACAGGGGATTGGAGGCCCGACTCCAGATATTGCCCACCACCAGTCCGCCTGGGGCCAAAGCCCGCCGGCAGGCTTGCAAGAATTCCCGGGTGGTCAACGGCGGCGGCACATTTTCGGCGCCGAAGGCGTCCAGAAAGATCACATCATACCGGAGCTTCGTCTCTTCGATGTACTTACGTCCATCTTGTACGAAGGCCCGTAGGTTTTCATCCTCCTGGAATCCGAAGAACTTTTTGGCCGCCGTTACCACCTCTGGGTCCAGCTCCACCACATCAATTTTTAGCTGAGGATAATAGTGGTGGAGGAAACTGGGGATGGTTCCGCCGCCCAGACCGACGATCAAGACCCTCTGCCGGCGCTCGGCCAGAAGGAGGCCTACCGGCATGGCCCGTGCGTAGGGCAACTCCACATGCGCCGGGTCGCCGGGTTTGACGACGCTTTGCCGGGCGCCCCACCGCTCGAACCACAGGGTGCGCAGCCCCTGGGCGTCTTCGGTTACCAGAATATCGTTGTACGGCGATTTTTTCTCCCAGAGGACCTTCTGGCCCGCCTCCTCCTCCGCCGCCGCCTGTCCAATAAAAATACCCGTCGGAAGAAGCCCTAGAAGGACTACCAGACATACTAGCGCCAGTTTCCTTGGTCTGACGTTTTGCAGCGTCTGGCGCTGTGGGCTTAAAGGTTTGCTTACCGAGGTTTTCCTCTCTGCCGGGAAAGCGTGTTCGTCGTTTCTCCGCCCGAGCCGCCGCTCCCAAACTTGCTTCACTCCAGAAAATAAAATATACATTTTTCCATTTCCTCTTTCTGCACGACGCCCCTCGATGCGTCCGAAGGTTCCAACGAAAAAAACCCGTACTCTGGATTCTAACCTGGGCGTTTTGCGATTCCAAGAGGCGCAGCCCGATCGGCTCGATCAACAAGAGCAAAGAGGCGCAAGGCCGGCAGCGTCTGGCCGCCGCAGACGGGGACAGAACCTATCGGGACGTTCCAATGGGACCGGTGCGATTTCCTATCAAAAGGGTTTCCCGGAGCACATCCTATATAGAAATATCCCGGCGGCCACGCCCACGTTCAAGGAATCCATAGGATGGCGCATCGGGATCGTCAGTCGAACGTCGCAAAGTCGCTCGACATACGGCGGCAAGCCCTCAAACTCATTGCCCAGAAGCAAGGCGGCCCGCTGGGGCCAGGAAAACTCCTCCAGGGGTGTGGCCTCCGGATCGACAACCGCCGCCGCCCGAAGGACCTGCCAGCGGTCGCCTAACTGGCGAAGATCATGAACGAGATGTTCCGTCCTGGCCCACCGGATGTGCAACACACCGCCCATCGAAAGACGAATCGACCGCCGAGAAAGCGGATCGACCGTTTGCGGTCCCAAAAGCACTACATCGACGCCTAGGGCCGTCGCACTGCGAAAGATCAGGCCCAGGTTTTCCGGCTGGTTGATGGCCGGCAGGACCGCCAGGCGCAACGGCTGGGTTAAGGAAAATTGATCTAACACCTCCGCCCAGGTGGGCGTTTGCGCCGGTCGGCGTCCCAAGGCCAACACTCCCCGATGAAATGGATAGCCGACAATCTGTTGAATCAGTTCTTCTGAGGCCGCAAACACCGGCGCCCGATCGGCGACGATCTGGGCCATCTCGTCGGCGTGTTCGTCGGCCGCCAAAACCGACTCCACCGGATACGAGCTATCCAGAAGCCGCAATGCGACCAGTTTGCCCTCGGCAAGGAAGATGTTCTCCCCCCGTAGGGTGCGATCCGGCAGGTTCCGATAGCCAGCAATCCGTGGATCGTCGAGCGATTCAATCCGCTGGATCACAGGCAGACCTCTGCAATATCTGGAAAGAGCCTTTGAAATGGCGGCAGAAGGGTTGATCGGGAATTATGGTTTGGCCGGTGGTTGGGCCGAGGCGTCAGGCGCCGGCAAACCAAAGTACCGACATACAAAGCGGTAAATCTCCTTCCGAACCGGTTCCGGAAAATCATGGCCGCAGTCCGGATGATAGGCGATCAGATGCTCTGTCGCCCGGTAGAGTTGGTAAATCTTGCTGGCCTCGGCCATGACTTTTTTGACGCCGCCGACGTCGAAGTTATCGTCATGGAGCGGAGAATTGGTCAAAAACGGCCGGGGGGCCAGGGCGCCGATCAATTCATAGTAATCAAACGGCACCCGATCCGGATCTTTGCCAAATCGGGAACCAATCAGAGGCATATATCGGTCTTGGACATAGCCATCCAATCGTCCGCCGTAATAATCATGAAAAGGTGTGAATCCGCAACTGGACACAATCACTTTGAGCCGGGGTTCAAACACCGCGGTATAGATGGCGTTATGCCCGCCCAGGGAATGGCCGATGCAACCGATCCGCTTCGGGTCCACCTCAGGCCGGGCCTCCAAGAGATCCACCGCACGGATATTGTTCCAGATGGCTTTCATCGTGCCGCTTGCATAGTGGGCCCCCTGGGTGTGGAAGTTATAGGGATATTCGCCAAACGAAGGATAGTCCGGCGCTAGACACACAAACCCAAGCTGGGCCAACTCATGGGCGTAGTGGAGCGACGGGGAACCGCCCAGGCCGACCGGCTCGTCCTTGCCGATCGGTATCGTCTGGTGCAGACAGAGCATGGCGGCGGTTCGGCCCCCCAGGTTTTTGGGGATCAGAAGCCAAGCCGGGACCCGGTCGCCTGGCTCCGGCTGATAAGTCAGTTTAATTCGCCGATACTGCGGCGTTTCCTCGGTTTTCAGCATCTGGACATCCAACGGGGTTTGGCGGAACTTCTCCGGCAGCGGCCCGGTTGCTTCCTGAAACCCTTGCAAGATGTCGGCCCGACGCCGTTGCCAATCTTCCGGCGTGCGGACGGGGTGTTCTCGGCCTTGGGCGTCCCAATAGATGAGCAAATTTTTATGATCTTTCTTCAGGACCGGTTTTTCGGGTTTGCGGCCTTCGGAAGGCTCGGACTTTGGTTCGTCCTTTTCGACGGCGACCTCCAGAGCCAAGCCCCAACCCGACGTACACCCAGACGGCGGCCAAAGCGTCCAGCCGCCGTCTGGCCGGCCAAGCCAAACCATTCCTGCCAGGCAACCGCCCCACCATAACCAGCACCAACGCCGACCAAAGGGTGCTTTCATCCGAGATGCTCCTGAGCATGGTCTGAGAAGCTTGATTACGCCCACCATTTTACCTGCACGACCACCAGGCCAAAAGACTCAGCAGGATGATCCAACCGGCCAATAGGGCCGCCGTGAGCCAAAGAAACAGCCGTTGGCCTGCCGTCGGGGGCGAAGCGGCCTGGCAAGACGTCTGGGGCATGGTCCCGGCGGGCTTTTCAAAGCCGCTGCGGGAACCTTTGTTCTCCGAACGTGCGGAACGGGACATGGCAACACCCTTTTCCTACTGTTTGCCGACGGCTTTCGCCGGTTCCAGAACCTATGCGGCGCCGGAGCTGTGGGCGTCTTGCAGTTGAATGCGGAACTGATCGACAAAGGCGGTCTGAAAATCATAGACATTATCAAAGTCTTCGATCCGATCCTCTGGAGTTTTCCGCATCTGGCCGATTTTAATCAAATTGAACACGATCTCTCCGAAATCCCGCGTGGTAGAAACGCCCCAACTGTTCAGCACCGTCTTGGCCATATAGCCGTATTGCCGCAACGCATATTGCCGGATCGCTTCGCACAGCTCCTGGCCGGTTACATGGCGGCCCACCGGACTTTCTGTTTCTCCAGGGTTGCCTTCTCCGGCATCGCCGGCGGGAATCGGTTCACTGGGGGCTTCCCGGCCCATCCGAAGTTTCTCCTGGGCAAAATGTAACGCCTCGAACACAAACAAATACGCATCCAGTTTGTACCGTTTGTCTTCTTGGACCAATTGGGCAATCGCTCGCAACGGATCAAACATAGCAGTAAAACAGAACGCAGAAATTATAAGGTAACATGGTCTATTCTTAACATTTTAGCCGTGCGGAGGAATCCGCCCCGCAATCGACTTTCCGTGGACCGGGGACCAGAACCTCCCGGGGCTTACTCCGGTAAGAGTTCCTCCGGGGCTTCCGGCGTCCGGCTTTCGACCAGCACGGTGATTTCTTCTGGCGTGAAATGCCGTTGCACCCCATCGTCGGTTTCCACCAGGACCCGACGCGGCAGAATTTCTACGCCGATCACCCGGCCCGGTCCAGAAGGAGTGCTCACCTGAGACCCGATCGTCGGCAATTGCTGAAGGATTTCGTCGTAGATCGGATATTCGTACCGAAGACAACATTTCAATCGGCCGCATCGGCCGGAGATTTTCGTTGGGTCCAAGGTGGATTTCTGGACCTTCGCCATTTTCATCGACACCGGCGGCATGACCGCCAAATGGGTATTGCAACAGACCGGGCAACCGCAATCGCCGTAATCGGCCAGCAGCTTCGCTTCGTCCCGCACGCCGATCTGACGCATTTCGATCCGGGTCTTGAACTCGGCGGCCAACTGGCGAACCAATTCACGAAAATCTACCCGAGCGTCGGCCAAATAATAGACAATGATCCGCTCGCCGCCGAAGATATGCTCTACATCCACCAGTTTCATCTGCAGGCCCAGTTGATCCACGTACCGCTGGCAGATTTCGAGTTCCTCTTGTTCGTGGGCGTGGATACGACGAAGCTCGTTGGCGTCTTCAGCGGTCATGATGCGAAGGATTTGGCCTTGGGGCGCAGAAGCCAACTGGGACCGAATGGCTTCGTCCGCCTCCCGGAGGATTTGGCCCACCTCCAAACCCCGTTCCGTACACAGGATCACCTTATCTCCTCGGGCGAATCGGCTATTGTCCGGCCCGCTAAACAGGCCCAAAAACCGCATCGCCCCAAACCGCACCACGTAACTAGCCATACCGCAGCCTTCGCAAAACCGAAATACCTCCGCCGAACAGCGAAACCTGTTCCCGCTCCGACGGCAGACGAACAGAGCAACCCGTCCTCCCTACAAAAGCAAAGACCCAGTTTTTACACCGTTCCGCTATTCTGGTTTCCCGCCGATGCGGGAACAAGCCTGGACCACCCCGTATGCAGCAGTAACATCCCTCTGCACCATCCGGGTGGGATACTTCTCCGGGCTGAAATGTTACCGCAAACGATAGAATATAGCCCTTTTGGTTCTTTTTGCGAAGTAAAAGAGCAAAAGAACTTGGCAAAATAGGCCAAACAGGAAAGATAGACAAACACAATCAAACCCCAAAGGTTCCATTCCCTCTAAAGTTCGCAGAACTTCCCGCAACACTGAGGTGCAACATGCTCCCCAGAAGGGGCAAAAAGAAGGTTAAATGCCCTCCCCTTGGGCCAAGTCGTTCTTCGTAGTCTTTACTCCGAGGGAGGCTGGGCCAGAAGGCCCACCAAGGGGGGGAATGTCTTCTACCTATCTCTTGGAAGGGCTGCTCTCTATTTCAAATAATCGGCCTGGATTTGGTAGAGCAAACCGGGTTCTTTATCCTCCGGGGAACGGATATGGAAGATGCCGCCTACGCCGCATCGGCGGTTGGTAAACCGGGTCTTCAGCCCATGAACGAGTTTCACATCCACAAGTTCGGTCGGTTTGAGTTTGGGCATACAGAACTGACAATGGGTAAGTGTGGGCACCAGGGTAAACCGTTCGATGCCTATCGTCTGCCGACCTGGATACATATAGCCTCGGATGAATACTCGTTTGCCTTCCAATTCTTTGGCCGACGGCGGAGGGTCGTCTGCTGCAGCGCCGGGCAGAGGTTTCAACATATCATAACTGATCAGATAATAGCCGGGCGGAGCGGCCACAAAATAAAGATACCCATGCCAAACCAAACACACGGCGCCCAGGACAGCAGACAATCCCATTCCCACCTTGGCCGCTATGGCGCCGGTCAATTCGTCGGGGAATCGGTCGATCCGCGTAAGCGCCGCCAGCCCCAAACCGATTCCCAGCATAGGCAAGATCAAGAGCCATTCAAAATAGGCGCCCAACCAAGCCAATGCGCCGCAAACGAGGCTTCCGACGGCCAACGCGGAGACGCGTCGATAGGGGCGGGCCGCCTCGAGACTTTCGGCCTCTTGGTCCAGATAACCGATTTCTGCGTCTGTCAATGGATCCATCAGGCTTTCGCACCCTTGTCGATAGACTGTTTCGGCCCCTCCAGGAGGGCGCCGATAGGGAAGAAAGGTCTTTCTACGGGGAGGCGGCCAGGGCCTTGGCCACGTCGGTCCGATAGGCCGCCGCCGCTGGCAAATAGCCCACGATCGAAGCCAGGATCACCAGTCCGGGAATCAACACCAATTCGCTTACCTGAAACTGCAACGCACTGATCTGCACCCCGGTATGTTCGGTAATGATAGGCCCCAGGAGGCCGACCAGTCCATGAGACAATAGCACGCCCACCGCCCCGCCGCCCAAGGAAAGCAAGATCGACTCCAGCAGGATGACCATCATCACGGTCAGTCGGCTGGCGCCCAAGGCCCGCATGACGGCGATGTCATGTTTACGTTCATTCATGGAGTTATAAATGCTCACCAGGATTCCCACCCCCGCCACCACCACCACCAACACCGCCAAAATCAGCAGCACCAACTGGACATTGCCGATAATGCCTTCCAGCAGTTTGGTTACTTCCACGGAAGGATGCACCGCCTGAAACACCTGCACCCCGCCGATCCGATAGTCCTCGATCAGTCGGGGAATCGCCGCATTCAAGGTCGGGTCCGATTCGTCCAGACGCACAAGCACCGCGGAGACAAACCGGCGGCTGGCCTCTGTTTGTTCCTCGGAGGGCGTATCCTTCGAGGGGTGTTCGTGCATCTGCCAGAAGCCTTCGATATTGACGAAGATGGCCCGGTCGTTGGGAGTGCCGGTCGGGGCGAAAATACCCACCACGGTAAATGGATGATGCTCTTCGGGGCATTCTTCCTCTTCTACGCCGCGGGTGTGGCGCGGCTGAAACTGATCGCCCAGTTTGAGATTGGCGGCCTTGGCGGCGGCCGGTCCTACCACCGCCTCCCAGATATTGCGGGTTTCCATGTTTCGGCCTTGGCCGCCCCACTGAGTAAACTGGTAATGCTCCCCTTCCATGAACGAAAGTTCAAAGAACTCCGGCGTCGTGCCCACCAAAGGAAACCCCAAATAGCTGCCCCCCATGCAGACCGGAATGGCCGCCTTAAACGGCGGCGATACTCGACCGTCCGGAAGCTGAAACCGATGGGAAATCAACTCCACATAGTGCTCATGGGGAATCTTCCCCGCCGGATCGCCCAGATAATAGACCGTATTGAGCACCAGTTGCAGGGGGCTGCCTTTAGGCCCAACCACCAAATCGTACCCCTGTGCCCCACGCCGAAAACTCCGATCAATCACCCCATGAATCACCAGCACCGCCGCCACTAGCGCCACCCCCAACGCCATCGACAACCCCGTCAGCGCAGACGCCAACGAACGCTGCTGGATGTTCCGCCATGCAATCAGCCACAAACTCATCCGCCATTCTCCTTCCGATCAATCCGGCCGCCTAGCAGGCTGAACCAAAGCGGTTCGGTTCTGCCAAAGAAAAACTCCGGTTGCCTTGTTTGGGTTGAAAAAAACTCCTGCAACGTCTGGCGTGTTACGCCGGGCCGACCTCTCCAAGGCCGGCGGGATTTAGGCCTCCGCGGCGGCCCCGTTAGGCTTGGTCGGCTTTTTGAGCACCAGATTGAAATCCTCCAGCCGATCCACACGCGGAAATTGCCGGGCCACGTCCATATTGTGGGTTACCAGCAGCAGGGCCACCTTCTCTTCTTGGCAGGTCTGCCGCAATAGATCGACGATTTGCTGCTGATGGCCTGCATCGACGTTGGCGGTCGGTTCGTCGGCCAGGATCAGCGAAGGCCGATTCGCCAACGCTCGGGCCACCGAAACCCGCTGCTGTTCCCCCACCGACAAGGCCGTCGGCTTATGGTGCAACCGATGCCCCAGACCAACCCGTTCCAAAAGCTGCTTGGCCCGCGCCCGATCCACCCGCCCACGAGCAAACCGCATCCCCAACATCACATTCTCCAGGGCCGTAAAACCGGGCAATAAATTGAACGTCTGAAACACATATCCAATCGTCTCCGCTCGAAACCGATCCGACTCCGCCTCGCTCATCAGGGTAATGTCCCAACCATTGACCTTCACATGGCCCGAGTCGGGACGACTGATCCCGGCAATGACGTGCAGCAGCGTCGTTTTGCCGCACCCGCTGGGACCCACCAACACCATCTGTTCCCCCGGCCCTAGCTCAAACCACGGAATATCCAAAATCGGCAGCGGCGAGCCGTCCGGCTCCAGGAACGACTTTTTCACCTCTTTGAGTTGAAGAACCATAATGTTCCCCAAAAAAGACTAGTCGGAAATCAATGCGACTTCTGCCCACCCCTTGCCGTAAACGAAACCACCCAAATAATGGTCTGCACCCCCCCTTAAATGTGTACTTCAAGCCCTCCCCACCGAAAAAGGGCATATCATTTACGGAATTTGTCTTCCTGAAGTTCGATTTTCCCTCGAAAAGTTTTTAGAGCCTCTAATACAATGCACTTTCCCACCGATCCCACCCAAAATGTGTACGAGCACCCCGTTGCGGCTTCGATTTTATCAGAGGTTCCCACTCCAAACAGGGGGAGGTAAACACCACTCAATAGTGGTCTCCCGAAAATGGCGCAGAGTTCGTCGGCCCCTGTTTCTCCCTGATTTTCCGGACGGGGGCGATCCCCTTGAGCAATGGGGTTCCTCCGGGAGGCAAGAAAACTTCCATCGACCTAAACGACCGGAATTGATACAATCCGGCGATGCTTTTATTCCCGGCCTGAGTGGCGCGTCGGTTTTTCCAAAGCAATCGTTTCGGAAAATCTCGCCCGTTGGTCTTTTTCATCCATAAGGGGACATGGATGTCCATGAGTTTAGCAGAACTGCTTTGCCAGCAGCGTCGGCCCCGGCTATTGGTCGTGGGCGATCTGATGTTGGACCGATACACCTGGGCGGATTGCACCCGGATCAGCCCAGAAGCGCCGGTCCCGGTACTTCAGACCGGGCGGCGGGAGAATCGACTGGGTGGGGCGGGCAGTGTGGCGGCCATGGCCGCTCGGTTGGACGCCGAGGTCTGTTTGGCCGCCGTGGTGGGGGCCGATTCGGCCGGTCGCCGACTGCTTCGCCTTCTGCAACAAGCCCAGATCGACGCTCAGTCGGTTTTGTGTTTGCCCGATCGCCGAACCACCGTCAAACATCGTCTCCTGGGCCGATCCCAAGGTCGAACGCCGCAGCAACTCCTTCGGCTGGACCGGGAAGAGAGTCGGCCGATCGACGCCGCCGCGGCCAATCGGCTTTTGGAAGCGGTTTGGCAGCGGTTGGACTGGGCCGACTGTATCTTGCTAAGCGACTATGGCAAAGGGGTTTGTTCTGGGGCATTTGTCCCGCAGTTGGTCGCCATTGCCCGGTCGGCGGGGACGCCGGTCTTGGCGGACCCTGCCCGCTCGGCCGATTATCGCCGGTATGCCGGCTGTAGGTGTTTGTTACCCAATCGGGTAGAGGCAGGCTTGGCCCTGGGGATGAAGATTGCCGCGGTGCAGGATGGACTAACGGCGGCCAAACGGCTGCTGGATTTCGGCGTGCAATCGGCGGCGGTCAAAATGGACCGGGACGGCATTGTCTGGACGGATGGCCAGCAGGAGGCCCGCCACTTTCCTGCTCGGCCCAGAGAGGTCCATGACGTAACCGGCGCGGGCGATATGGTGTTGGCCGCCCTCGGATATGCGATTGCTTCCGGCGCCGATTGGCCGACCGCCCTGGAACTGGCCAACCTGGCCGCCGGGTTGGAAGTGGCCCGCATCGGCTGTACGCCTATCCATCGAACCGAATTGCGAACCGAACTCGTCCGCCTCGGAGGAATCGAAGCCAGCCGGGCCAAAATCCTCCCCTTGGAACTCCTGCTGAGCGAATTGGCCTACTGGCGGGCCAAAGGCCGACGGATCGTACTGACCAACGGTTGTTTCGACCTCCTCCATCCGGGCCATCTCTCCACGTTAGAGTTTGCCAAACAGGCGGGAGACGTTTTGGTGGCGGCGGTAAACACCGATCGAAGCGTCCGGGAACTGAAAGGCCCCAGCCGACCCATCCTCCCCCAAGACGACCGGGCGCGAATGCTGGCCGCCTTGGCTTGCGTGGATTACGTGGTGCTTTTTGACTCGGCCAGCGTCCTGCCGGTGATCCAACGGATCCGACCAGACGTACTGGTCAAAGGAGGCAAAGAGGGACTGGCTGGCGTGGTCGGTCGGGAGTTCGTCTTAAGCTATGGCGGCCAGGTGCTGCTTGCCCCCGCCGCCGCCGACTATTCCACCACCGCTCTTATTGATCAGGTCGCTTCCAAGGCCAAGACGCCTACCGCCTGAGAAGGCGGAAAAGTTCGTTCCGCCCCTACCGTCGTCTGTCCCCGCGGCAAGTTGTTAACCAGGCCAGTCTAACAGACTAGGTTACGTACCCTCCTCTGTCCACACGGCGACCAAACCAGTCTAATGGACTGGGTTACAACACAGCATCTTTCATTGGATGAACTCTTACCGCTCCGCCCATCCGCCCGCCTATAGACACGCCCCACCGTCTTGGATAGCATAATTGCCAGGCGGCAATTTTTTCAAATGCGGAGTCGTTGCGAGCGGAGATGGCGGCTGGCGTCGTTAAAGCGGCTTTTTGTACACAAGCATTTATCGGAAAACGCCTCTTTGGGAAGGTCTTTCTACTGCGTTCTTTGAGGAGAATTCTCATGAACATGCGTATTTCTCGTCGGCAACTGTTGCAAGGGGCGGCAGCGGCTACCGCAAGCTGGAGCATCGGATGGATCTGGACAAGGCGGGCGCAGGCAGCACCGAAAATCGAACTGCTGGAAACCAAGGTCATTTCGCATCAATCGGATCTTTATCACGGTTGGCCCACCGTGGCCCGCCGACGCAACGGCCAATTGCTTTTGGTCTATTCCGGCGGCCGGGAAGAACATGTCTGCCCGTTCGGCAGGGTGGAAATGATGCGATCCGACGATGAAGGCCAGACCTGGGGGTGGCCCTGTGTGCTGATGGATACCGAAATCGACGACCGCGACGCCGGCGTGCTGGAAACCGCCCAGGGCAGCATCCTGGTAACTACGTTCACTTCGTTGGCCTATGAAAGCATCTTGACCCGGGAGGAACGCCGCCTGGCCGAGGGCAAACCAAGCTGGGCCCCAGCTCGGCTTCGTCGTTGGCAGGCCGCCCACCGACGGTTGCCCGCAGAAAAGCGGGATGCGATGCTCGGCCAATGGATGCTCCGATCCACCGACGGCGGCGCCACCTGGTCTGCCCCGTATCGGCTTCCGGTCAATAGTCCTCATGGGCCGTTCCAACTCCGAGACGGTCGCTTGCTCTATGCAGGCAAAGAACTTTGGCACGCCAAGGAACGAAATGGCGTGTGCGAATCGACCGACGACGGACAAACCTGGAAATGGATTGCCGAAATCCCCACCCGGCCCGGCGACGACCATCGTGAATATCACGAGCTGCACGGGGTCGAATCGGCCGACGGTCGCTTGGTCGTCCAAATCCGAAACCACAACAAAGCCAACCCAAGTGAAACCCTTCAGACCCATTCGACCGACGGCGGCAAAACCTGGGCGGTACCCTATGAGATCGGCGTTTGGGGGTTGCCGTCGCACCTGCTTCGGCTCCGAGACGATCGGCTTCTGATGACCTACGGGCATCGTCGGCCGCCCTTTGGTGTGCAGGCCCGGCTGAGCGAAGACCACGGCCAGCACTGGTCCGAAGCGATCCTGATCGCCCAGGACGGCGTTGGCGGCGACCTGGGCTATCCCAGCACGGTGCAACTATCGGACGGCTCGCTGCTTACGGTTTGGTACGAACTCATGAAAGACAATCCTCGGGCCGTGCTACGACAGGCAAAATGGAAATTGGTGTAAAAATTAGCCGAATGCAGTACCTTGTCACTGCCGCTCAAGCGCCCCATCTAGGCTTCTTGCAGCCTCTACTTGGGAGGAATAACAATGTAGCCGCCTCATAGGACCCTGGATTCCAGCTAGAGCGGCAGTGACAATATCGGGCAAATTTCGAGCCTCCTTTGCATTCGGCTAAAATGTTACCGATATGCGATAACGATATGCGAGCGACGTGCAATAGATAGGAGACCTAGCAATGGCTACTTTCGGCAATCTGACGCGACGAGATTGGCTTCGGCTGACGGCGGCTTTTGGCGCTGGCGGCCTTTTTGGTTCTAGCGGGCTTCGGGCGGCCCCACCCGACACGAAACTGCCCCCTTGCCGGGCAATTACCAAGGGACCGAAGTTCCACTGGTTCGGCTACTACGACAAATGGCAGTTCGATCCCACGGATCGCTATGTGCTGGGCATGGAGGTGGATTTCGAGCATCGCTCGCCCAAGCCCGACGATGTGGTCCGGATCGGCATGATCGACCTGGCCGACGGCGACCGTTGGACCGAACTGGGCGTCAGCACGGCCTGGTGCTGGCAGCAGGGATGTATGCTTCAGTGGCGGCCCGGTTTCGCCGACGAAATCCTCTGGAACGATCGGCAAAAGGACCGCTATGTTTGCCATATTCTGAACATAAAGACCGGCCAGAAGCGGACCCTGCCGATGGCCATCTACGCTGTTAGTCCCGACGGCCGATGGGCCGTTAGCACCGATTTTCGCCGCCTGGGCGACATGCGTCCCGGCTACGGCTATAACGGCATCCCCGACCCCTACGCCGACCAATTGGCGCCGAAAGATTCCGGCATTTGGCGGGTCGATCTCCAGAGCGGCAAAACGGAGCTGATCATCAGCCTGGCCGAGGTGGCCAAGATACCGTGGCCGCAGGCCGAGTTCGGCCAATCGAAGCATTGGTTCAACCACTTGCTGGTCAATCCGGATGGAAGTCGGTTTGTGTTCCTCCACCGTTGGCGTCTGCCTGAGAAGCCGGGGCATAGGACACGAATGATCACCGCCGCTCCGGACGGCTCTAATCTCCGGATTATCGACGACAACGGCGTGACGAGCCATTTCATCTGGCGGGACCCGAAACATATCCTGGTTTGGACCCGCAAACGAAAACCGGACGGCTTCCTCCTGTTGGAAGATAGTCCTGGCGGCAGCGTGGAAGAAGTCCTGATGACCGGCGACGGCCATTGCAACTACCTGCCTAACCCTCGATGGTTCGTCTCCGACACCTATCCGGACCGGGAGCGCAAACAGAATCTCTATCTTTACGATACCGAGCGGAAAGAGCGTATCCCGTTGGGTGGGTTTTATCAAGGGCCCGAGTATCGACAGCCGCCGTTCTATGAATGGCGCTGCGACCTGCATCCGCGCACCAGCCGCACCGGTAGATACATTTGTATCGACTCGGTCCACGAAGCCGGCCGACAACTCTATCTGATTGACCTTAGCAACATCATCCAGGCTTGATCATTGCCGCCGCCAGACCAATAGTCCCAGTACAGCGAAACCGAAGGCGGCCAAGATTCCTGTAGCCGGTTCCGGCACAGGATTGGCGATGATCTGAAGCCCGGCGATCCGAGCCCGGTCGTCCAGCGGCGTGTTGCCGTTGGTTAGATACACGTTAAAGTTCGGCCCGAAGAAATCGCCCAGGACCACATAGTTGCTGGTCCAACCCAGTTCCAGGGCGGCAATGGCTTCGTCCTGCGTGCGGGCGGTGCTTTCCACCAGACCAAGACTGGGCGTGTAATTGCTCCCCTGGGCTTCATAGGCCCACTTGGTATTGCTATTGCCCAGCGAATCCGTTACCCGGATCTCAAACGCCCCGCCGCTATCCGTGTCGTAATAAACAATCACCTTGTAGCCGAACGGATTGGCAAACGCCTCGTCCAGCCCCACCACCCGGACCGGATTGCCAGCCGCATTGTCCAAATAGCCTTTCAGCAGCAGGCCGTCCTGGGTGCTGGTATCCGCCCCGGAGTACCAGGTATTGGACACATCGACGGTGATCCGGGCGGTGGTATCCACGCCATTAGAATCTTTTAACGTCAGATTGAAGACATCCGGATTGTTCCAGGCTGGGCCCATGATATTGTTCCAATTCGGCAGAGGCACAGCCCCGGCGGTGCCGGTAACCTGATAGGCGCCGTAATCGTTCGACCCGCCGCCCACGAAATTCACGCTGATCCGGCCGCTCGATAGCGGCGGTTGGCCTTCGTCTATATCCAGATGGAACACCCGATCCCCATTAGCGCCGCTGGGATAGCCGTTGTGCAAAATCAGCGTGGTATCCCCCACTCCGTTGGCCCCGGAACTGTAGGCTACACCCCAGGGATAGGCCATGTTGTTGGTCGTATTGGAAGTAACAAATCCGTTGCCCGCCGCGCCGACATCAAACCCATAGACTTTGTTCGGGGCCAATTTGACCGGCAGATCGAAAATAAACGTGATATAATCCCCCGGAACAATCGAAACCGCATTGGCCGTTTCCGTAAAGACCGGCGTAAAGGTCGTGCCGCTGACTTCGCCGACTCGAATGGTAAACGTCGTCCCGGTGGTGGTATTGTTGAGATTTTGGAGTGTAACCGCTTTGAGCGTATAACCACCTGAATAGGCGCCGGTGGTAAAGGTCTGGCCTTGTACGGGGCGGTTGGACCAGATGTGGCCCTGGTCGCCGCCGAGGTCTTGCCCGCCCACCAGTTGGGCAATGTCCGCTCCATCTACGGTGGGCGCGGTTTGCGAGACCTGCATGATAGCCCCTTGCGTCTGGCCGAGCCACGTAAGGCCGAAATAACCGAGCCCCATCACCAGCAAAACGATTCGTTTCATGGCATACCCTCCTTTTGAAAGATCTGGGAAACACCTAGTTAACAGATACATTTTTCATTTGTAACATTTCAGCCGAATGCAAAGGAGGCTTATTTTAGGAAGAAATTTATCCAGCATTGTCATTCCCGCGCAAGCTCTCAATCCAAGGGCTAATGTGGCGGCTACATTGTTATTCCTCCTATGTAGCGGCTGCAAGACGCCTGGATTGGGCGATTGCGCAGGAATGACAAAGTACTGCATTCGGCTAAAATGTTACTTTCATTTTAAGAAGCTCTAACAAAACGGCCTTTGCTACTCACTTCCTCCAGGGAGGGAGAATAGGTCGAATCTTTTGGGTCTCCGTTTTGTTACAGCCTCTAAGCCCCCCTCCCCGCCGCCTCTTTTGTGTTCTTCTGGAAGCAAGCCCCCAAAGGGCGATTATATCCTCTTTAGAACTTCGACCGCAAGAATTTTGCCAATTCAGGTAGGCTTTTATGTGGTCCCCCCTTCCCCAATCTCCCTGGTCTTCGTGGAGAATAGCCCCCTTGGCAAAAATGCTCCTCTGGGATACAAAAAAGTGGCGTCTGTTCTCCGTCGGAAAGCACCTCTCTAAGGTGAGAGGGGCAATCCGGGCGATAGTCTGGTGGGAGGAGACGCCCTGAAAGAGGGCCGGGACTGGAAGCCGATCTCTCGAGCCAACCTCTTCGGAAACAAGCCCCTGCCCACACGGATTCATTCCTGTCTGATTATCATGTCTGTTTCGGTTCTGGCGAGGCGAGCATCATGCAACTGACGCAGGAGCAACAGGAGGCCAT
Source organism: Planctomycetota bacterium (assembly GCA_029550925.1). Classification (GTDB taxonomy): domain Bacteria; phylum Planctomycetota; class Planctomycetia; order Pirellulales; family Thermoguttaceae; genus JANXAQ01. Next base: position 63,492 of record JAKPGL010000032.1, read on the forward strand.
TCGGCAGCGGCGGGTGTCGGTGGCGCTGTCGGCCGGTGCCGGGTGCGGCAAAACGCATGTGTTGACCGAGCGGTTTTTGAGCTACCTGGACCCGACGGCAACCGGCGGCCCCGCAGCCCGGCTGAGCGAACTGGCGGCCATCACCTTTACCGAACGGGCGGCCCGGGAAATGCGAGTTCGCATCCGACGGGCTTGCCGGGCCAGGCTTCTGACGGTTGACGACGAGCAGAACGCCCTTCATTGGTTGGGCCTGCTTCGGGAGTTGGACTCGGCCCGCATCAGCACCATCCATTCCTTTTGCAGCCAATTACTTCGGCGACACGCCGTCGAGGCCGGCCTGGATCCCCATTTCCGGGTGCTCACTGAACCGGAAGCCGAGACCCTCCTTTTGGAACTGCTGGACGATACGCTCCGCAGCCGACTGGCCCAACAGCAGGAACCGCTACTGGAACTTTTGACCAGTTATAGCCTCCAGACCGTGCGCGACATGGTGCAGGAGCTTCTGGACCGCCGGCTCCACATCGACTTCCACTACTGGACCCAACGAACCCCGCAAGAACTGGCCTCCCATTGGGAAAAACTGTATGAATCCTGGAGGTCGCGATATATCCAGGAGTTTTACCAAGACCCGATCGTTCAAACTCAGTTTCGATTGATCGGGTCTGTAGAACCGCACTCGCCCAAGGTCCGGCAACGGTTGTCCCTGGTAAAAAAAACTCTGGAAAATTTGCCTCATAGCACCGATCCGGCGGCCGACGTAAAAACCCTCCGGGAAAACGCTCGCGTGGACAAAACTTCCAGAGCAGAATGGCCAAGTGAGCAATTTTACGAGGAATACAAAGAGGCGGCAAAAGAGTTTCGGGAGGGGCCATTAGATCAGTTGGACAAATTCTCCCATTGGCCGGAACCTACTGAGGTCGAGCTCCTGGCCCGCATGGCCTTGCATGTACTAGGTTTGGCGGACGAGGTGCTGAGGGCCTACCAGGAGGAAAAACGCCGGCAGGCGGCGTTGGATTTCAACGATCTGGTGGCCGAGGCGGTTCGCCTGCTGGAAGGCCCCTACGGCCAGGACATCCGAGGCCGATTGGCCGCCGAAATCCGGCATCTGCTGGTAGATGAATTTCAAGATACCGACCCGATGCAGGTTCGGCTGATCGAGCGTCTGTGCGGCGACGATTTTCTGCGGGGAAAACTTTTCTTCGTGGGCGACTACAAGCAGTCGATCTATCGGTTTCGCGGCGCCCGTCCGGAGGAGTTCCATCGGCTTCGCTCATCGCTTCCTGCACCGGGCCGACTTTCGCTTACCGAAAACTTCCGCAGCCAGCCGGGCGTATTGGATTTCGTCAACGCCCTGTTTTGCGAGGAGTTCGGACCTGAGTACGAACCGCTCCGCCCCCATCGGAAACAGATGAACCCACAGCCGATCGTCGAGTTCCTTTGGGCCAAGGAAACTGCCCAGCAGGATTCGGCGGAGGAAGGAAACGAAGCCGAAGGCGACGAAGAAGGCGCCCAGGAAAATGCAGCCGCCTCCGAGGAAGCCAAAGCACCAGATATCCGCCGCCACGAGGCCGAGTGGATCGCCCGCCGGATCCGGCAACTGCTGGACAGCCGGACGCCTTTGGTCCGGGACGAAGAAGCCGCCAAACAGGGCGTCGATCGACTCCGCCCGGCCCAACCCGGCGACATCGCCATCTTGTTCCGGGCCTTGTCGGATGTGCAGATTTATGAGGAGGCCCTCCGGCAATACGAAATTCCCTATTATCTGGTGGGCGGCCATGCGTTCTACGCCCAGCAGGAAATCTACGATCTGGTCCACCTGCTTCGGGCCGTCCAGTCGCCGCTGGATGACGCGGCCCTGGTGGGCGTGTTGCGCAGCCCGTTTTTCAATCTGCACGATGAAACATTGTATTGGTTGGCCCGGCATCCTGGGGGGCTTTGGGCGGGATTGTGCGCGGACGATCTGCCGACGACGTTGGAACCGACCCAGCGCCGCCGAGTACAGTTTGCCGCCGCTACGTTGCAGTCGCTCCGGGCCGACAAAGACCGGCTGCCGATCGCCGAACTGATTCAGGAAGCCCTCCAGCGGACCGGTTACGACGCCGCCCTGCTGGCCGAGTTTTTGGGCCTGCGCAAATTGGCCAATCTCCATAAACTCATCGACTTGGCCCGCACGATGGATCGCACCGGGCTGTTCACCGTGGCGGATTTCACCCGACAACTGAGCGAGTTTGTGGCCCGGGAGCCAAAAGAACCTTTGGCCGCCACGTTTCCCGAAACTTCGGATGTCCTCCGGTTGATGAGCATCCACCAGGCCAAAGGGCTAGAATTCCCAATCGTCATCGCGGCCGACTTGGATCGGAAGTCTGGGGGATTTCGGGAAAACGCGGCGTTCCATCCAGAATACGGGCCGATGATCCCCCCGCCATCCGAATTCAACGAAGACAAGAAAAACCCAAAGGTTACCTTTTGGGATATTTATCGCTATGAAGAGCAGATGGCGGAGCTGGAAGAGTCGATGCGGATATTCTATGTGGCCGCCACCCGGGCCGCCGACTATCTGATCCTTTCGACCGGCTGGGGGAAGAAGACGCCGCAAAGCCCCTGGATGCGGCTTTTAGACCAGCGGTTTGATCTGGAGACCGGCCAATTGAAAGCAAACTTGCCCGAAGGATATCCGGCGCCGGAAATTCGGGTGGTTCAGACCCGTCCGGAGTTTACCGGCCAAACCGTCTCGGACCGGACTCGCCGTTACTTGGAAGACCTGCTCCAGAAAACAGACCAAACACTCCAGGAAGGCGGCGGCCGGGTTCCCGCCTCCATCGGACCGCTGCCGCCGGATTCAGAGGCGCCGCGTCGATACTCTTTTTCCCGATTGAGCGGCCAATTGCAGCTTCTTGCCGTGGGAGAAGAAACGTCCGATCGCCGCCAGGAATACCTTCCAGAGGCCGGGATGGGCCGGGAAGAAGCCCTGGACCTGGGTATCTTGATCCACGCCATCCTAGCCCAAATGGACTATCGGTCGCCGGAGGGAGTTGCCGATGCGGCCGCCCGATTGGCATTCCGCCATCTGGGGCGTCTGTCGGCGGAAGACGCCGGGCGGATTCAAAACCAGGCGGTGGAAATGGTGCAGAAATTTTCGCACTCGAAGCGGGCCAACCAGATCGCCTCTGCCCAGAAAGTCTATCGGGAGGTAGAGTTTTTACTGAGCTGGCCGCCGGGCCAATCGGAACCGACCGGCGATTATGTACAAGGCTTTTTGGATTGTCTGTATCAGGACGGCGAGGGCCGCTGGCATGTGGTTGATTTTAAGACCCACCAGGTCAAGGGGCGAAACCTTCGCCAATTGGCCGCCCCGTATGAACTGCAAATGCTCCTATATGGATTGGCCGTTCAGGAAATTTTCGGCCAGCCGGCGGCGGAACTCGTGATCTATTTTTTGCGTCCCGGAACGGAATATGTCTTTACCTGGACGGAAGCTTCCCGGCAACGGGTGATCGAGCAGATGAACCAAGCGATCCGCCAGATGAAAGAATCTGGTAGAAAATGAGCGAATAGGAAAGTAACTTTCCAGGGGGAGAAGTCCTCTTTTAGTTCTTTATGGTAACAGGAATCCCCTCGAAAGAGTTATTCTTTTGAGGGGATTTTTATTTGTCTGGAAAGGTTTTCTGTTCTAAGTTTTTAATTAGAGGGAAGTTGCGGCGATTTTGGAAGATTTTGATCATATTTTATCCTTTAAGGGATTAAAACTTTCCAAAATAGCACAAGATATTTCCAAAAAATCTTAAAATTTTGATAGAAAGTGATTGACAAGTTTCTTTATTTCGGCATACTGGAAGATGTAGGCAAACCTGGAAGACTTTAGGTGCCGCAGGCATGTTAGTCGAGGAGCGACGAAACCGGCTATTGGAACTCGTGCGGACGAGGCGGTTCGCCTCGTTGCCGGAATTGGCCGAGGTGCTCCAAGTGTCCGAATCCACCATTCGGCGGGATTTGGACTGGTTGGAAGAGCAGGGATCAGCCCAGCGGATCCACGGAGGCGTGCTTTATACGGGCCAATCGCCGCAGCTTGCCCATTTTGAGGCCCGGCAACCGGCCCAGTGGGCACAAAAGCGGGCCATCGCCCGACGAGCCGCCGAACTGGTCCAGCCCGGCGAAACCATCCTCCTGGACGGGGGCACCACCACGTATGAAGTAGCCCGGCTCCTCGTAGGCCGACCCTTACACGTGCTGACCAATTCCCTGCCGGTAGCCAATTTGTTCGCCCCTGATCCCAATAGCGACCTAATTTTCATAGGAGGCAACATTTGCCCCCGCTCCGGCGTGGCCCAAGGCCCCTATACAGACAAAATGCTCAGCACACTCCGGGTGCGAAAAACCATCCTGAGCGTGGCCGCCATCAATGAAGAGGGGTGTTTCAATAATAACCTCCTGCTGGTAGCCACCGAACAGGCCATGATCCGGGCGGCAGACCAGGTGATCGTGGTGGCCGATAGTTCCAAGTTCGGCCATCGGAGTTTGGGACATGTCTGTCCGTTGGAAGAGGTGGATATATTGGTGGTCGATTCCGGCCTGCCGGATTGCTGGAAGGAGCGGCTCAGCGCTGCCGGGGTCCAGGTGCTGACCGCCCCCGTATCGGAACCATCCACAGAGACAAAAGACAGAAATTTAGAGGGAGCAGAATCATGAGTGCGGTTGCCGCCGCCCCTGGCAAACAGGTCGATCGGAAATTGGTCGAGCAGATCGTCCGGGAGATCGTGCTTCGGCAATGGAAAGGGCCGCCGGAGCGCCCGGAGCTGGTGGTGAGCATATCAGCCCGCCATGTGCATTTGAGTCCGGAGCATGTGGAGGTGCTTTTCGGACCGGGGCGTCAACTGACGGTGATGAAAGAGCTGTATCAGGAAGGGTTTTATGCGGCCGAGGAGACGGTGATGCTTGTTGGGCCGAAACGGCGGATGTTGCCGACGGTCCGCGTACTTGGCCCGCCGCGTGGGGCGACCCAGGTGGAACTGGCCTTTACCGATGGGATTTCGCTGGGCATCGATCTGCCGGTGCGTTTGAGCGGACAGATTGAAGGCACGCCCGGCTGTGTGTTGGTGGGGCCGGCGGGGGTGGTCGATCTGAAGCAGGGAGTGATTCGGGCGGCCCGCCATGTCCACATGGGGCCTACGGACGCCGCCTATTACGGCGTCCGAGACGGCGACCGGATGGCCCTGCGCGTACATTCCGGATCGTGCAGCACGACGTTTGAAAACCTGATCGTCCGGGTCGGCGAAAAAATCAAGTTGGAAGTCCATTTGGACACCGACGAAGGCAACGCCGCCGACCTGGACCATGCCGAGGCGGTGGAACTGGTGAAAATGTAAGGCGTCCTGGAGGCGGCCTTTCGTTCCGACGCAGCTAAAGGCCGCCGGTCGGGAAGATGAGGAGCTAACGGTAGGATTACGGCGGTTTGTTCCTTTTTTTCATTGGAGAAGTTTCCTATGGCGAAGACGATGGAAGCAATTGGCATGATCGAGACCAAGGGGTTTGTTACCTTGGTGGAAGCGACCGATGCGATGCTCAAGGCTGCCAATGTGCAGTTTTTGGGTTGGGACAAGGTCGGCAGCGGTCTGGTCAGTGCGTTTGTTACCGGCGATGTGGCGGCGGTAAAGGCGGCCACGGACGCCGGCGCAGCGGCTGGCGGCCGGATCGGCGAGGTGGTCAGCGTGCAGGTGATCCCGCGACCGCACGAAGATTTGGATATTGTCCTGCCGCCGCCGATCGCCAAAAGCAAAAAAGGCGGCGCCGACTAAACGACGCCCCCGGTAGGAAGGCGGGTCCTGGCATGTCATTCCTACGCAAACAGCCGCTTATAGCTTCAGTCTGTCAGACTAGTTTGGGCGGCGGCCGGCAGACGGCGTTAGGATGGCTTGCCGACGCGCCGCACCGGGGAGTTTCTGGAAAAAGCTGGTGAAGTTTTGGAAAGACTATTTCGCAATATCCCATACCAAGATTCTTTGAGAAAGGGTTCCAACGATGCAAGACGCCATTGGACTGTTAGAGACGCGCGGTTTGGTGGCCCTGGTGGAGGCCACGGATGCGATGGCCAAGGCGGCCAATGTGCAGATCGTCAGACGGGTGCAGATTGGCGGCGGTCTGGTAACGACGATTGTCCGCGGCGACGTAGGCAGTGTGCGGGCTGCGGTCGAAGCCGGCGCCAACGCCGTGACGGCCGCCGGCGGCGAGTTGATCGCCAGCCATATCATCCCTCGGCCTGCCGACGGCGTGATCGACGCCTATCTTAGCTAGCCTAGCCTGGGCGGACGGCGGTCCGTTTGGGATGTGGTCCGAAACGGGTTCGGCGTTGCCCAACAGAAGGTTTGGGAGGGCTTGGTGAGGAGTTTTCGAGGCGGTTTTGGTAGGAGGCCTGAGGATGTATATTTTGGTGGCCAATCTGGGTTCGACGAGTTTCAAATATCGGCTTTTCCAGATGCCGGAGGAGCGGCAGTTGGCCCGCGGCGGCATCGAACGGATCGGTTCGTCGGAAAGCCGGTGTGTGGTGGAAATCGGCCAGGCCCGGCAGGAGAAGCTTCTCCATGTGCCGGACCACGCCGAGGCGGTCCGCCAGTGCCTGGCCCAGTTAACCGATCCGGAGATCGGCTGCCTGAAGGACGCCTCGCAGGTGTCGGCCATTGGGTTTAAGGCGGTGCATGGCGGTCGGCTCAGCGGCGTGCAACTAGTTACCGACGAGGTCCTGGCCGCCATGGCCGAGATGAACGAGGCGGCCCCAGCCCATAATCCGCCGTATATCCGCGCCATGCAACTGCTCCGCGAACGGTTTCCTCAGATTCCCCTGGTGGCCGCCTTTGAAACCGGCTTCCACCAGACCATCCCCGAGCGAAACCGCTACTACGGCATCCCGTATGAGTGGGCCGAGCAGTACGGCGTGCGCCGATACGGCTTTCACGGGGCCAGCCATCGGTACATCGCCGGCCGGACGGCCCAACTCCTAGGCCGACAGGACCTGCGGATCATCTCGTGCCATCTGGGCGGGTCGAGTTCGCTTTGTGCGATTCGGGCCGGCCAGAGTGTGGCCACCAGCATGGGCTTTTCCGCTCAGAGCGGTCTGCCGCAGACAAGCCGTGTGGGCGATTTGGATATCTACGCCCTCCCCACCCTCGTGCAGCGGACCGGCAAGTCGCTTCAGGAGCTTCTGCAGGTTCTCGGAAGCCAGGGCGGCCTGTTGGGGCTGAGCGGACTCAGCGGCGATGTCCGCGACCTATACGAGGCGGCAACCCAAGGCCACAAGCGGGCGCAGTTGGCCCTGGATGTGTTTGTCAGCGAGGTGCGCCGCTACTTGGGGTCCTATTTAGTCGAACTGGGTGGGGCCGATGTGATCGTCTTTACCGGCGGCATCGGCGAAAACCAGGCGGAACTTCGAAGTCGGATTTTGGCCGGTCTGGAGGAGCTAGGCATTGTCCTGGACCCGTCGGCCAATGCAACCGCCCGCGGCGAATGCCCCATCCACGCCGCCAACAGCCGGGTGCAGGTCTGGATCATTCCGACCAATGAGGAGTTGGTCGTAGCTCGGCAAGCACGGGAGCTTTTGGAGCGGCTTGGACAAGCGTCGGCAGGCTCGGCCTCTGTCGGCGCCGGCCGATGCTGCTCTGGACAAGCCCATCGCGGCAAGGAAAAGGACCACTGAAAATCCCATCCTTTGGGGAGGTTTCGTCATGTTCCTGGCCAAGGTAACCGGATCGATGGTAGCCACACAAAAGGTCGGCTCGATGGTCGGGAAGAAACTCCTGGTCATCGAACCGTATCGCGTGGATCCGCAAACCCATACGGAGCTGAAAAGTGTGGGCCGAACCCTGGTGGCCGTCGATACCGTCGGCGCAGGCGAAGGGGAGTTGGTCTTGGTGACCCAAGGGTCCAGCGCCCGACTAACGCCCGAAACGAAGAACCTTCCTGTGGATACGGTGATCATCGGCATTGTGGATTCGGTGCATGTGGAAGATCAATGTGTGTATATGAAACAGGGCAATACCGAGTCTGGCCCGCAAGGGTGAGGATGAGAGAAAACCTCGCCCGCAAGGGCAAGGGTACCAAAACAAGACCCCGGCGGCAGGCCGATTACGTCTGCCCAATGGAGTGCGAACTATCGGAACGGAATGTTGGGAGAATATGTTAAGAAACGCTCTGCTTGAAATGGGAAGGCAGTAGCCATGCAAGTAGATGAAGTCTTTGTGCGGAATGTGGTGGAACAGGTGCTGAAGCGGTTGGGGGCGGACGGCGACGGTCGGCAGTCGGCGCGACCGGCTGTAGCGCCGTCGGCGACGAAAAGCTATCAGGGCCGATTCGGCCTATTTACAGATGTCAACGAGGCGGTAGAAGCGGCCAAGGAAGCGTTTGATCGGCTTTCGCGGGCCACGCTGGAAGACCGCCGCCGCATCATCAGCCATATCCGCCGCATCGCCATCGACCAGTGCGTCGAACTGGGCACGATGGAAATGAACGAAACCAAGATCGGCCGGTTGCCCCATAAGATCGAAAAGCTCCGCATCCTGGGCGAGCGAACGCCGGGCGTCGAGTTTTTACGGAGCGAAGTGTTTTCCGGCGATCATGGCCTGGCCGTCATTGAACACGGGCCGTTCGGCGTGATCGGCGTGATTACGCCGATTACCCACTCGCTGCCAACGTTGACCGGCAATGCGATCAACATGATTGCGGCCGGCAATACGCTGGTCGTCAATCCCCATCCGGGCGGCAAACGGGTGGCCGCCGAAGGAGTGCGCCGCTATAACGAAGCCATCTACCGCGACCTGGGCATCGACAATCTCATCTGCATCATTGTGGAACCCACGCTGGAGACCGCGCAGCAGATTTTCAAACATCGCAGCATTCCCCTGTTGTGCGTAACCGGCGGGGCCGGGGTGGCGCGGGCGGCCATGCAGTCGGGCAAACGGGCCATTGCCGCCGGTCCCGGCAATCCGCCGGTCGTCGTGGATGAGACGGCCGATCTGGACCGCGCCGCCCGGTGCATCATCCAAGGCGGCGCCTACGACAATAACCTCCTGTGCATCGCCGAAAAGGAAGTCTTTGTCGTTGCCGAGGTCTTCGACCGCATGATGGCGGCCATGGAACGAGCCGGCGCGGTTCGCCTCAACAGCCGGGAAATCGAGGCATTGACCAAGGCGGCCATCACCACCGTCGGCGAAGGGGCCGAGCGACACGACGCCCCGGTTCGGGAGTTTATCGGCCAGGATGCGGCCGTTTTGGCCAAGGCGGCGGGCCGCACGGTACCCCCGCAAACAGAACTCCTGTTCGGCGAAACCGACGCTGACCATCCCTTTGTACAAGTGGAACAGATGATGCCCTTCATACCGTTTGTCCGATGCCGGGACATCGACGAGTGCATCGAGCAGGCCGTCCGCGCCGAACACGGCTTCAAACACACCGCCATCATCCACTCGACCAACGTAACCCACATGACCCGCATGGGTAAGGCGATGGATACCACAATTTTTGTGAAAAATGGCCCGTGCATGGCCGGCCTGGGTCTGGGCGGCGAAGGATATATCTCCTACTCCATTGCCGGACCGACCGGCGAAGGCATCACCACGCCGCTTACCTTCACCCGGGAACGCCGTTGCTCGATGATCGACAACCTGCGGATTTTAGGAAAATAACAGCACTACCAAGGACCTTTCATCCTAGAAGCACTGGGTCTGATACCAGAACGGTTTCCAAGACTGAAGTCATGTTGCACGGACTAGTGATCGGCACAGCCACGGCGACGGTGCGGCATCCTTCGATGCGCGGTTGGCGGCTTTTGGTAGTCCAGGCGTTTGGGCCCGATGGCCGAACGCCCGACGGCGAACCAATGCTGGCCGTCGATAGCCTCGGCGCCGGCGTAGGCCAATGGGTCGTGATCTCCAGCGACGGCCAAGGGACCCGAGAACTACTGGGCAGTCCTACCTCGCCGGTTCGCTGGTCGGTGATCGGCATCCCGGATCATAAGTAGAAGGCAGTGCGGAGAGGAACCTTCTGATAGAAGAGGAATAAGGCGACCTGATGAGCCAGGCATCGTGGGACATCGAACAGATCGTCCAAGAGGTATTGGCGGCCTTGCAAGGCCAAGGGCCGACAGGGCCGTCTGCCAAACCGGCGCAGTCCGCCGGGGCGCCGCCGGTCGGATGCGCCCAGCCGACGGCGTCTGCCGTCTCCAGCGGCGCAGCGGCCGATGGCCCCGCGGGGTCTTCGTCTCCGGCAGCCCCTCGGCAGGAACAACCGCAAGTCGCAGAAGACGGCCAACTGCGGATCGCCAGCCGACTGGTTACCATGGCGGACTTACGCGCCTGTGGTGCGCCGGAAAACCTGGCCGGGGTGCGTCGGGTGATCGTTCGACCAGATGCGTTGGTTACGCCCTTGGTGCGAGATGAACTCCAACGGCGAAACATCCCGCTTGTGCCGGACCTGAGCCTGAACGGGAAAGCGGAGGCAGATTCAACCTACCAGGCGGCCTCGGCGGTCGAGGGTCAGCCGGCCTCCGTCGGGCAACCGGCGGATGGGAAACCTTCGGCCACCAGTGTGGGCGGCGCCTTTGGCCCAGCCGGCGGCGCCGGCGCAAAATGGAATCTGCTGTTGGTCATCCATGGCAAAGCGTATGAACCGGCCGGGCTGGTGCGACGATTGGTCGGCGAAGGGGCGCCGGTCGAAGTGCGGCGAATGGACTGCATTGTGAGGGCGACCGACGAATTGGCCGAGGCGGTCCGAAGCGGCCATTGTCTGGGAGTGTTGTTGACGCGATATGCGGCGATCGGCGTTTGTGCGGCCAACCGGCATTCGGGGGTGCGGGCGGTTTGTGGCGTGGAGGCGGGTCAGGCGGCTTCGGATACGGCTTCTCTAGGCGCCAACCTGCTAGTGATCAACCCCAGACAAACCCCGCCCTACCAACTGCACAAAATGATCCAAGAGTTTTATCAGACCGGCGTTCGCCCCTGCCCCGAAGGGCTAAAGAGCAGATTGGGATAAATATTAAGGCTACCTTTCAAATCCTTATTTAGAAGAACCCAAGAACCTCATGCGGATTGGTAAAGTGATTGGAACCGTAACGCTGAACCGTCGGCATCCGACGCTGGAAGGCGGTCGGTTCAAATTGGCCGTCCCGTTAAGCTGGGGCGATCTGGTAGGCCGACCAGGCCAACCGGTCGAAGATGTGGTCGTCTATGACGAACTGGGCGCCGGTCTGGGCAGCTTGATCGCCGTCAGCGAAGGCCGAGAGGCGGCCATGCCCTTCCATCCAGAGGTCAAACCGTTGGACGCCTACAATGCGGCTGTGTTGGACCAGGTGTCGGTCCTGCCGCCGGAACAGATACGGCCGAAATAACCGGAGAAAGGCAAAACCTCGTTCGTATCGAAACATGAACAAAAAGGCCATTCCTGCGCAAGCAGGAATCCATAGGTCGGTGAACCTGCTCCCCTTTTCTCCCCACGGAGAGAACCAGGGGCGTGCAAAGGAAGCAAACCCAAAGCAACCTGGATTCCCGCTTCCGCGAGAATGACACGGAAAGAGCAGAGGCTCAGAAGTAAAACACGCCAACCAGTTGAGGAGAGTTGCCATGGCGCAAAACCTCCATCGCATCCGACAAGAGATATGCGAAATCGGCCGACGCATGTACGCCAAGGGCTACTGTGCGGCCAACGACGGAAACATTTCCTATCGGCTCAGCGAAAAGGAAGTGCTTTGCACGCCGACGATGGTCAGCAAAGGCTTCTTGAAGCCGGAGGACCTCTGTACGGTCGATCTGGAAGGAAATCAACTTTCGGGGCGACGCAAACGGACCAGCGAAATTTTCCTGCACCTGGCAATCATGAAGGCCAGGCCGGAGATAAAGGCGGTGGTGCATTGCCATCCGCCCCATGCCACGGCCTTTGGGATCGCCCGGGAACCGGTGCCGCTTTGCGTGATGCCGGAGGCGGAGATTTTCCTGGGGGAAGTGCCGATCGCCAAATACGCCCTGCCGGGCACCAAAGAGTTCGCCGACACGGTCCTGCCGTTCGTCCACAAAACGAATATCGTCATCTTGGCCAACCACGGAACCGTCAGCTACGGCGATACGCTGGAGAAGGCCTATTGGTGGACGGAGGTGTTGGATAGTTACTGTCGGATTTTGATGCTGGCCCGGAGCTTGGGAAATGTCCAATATTTCACGGAGCCGGAGGCCCAAGCCCTTCTGCAACTGAAAGAGAAACTCGGTTTCCAGGACCCCCGGACGGAACTGAGGAATTGCGACATTTGCGCCAACGACGTGTTCCGAGCAAGCTGGAAAGAGGCGGGCGTGGAGCAACGAGCCTTCACGCCGCCTCGGCGGGGATGCTCATGGACTCCCGGTTGCAGCCCGACAGGTTCGGCCTCGGTCGCTGCCGGCAGTCAAAACAATGGGCAACCAGATTCTGGGCAAGACAGCCAAACCAGCCATGACCAAGAGGCCCTCATCCAGGCGATCACCGATCAGGTGATGGCCATTCTCAACCGGGGGTAAACACAGAGGAACATTTCACCGGAGTGGGGAAAGCTGCCCTACGGTCCACGTATCCCATTATGTCATTCCTGCATAAGCAGGAATCCATGCTCCCTCACCCGGCCTGCTGGCGCAGACCGGCCTCTCCCGCGAAGGGGAGAGGCGATTGTTTTGTTCGGCGGAAGGAGTTAGGCTCTCGTCTAATCACCGAACATTTCGGTGAAATAGCCGCCCGCTCGGCCCATGCCCACTCGGCGATGATTGCCTAACATATTGCGATGATGGCCGGGACTATGGAACCAGCCGAGATTCACAGCCCGGCCGTCCTGGTAGCCGGCGGCGATGTTTTCGGCCGAGGCGGTCGTGCCGAACCGTTTGGCCCGATCCCAAGGCGTCTTTTTGCCGGGCACAGGCGATTCATGAGCAAAGAAATTGTGCTTTTGCATGTCTTGCGAATGATCGCGGGCGGCCTCGCAAAGTTTCAGGTCAATGAGCACCGCCGACAGCCCCAGAAGATTCCTGGTAAGATTGAGGGCCAGAACCGCCCGTGCTTCTTCGGGATCGAGTTGAGAGGCCAAGCGGGAGTTCATGGCAAGGATTTCACGGTTTTTAGGGTCCATCGGGGCGGCCAAGCCGGCGGCCAACGCTTCCTCGCCCTCTAAATACTGATCAAAACTAGGCTTCTGGGCCGGTTTTTCTGCTTCAGGAGGCGTACTTTCCCAAACGACCGTCGCACACTGCTCCCACAACTCGCCCAACTCCCGAAGACGTTCCCTCTCCTTTTGAAGATTTGGGAAGGCCTCCAGCACCTTTTGGCGATCCAGCACAAAAATTTCTTCCAGACGTTTCATGGCCGGGTCCGCCTCCCGCTCGATCAGCTCCTTGCTGAAATCCGGCCGTTTGGAAAGACTGAGCACCTTCTGGCGAAGGGCTTGAATCTCTTGCAGGTCGGCCTTGGCCACCTGTTTAGTCGCCATACCCTGGGCTTGTTTGAAAAATTGGTTCCGATAGCGTTCGATTTGGGGGGAGAGTTCTCGACTGATCGCTTCAAGCATGGCAGCGGCGGCGGCGGGACTGTGCTGGATGGCCTGTCGGACGGCTTCTTTCTTTTTTTCTTTGTCCCCCCTGGCCAGCCGGTACATTCCTACCAGCTTCTGAATCTGTTGCCGTTGCTCATAACTAAGGCGAGCAGGTTCCGGAGTTTTCTCTTTCGCCGGCCCAGAGACAGACGGAGCACCGGGGACGGGTTTGGCAGGAGCGTCAGCACCGAGGCCCGGCGGCAAAAGAAATCCCCCTAGCAGGAAGCCCGCTAACAGTACCTTCCCAAAGTCCCCCCTCCATCGGGCCGCCGTGTTATTGTTTTTCCTGGTCATCATAAGTCCCTTCCACCGATAAGCCGAACCCTTCATTATGGGGGGGTAGTTATACCCTAAAAATGCTACCTATTTTAGCAGGGTTTTGGAGATGGGACAACAATGCCCCCAAATATTATTGTCTTATGCCTACTTTTGAGGGGACTGTAATTTATTATAAGAGTATTCACGGAAAGAGATTACGGGGCGGCGTGTAAATGCAGGAAATACAGGAAAAATAGGAAAAATAGAGAGGAAACTTGTTTAGGGAAAAATGGTATCTTAGAATAGGTTTTATAGGCATTTTCCGAAAGTGGGCAAGGGAGCCGGGTGTGGCCGAGCCGATCTTTTCCCATATTTATAGCAACGGTTTGGTCTTAGTGGCGGAACCGATGCCGTGGCTCCATTCCGCTGCCTTTACCATGCTGCTGCCAGCGGGTACCGCCCAGGAACCGGCCGATCGAAGCGGGCTGAGTACGATGACCGCCGAGTTGTCCTTCCGAGGCGCCGGTCCGAGGAGTAGTCGGCAATTTTTGCAGGACCTGGAAGCCCTGGGGATTGAATGGAGTCAATCGGTCAGCGAGGCCCATACTAGTTATCGTGCGGCGTGTGAGGCAGAGAAATTGGGGCGGGCGTTGGAGCTTTTTGCGGATTTAGTTCGTCGTCCGCATTTACCGGTCGGGGAATTGGAGGCGGCCCGGCAGACGGCCTTGCAAGAGTGGCGAGCCTTAGAAGACGAACCATCGCAGAAAGTGGTCGTCGAATTGCGACGTCGGTATTATCGGACGCCTTGGGGTCGGCCCAGCCAGGGTGATCTGGAGGCCCTCCAGACGATCCACCACCAGGAGGTGGTCCAGTTTTGGGAGCGGTTTTATCGGCCGGATGGGTGTATCATCGGTGCAGCAGGCCGATTCGAATGGCCGCAATTGGTCGATTGGGTGGGCGAGTTGTTGGCCGACTGGGCGCCCGGAGCGCCTACAGAACCCTCACAGGCGACAAATCCTCCGTCCGTAGGCCATCTGCCCTACGACTCGCAACAGACCCATCTGGCCGTGGCGTATCCGGCGGTTCCCTATCGGCATGAGGATTACTTTCGGGCTTGGAGCGCCGTCCACGTATTAAGCGGGGGTGCGAGTGCGCGGTTATTTACAGAGATTCGGGAGCGGCGCGGCCTGTGTTATGCGGTGTACGCTAGTTATCACTCGCTTCGGGACTGTGCGGGGGTGTTTTGCTATGCGGGGACCACAGCGGGGCGTGCTCAGGAGACCCTGGAGGTGCTTCTGGCCGAACTGCGTCGATTGGCCGACGGCATCCAACCGGAGGAATTGCATCGGCTCCGAGCACGGGTGAAAAGCTCCTTGGTGTTTCAGCAGGAATCCAGCGCAGGCCGAAGCCAAGCGCTGGCGTCGGATTGGTACCACCTGGGCCGGGCCCGCACGTTGGACGAAGTCGATCGATTGATCCAGTCGCTCAGCCTGGAAGAAATCAACGCCTATTTGGCCCGAAGCGGTCCGGAGGATTTTAGTATTTTGGCGATAGGGCCCCAGGCGTTAGAACCGGCTGGTTTCAGGACGGTTCAGGTGGAGGCGTAATCGGGTCGTCCACCGGGGGGCGGCAAATAGAGGCGTTTTGGTGGAGAAGAGGATGGAGTTTTTACACGCTCGGCTCGACAACGGCCTAGAAATTATCGCCGAGTGCAATCCCCACGCCCACGGGGAGGCGGTGGGACTGTTTGTGCGGACCGGGTCCCGGGACGAAACCGACGAATTGGCGGGGGTGAGCCACTTCTTGGAACACATGACCTTTAAGGGCACTACCAGCCGATCGGCCGAGGAATTCAACCGGGCGTTTGACGACATCGGGGCGTATTGCAACGCATTCACCACGGAAGAAGCCACCGTGTATTTCACGGCCATGTTGCCGGAGTATCAAGAGCGGGCCTTGGAGCTGTTGGCGGACCTGCTGCAACCGGCCTTTCGCCCGGAGGACTTCGAGACGGAAAAGCAGGTGGTGTTGGAAGAAATTCGGATGTATGAGGATCAGCCGCCATTCGGGGCGGATGAAAAATGCCGATCCCTTTTCTTCGGCGCCCATCCGTTGGGGCGGAACATCCTGGGCACGCTGCAGAGCATCTCGGCCATGACCGTCGAGGCCATGCGGGAGTATTATCAGCAGCGTTATGCGCCGGGCAATATCACCTTGGCGGCGGCGGGGCGGGTGGATTTCGAGCGGTTGGTCGCCTCGGCCCAGCGATATTGCGGGTCTTGGGCGCCTAGGCCGGTCCGCCAGGCGACGGCGCCGGTACAGCCGCAGGAGCATTTTCAGCTTCTGCCGAAGCCCTTGGCCGCCCAGCAATATGTGATCCAACTGTCGGCGGCCCCCGGAGCAGACCATCCGGCCCGATATGCAGCCAATCTTCTGGCGATGATCCTGGGCGATGAGACCGGAAGCCGACTGTTTTGGGCGTTGGTCGATCCCGGCCTGGCCGAGACCGCCGCCTTGAGCTACTCGGAGTACCGGGAAATCGGCGTGTTTTCGACTTTTCTATGTTCTACGCCGGAACAGACGCCGAAGAACTTACAAATGGTCCGCACTATTTACGATCGGGCTGCCGGCGTCGAACCGATCACGGCGGAAGAACTCCGGTTGGCCAAAAGCAAGCTCTGTTCCCACCTGGTGCTGGCCAGTGAACGCTGCCAAAACCGACTTTTTGCCGTCGGCGCCGAATGGATCCAACGCTGTCGGTATCTGTCGGTCCAAGAAGAGCTGGAAGCGATCCGTCAAGTGAGCCTGGAGGAAGTGCAATCGGTGCTCGTGGATTTTCCTCTGAACCGAGCCGCCACGGTGGCCATCGGCCCGTTAACCCGATTGGAGATTCCATAACACGCCCCCGTCGCTTGGAGGGAAAAACCTCCCGGAAGCGAGCCGGTTGCGCTCTCGCCCCCGACCTACCACCGCTTGCGATAGCATCATGATGGCAGCTTCCCGCTATTAGTGGTTGACGCCCCCCCAGCGCCCGGATCCCTGGAGGCCCCCCCTAGAAATCTTCTTCTCCATCTCTTAAAAGGGAAACCACAGAGAGGAGTCGGCCTGTCTGGAGAAGAGGAAAACACGGCCTGTTTCGGGCCGTTCCGCGAAAGGGGGAACATCGGCCCCCAGGAGGCCGCCGAGATACCTATTATCCGAGAGGTGTGCGACGATGGATTCGGTCGTGGTCAAACCGGTGCAAACCCGGCAGGAAAAACGCGCCTTTTTGAACTTTCCGTGGACCCTCTACAAGGACGATCCCTACTGGATTCCGCCCCTGCGGATCGACCAGAAAGAGATGGTCAATTATAAGCCGCATCCGTTTTACATTCGCAATGAGATTCAAACCTTCTTGGCCTACCGACGGGGAGAGGTGTGCGGCCGGATTGCGGCGATCATCAACCACGGCCATAACGAGCGGTATAACGAGCGGCGGGGTTTTTTCGGCTTTTTTGAATGCGTCGATGACCAGGAGGCGGCAAAGGCCCTTTTCGATGCGGCCAAGCAGTGGTTGGCCGACCGCGGTATGACCGCCCTCCGAGGCCCCACCAATCCTTCGCTCAATTACACCCTGGGGCTTTTGGTCGAGGGGTTCAACTCGTCGCCTTACTTTATGATGACCTACAACCCGCCCTATTACGAAAAGTTGGTGTTGGGCTGTGGATTTGAAAAAACTCAGGATCTGTACGCCTACTGGGGAAAACGCGAAATGCTGCCGGGCGTACATGCAAAACTCCAACCCATCTGCGATCAAATCCGCCAACGGATGAACATCACCCTCCGGGAACTCAATCCGAAACGGTTCCTCGAAGATGTGGAAGCCTTCTTAGAAGTCTATAACCGCTCGCTGACGGCCACCTGGGGCTTTGTGCCGATGAGCAAGGAAGAGATCCGCCATCTGGCGGCGGGACTGCGTTGGCTCATTGTGCCCCAGTTGGCCCTGGGCGCCGAAATCGACGGCAAATTGGTCGGCGCCACCTTCGGCCTGTTGGACTACAACCCCCGCATCCGGGCCATCAACGGACGACTGTTTCCTTTTGGGTTCATCCGGCTTTTGTGGAACAAACAGGATATAAAAGCCATGCGGCTTATCAGCACTAATGTCGTGCCAGAGTACCAGCGGCTGGGCGTCGGCGTGGTGCTGCTCAATGGGCTGGTCCCGCGGGGGTTGGAGTGGGGGCTGGAAGAGGTGGAGTTTTCTTGGGTCTTGGAGTCCAATTTGCTCTCCCGGGGCAGCCTGGAGAAAGGCGGGGCCATCCGCACGAAGACCTACCGGCTCTACGACCTGGACTTCTAACAACCTCTAACAAAAGGCGTACCATTCCCGCCGAACGGCGCGGCGTTGGTTTTGCCTTTTTCCGCAGCGTGAGAGACGGCTGTTTCCAAACGGTCAAAGTGGTCGGAGGAAGCGGCCCTATTTATGGATAGAAATGAGGGCGATCCTTTAACCCTCGGACGAAGACGCTGGCGGATGTTGAGGTCCTTCCGGCGATGGGATGAGCGCGGCAAGTTGCCGGATCAATTCGGGAACATGGACTGTGGCGACTCGCCAAATTCTTTCATGCTTAATTTCGCCGTAATCATGCGCCAACACATGACGTTGGGCTTGGATTGGTCTCCAAGGAATCTCAGGGTGCGCCGCTTGAAAGGAGGGCGAGATACGGCGCGCCGCCTCACCAAGAATCTCGATTTGACCTTCCACATCGCTTCGCAGCATGAGATCGGCCAAGTAATCGTCAAGGGATCGGTCTCGAACAAATGACTCCACCGCCTTGGCCGCGGTCAGCATGTCCCACACAAAGGCGACGTCATCCCTCTGGCCTGGTATAGATCACCTTTCGCGTCTCCAAAATCCTCTGGCGCCGGAAGGGATTTCGCAATCCTTCCTTCTCCACCAAATCCACAGGCCGTCCCATGACTTCCGTTAATTCATCTCTCATGGCGATCAAGTCCCAGAGGCTCCAGGTAGCATCTTCCGCGAACGAAACAAGCACGTCCACATCGCTTTCCGGAGCAAAATCCTCTCGAAGGACCGAACCAAACAAAGATAACTCGCGAACCCGCCATTTCCGGCAAAAAACCTCCAACTGAGCGGAAGATATTGGAAGCTTCGTCCAATTCATCTTGAAGCGTCTCCTCTGGGAGCTAAGCCAACCCGATCCCCTTTTGGAAACGTCTTCCAGAAGAAAGGGTTTTGGATGCGATCCAGTTCCTACATATCCCCTAACGATTTCAATACTATCACGGTGATGTTCCTATATCGAGATGTGCAGCAATACATGGCGGGTGCATCACTTCCTGGCGATAAGGGGAGAAGGGAAGCATTGCAGCCGCTGGGAAGGTCTAGGGGATGAACCTAGAACTCCGCATGAACTGGAAATCCCCCCGAAAATGACCTTACTCTCAGCCTCCATATCCCTCCAAACTATTGCTTTCCATTGACCATCTATTATCTATGCTCCTTATTTTGTGTCATTTACCAGGCCAGAAACAATCCTGCCCCCTAAAATCTTCACACTCCATCCTATACGAATTCTAAAATCCTACCAATCGAAACATGCATCTCCGCCTTTGGTAAGGCGCAATTTTCGGCCTTGACACTTGGGCCAAAACTGGGAAAATCTCCTCCGTGGTTCAAGTCCCCGGTGGGCCGAACTGGGAAGAACCCAGTTCGGTCGGTACGGGCATGGAAGCCCTGGAAACCGTCGGGGACTAGGAAAGCTGGTCCGAGGGAACCCCTGGAAAGGGGGCAATTCCCTTAACTAGGGGATATGATGACGCCCCTGTATAGGCCGGCCTAACATTCCAAAACACTCCTGCCAAACAGTTCCCCCTCTTTAGGGGTGCGAGATGGGCAAGGAGGCCCGGTGGTGTCGCATCCTACGTTCTCAAAAGCTGGTCTCCCGCTCCGCCAATTGCTGCCCGAGGCCGAGTGGATCGGACTACAAGACCTCGCGGTTCATCGAGTGGTGAGTGATCCCCGGGAGGTTCGACCTGGGGATGTCTGGGTGGCCGTGGGGAGCAGGAAAAAGGCGACCGGGAACCCCCTATCCTATCCGAAGGGAAGCCAAGTTGGGACTGGAATTGCTCCACCTCATGGAGGGGTGTTGCCGGAGGAGGCGGCCCTGGCCGTTGCCCGAAGGGCGGCTGCCGTGGTGGCGGAAACTCCCCTGCCCGGACTGCCGATCCCACAAGTAGTGGTTCCCGATGTCCGCGAAGCATGGGGGCGAATCTGTCAGGCCCTGGCAGGCCATCCGAGTAAAACCCTGAAAGTCGTCGCAGTAACGGGCCGGTTGGGTGTAACGCCCACCTGTTGGCTCTTAAGGCGTGTTTTAGCCGAGGCAGGCTATCAGCCAGGACTTCTGACTCCCCAAGGCAGGTTCGACGGCAAACATTGGAAGTTGGTAGGACAGGATATTTCTGGGCCGGATACGTTGGCCGAGCGGTTGGCTCAGATGCTCGACTGCCAGTGTACCCACGCCGTGATCGAGGTCTCGCCCAGGGCCTTGGCCGAGAAACATCTAGCCGGTATGGACTTGGATGTGGTTTGCCTCGCACCGTTTGGCCGGAAGGAAACTCTTGGCCGGGGAAAAAGCACCTCGGAACAGCAAATCCCCCCGACGGTTGGCAGATCGGCGGAATCGGCCAGCGGTGGCCGACAATCCAAAGACCAAAACAAAGCCCCAAACAGATCGCCCTGCCCATCGCCCAGGCCGCATCCCCGGGTAGCGGCA
Organism: Planctomycetota bacterium; assembly: GCA_029550925.1. GTDB lineage: Bacteria > Planctomycetota > Planctomycetia > Pirellulales > Thermoguttaceae > JANXAQ01. The sequence continues at coordinate 84,108 of JAKPGL010000032.1, forward strand.
TTGCAGGAAGGCCTTTTCCAGTATTTGACGCCGGAGGGGTTGACGGTGCTCTCGGCGGACGATCCGCTGTCGGCGGAATGGTTGCCGTTTTTGGAAGGGCCGGTGTTGACCGTTGGAGTCCGCCGGATGGCCGAGATCACCGCTCGGCTTTTAGAACAGCAATTGGCCGAGCAAACCTTCCTCTTGCAGGCCGGGACGGACGTTACACCGGTTCGGACCCGGCGGATCGGAAATGAGCATATTATCAGTTGTTTGTTGGCTGCGGCGGTTGGCTTGGCGTATGGAATCGAATTGGCCCCGGTAGTTCGCGCTCTGGAATTGGTGGAAAGTGTGCCGGGGCATTTGGAACGGATCGAACGGGGCCAGCCGTTCGGCGTGTTTCTCGAGGCGGCCCGAAACGGCGTCGGCCTTTGCCAGGGTCTTGGGACGCTCAAGCGATTGTGCGAAGGTCGGCTGTGGTGCGTGGCAGGGTTGGGGATGAACCAACAGAAAAAAGCCGACCTGTTCCAGCGAGTGCTGCCTCGATATGTGGACAGACTGTTATTGACCGTGGAAAGTTTTTCCCAAGGGGTAGGCCAAGCAAAAGAACCAGCCTGCGTCAGAGCGGTTCGAGAGCGGTTTGCAGCGGGTCAAGCCCTTTGGTTTCCGGACCGCGGCGAAGCAATTTGGACGGCCCTCCAACAGGCGGAAGCGGGCGATTGTGTGGTGGTCCTTTGCAGCCGGGAGAAAACATCTCTTCCTGCGGCGAACGCCTCTTCCGATTGGGCCGATCGACAGATGATCCAAGGTTGCCTTGAGTGTCTCTATCCGGAGGAGTTGCCGTTAACCGGCTAGACGATCCTGCCGGAGATCATGGAGATAATCCAGAGGAAATAGGAAGGAGTTTTCCCACAGGACATGGAAGGAGCCAGATTTTGGGGCCTTGTCGCCGGTCCGGAGTTTGCGGGAGCTCCGGCGCTACCCTCCCTCCTGGGTAGGAACAACGCTGTTGCCGGCCAGGCGGTTTCTGGGTCGGCCGCACCGGCAAACAGTGCACGATGAGGCCCATGACTGACGGCCGGGGCGACGCCACGGGGGCGTCGCCCCCGGCCGCTCAGGGACGCTTCCGAAGATGTGCCCTTTGTCCTGACGGACAAGGCTCTCGATCGCCCCCCATCCTCGCCCTGGCGAGTGAGGCTCTCTTCTCTACATCTGGAGTTTTGCAAAATGGGCTTGTTCAGGTGTTCGTACACGGAACAGGTCCCTCAAAAATCCCGTGATTTTTGATGGTCGGTAGTGTACAAGATCGGGGGAAATCCTAAATTTGCAAAACTCCAGCTACATCTTTTATTCGGGATAGCCGCTCCCTAACGGTCGCGGCTCGGCTATTGCCCATCTTGTCCTGACAGCCGATTTATCAGGCATTCCGCCTCCTTGCGGGCGGCTTCGGATTGAGCGACACAATAGGAGATGATCCGCTGGGAACAGGTTTCTGGATCGGTGGGCCAATCGGAGAGCCATGTCGATTCCCGTTCTGGCTGTTCTTGCCAAAGCCGTTGCTCCAATTCGCTCCAAACGGTGTGGACCATTTGGAGCGCTTGTTCGCCGGTGGAGGTCGCAGTTTTTTGAAGTTCCTGGAACTTCCACCAGATCAGGCTCGGGTCTGGTTGGAAGATTTCCTGGGCCAACGGTTCCGCGGGGTTCCAGATTTCGATTTGCCGGCGAAACGCCGGATGGCAATACTCGTCGGGTACGTTTCGCACGCCGAGATACCAAGGCAGCAGAGGACTGAAGTCGGGTCGGCCCACCGTGCGCCAATAGACGCAGCCGATCGGTCTGGGTAAGCCGGCTCGAAGTTGGAAAACCGCCGTCTCCTGGGTGGCCGGATGGAATAGGGACCGCGGCCCTTGTTGATTTCGCAACAGCGCCGCTACGTCCTGGACCGACAATTTCCGCCCCGGACGCACATACCACGGAAGCGGAGCGGCAAGCGGGACGAAATCCTTTGCCGAGACGGCCAGAGCGCATCCTACGGACGGTTCCTGAAGCAACACCTGCTGGCCCCACCATTGGCGAGGGTCCGTCAGGTTTCTCTCGGCCGACTGATACGCCTCTCGAAAAGAAAAAGGGGCGCCGGAGGCCGGATCGTACCAACCTCGCTGAATGGCATAGGAGATCAGATCCGCAGAACATCGCATCCCCGGCGTTAGCGGAAGAGCGTTTTTTCCCGGCGGAGAGGCCGGGCGGTGGGACGCCGGAGGGGCGAGAGCCGGTTTGCTCTGCGAGTCGCCGGGGGCGCCGAGGGCGTTGGTTTCGATCCGGTCGAAGATAAACACATTCGGGATCACCACAGCGGCGTCGTCGGGGGTTCGGAGGGCCAGCCAACGTCGGCCCCGAACCACCGCCACGACCCACGCCTCCTGAGCATCCGCCGCCACATAGGTTCGGCCCGAATCTCGATAGCCAAACTCTTCGACCAATCGGCCGATCAGTTCGACGGCCTCTTGGGCGGAGTGGGCCTGTTCGGCGACCAAGCGTCGCAAAAGGCCGCCAATGCCTTCCTGCTGGATTTCCCCTCGGTCGATGAGGGTTTCCAGATCGTCCTCTCGGCTGGGACAACCGTCGCTGACAATGACCACGCCCGCTTCGTTGAGGTAATTGTCGCTATATTCCCGGCCTGGAATCTGGCTCCACAGAAAGCCGTACTTTGGCTGCTGGAGTTCCCTGGGCCAAGCCGCCCGCCGCTCCTGCAGGTCGGAGGCGGCAAACTGTTCGGGATGCACCCGCCGAAAATTGACAAAATAGGGGCCTTCGTTTTCTTCGTTATGGCCGACCAACACGCTGCCATCTACCGTTGCCTGCCGACCGACGACCACGGTGAAACACATTGTTGCGGCTTTCCTGGGAAAAAGAGGAAACGGTTGTGCTGGAACACCGCCTCGATAGACGGCGCTGAGGAACCTGGTCCGGGAGACGGGTACTGTCGAGGCAGACGGCGTTCCCGACGACCAGACAGCCTTCCAGAGGGATTCGCATATTTTTCCAGAAGGATGCTCCCGAGAAAAGGAAGGGTCCGAGAGAGGGTCTGCCGGGTTTCAGACCGCCTCGGTTAGCGGCCGAGGCTAAAGAAGCTCGGCCAGCATCTGAGCCAACAGTTCCAAAGGCAACCCCACCACGTTCGATTCGCTGCCTTCGAGCAGGTGGACCCAGCCGAGCCGATCCTGATAGCCAAACGCCCCCGCTTTCCCCTCCCATTGGCCGCTTTGGAGATATTCTTCCAGTTGGTCTGGGCGGAGCGGGTCCATGCGAAGTCGGCTCCCAGCGACCTGGACTCTGGGTTGGCCGTCCGGCAGGGGCCAAAGGCACAGGCCGCTATAAACCCAATGCTCTTGGCCGCTTAGGGTCTCCAGAATCTGCCGGGCGTGTTCCCGGTCGGTCGGTTTGCCGAGAAGCTGGCCCTGGCATTCGACCACCGTATCGCATCCGAGGACAACAGCCCGCTGAGCGAAGGTTTGTCGGGGCGAAGTTGGTTTTTCTGTTGAGGGGCGGTGGGGAAGAGTTCCCCCATCGGCCAAGAGACGTTGGACCACATCCGCCGCCTTTTGCCGAGCCAACCGGGCCGCCAATTCGGCGGGAGATTCGCCGGGGCGTAACGAGTCCTCCTCCGCCTCGTCAGACGGGGGGATTACCTCGAAACGGTACCCCGCCTGCGTCAAAAGTTCGCGCCGTCGAGGCGACCGACTGGCCAAAATCAACCGCACCGCATTTGCTCGGAAAGATGGGACCTTGTTAGCCATATCGAGTACCATGGTAGCAAATGGCCAACCCTCGCCAAGCCAGTCTAACAGACTGGTTTACATAACGGGCAACCCTCGCCTTGGCGGTCGAGGCGCCGTCGGCCGCCCGGCAAAAGGATTTATGCGTCATATAAAAACACCTCGACCGGGGTACCGGCCGGATAGCCTTCGCTTTCTGGCGGGATCAGGACAAAGCCGTCTGCCTGGGTGGTGGTTGTCAGTACGCCGGCGCCGCTGACGCTGATCGGTTCGACTTTGCCCTCGACCAAACGGACTCGAAGGTAATCCAGTCGGCCGATCTGGGAACTTTGCTTGCGAGCTAGGGGGGCGACGAGCCGACGGTACGGCCAATCCCTGTTTCGTCCGCCCAAGGCACGGATGGCCCGCCCGGCGAAAAAATCATAGGCGCAGAAACAGGAGACAGGATTTCCCGGCAAGAGGAATACGAGACGGTTTTCCCACAGGCCCACACCGGCGGGGCTGCTGGGGCGCATGGCCAGACCGTGAAAGACCAACCGGCTATGCTCGGCCAACAGCCGTGGTGCATGGTCTTCCTGGCCGACGCTGGAGCCGCCCGAAATCAGGATCACATCCGGCGTTGGGACCGATGGGAAAGTCGTATCTCTGGGGGCCTCAGGGACCGCTCCTGTGGGGCAGGCTGTCGAACGAATCGGCCCGCGAAGGGCGTCCAAAATGGTTTCGGCTCGATCCGGGATGATCCCACAAAACTCTGGCGTCCCCCCATCCCGGCGTACCAGGGCCTGGAGCATCGGACCGTTGGCGTCGTAGATATGGTGCGGTTGCCAAGGCGCGCCGGCGGACAGGAGTTCATCGCCGGTGATGATGATTCGGACGCGAGGTCGGCGGACCACCCGGACCTCGGCCAAGCCCAGCGAGGCCAACAGCCCCACATCCTGGGGCCGAAGCGATCGGCCGGGCCGAAACACCACGCTCCGCTGGGCGATGTCTTCACCGATCTGGCCGACGTGTTTTCCGGGCGATACTTCGCCCTGGGCGAGCACGGCGGTCCCTTCCGTCTCGGCCATTTCGGCCGGTAGGACGGCGTCGGCGTCGGCGGGCATTGGGGCGCCGGTCATGATCAGGACAGCCTGTCCTGGGGCCAAGGGATGAAGAAATGGTCGGCCAGGCCAGGCCTGCCCTACTACCGAAAGCCGAATCGGATTGTAGGCCGACGCCCCCAGCGTATCCGCCGCCCGCACCGCATAGCCATCCATCATCGCTCGGGGAAAGGGGGGAACATCGCGCGGACTGACGACCTGCTGGGCCAGCACCCGCCCGGCCGCCTCGGTGAGAGGAATTGCTTCTGCTTCCAGGGGGGCGGTTTGCGCATCGAGCCAGGCCCAGACCTCTGCAACGGGAGTTCGGCGGGCAAAGCCTCGCATCCGCACATCATCGAAATGGCCGCCTTCTACCGCCATCTGCCGCGTTGCTCCTTTCAAAGATTTCCTGGAGGCCCCAAAATTTTCCCCCTGCCTGTTGACTTCCGCTTTTTTTCCGTTTTACGATAGAAAAGACGCCTGGCCAAGGGGCTGCCAGGGCAAGTTTTAGACGTTAGCGGACTAACCCCAAGCCGATTGAAATTTGACGTCTGGCGGACCGGTCTTCCGCAGTCGAAAAAGTTTCTCCTCCTGTAGTATGAAAGTCTTTCGTTCGACTCGTTTGAAAATTGGAAAGCTGCGGCGAGGGCGGTCCAAGAATACACCGGGATGGGGGCCTTTTCGCCCGAAAGTCCCGAGGGGGTAGTCTGCGAAGCATTGCTTGAAAAGCCTGGTAAAAAGGTGGGCTTCGTCATCGGCCTAGGAAAATTTTGTTTTCCGCAGCGGCGACGAGGCGTTTCCGAACCAGGCCGACGCCCAAGGGTAATACAACCGAAAATCGAGAAGGAGTAGAATATTTCTATGACTCCCACATTTTCCGAACCGCCCATGCGACGGACCATGCGAGGTCGAAAATCTCTTTTGCCGGACTGGGACGCCCTCTATCGGATGGGCACTCCGCCTTGGGAGGCGGCCGGCCCAGCCCGGGAACTGGTGCGGATTTTGGACGAGGGGATTTTAAAGCCTTGTCGGGTTCTGGAAATCGGCTGCGGGACCGGGGCCGATGCGGTGCTGCTGGCGCAGCGCGGCTTTGAAGTCACGGCGGTGGAAAACTCGCCCATTGCCATCGAACGAGCCCGCTCCCGGGCGCAACGCGCCGGTGCATTGGTCCGTTTTGTGCTGGACGATATCTATAGCTTCGGTCGGCACTGTGGACCGTTCGAGTTGGTCTATGATAACGGCTTTTACCATTACGCTCGCCTTGCCGACCTGGGAAAATTTCTCGATCTGCTCTGGCGGATTACGGAACCAGGCTCCTATTATCTCACCTTGGTCGGGGCCCCAGACCCTGCCGTCCAGGATGGGTTCCCCCAGGTCGCCGAACAGACCATCCGGTTGGAATTGGGCCGACTTTTCCAGAGTCTCCAGATACGCCCCTGTCGGTTATCTACGCTGAAGCGACCCGAAGGCTACTCGGCCTGGTGCTGCCTCATGCAACGCCCGACGATCCCGCGATAACCATTAAGGCTTCTGCCGAATTGGCGGGGCTGCCTGCCCCCTGTTTGTTACTGCCTCCCAAGCGGCAGGAACCCCATAGGGCATCGTCTCGATCCGAAATAAGTCCGAAATAAGGGGCGACTTCAACCGGCGAAAATGTTACGAAAAATTCCCTGCCAGGGGGGCTAGACATCTTTCGAAAAAAGAGTATGATGAAAACTAATTCTCTGGAAGCCTATTTCGGAGAAGGCTTCCAATAACCGAAGGGTGGAAGGGGGAATTGCTGGCCCACCTTTTAACCCCATGTGTTCTGGAGAACAGGGTATTTCTGCGGCAGTGGGCGTCCTGAGATCGGCAATGGGAGAACCCCAAACCGGGATGTCCGCGTGCGCAGGAAGAAGAGAGGTCTTTTGGCGTTATAGGTTATAGAATCCTTAGTCCTTATATTTGTTATTTTTCCTTACCCCATCGGCCTCTTCTCTGTTCCGGCCCCGCCGTTTCGCCTGTTAGCTGCAAACGGCGGGGTTTTTATTTTGCCAGGCGCATTGCTGCCGGATGGCGTTGGCCTATTTCTCCCCGAACGGCGAAGGTGTTATCTTCGTTCATTCTCCTAGGGTAGATTTGCGCCGGAGGATGTGGTGGTAATGTTGGGCAAACCGATGGGCCTCGTCCCGTACATATTGGAGAAGTCGCAGGGCGAAGCTATGTCGGCTTAGCCGAACCGGCTCCGGCCGACCCATCCGATACACCAATTCTTCCCGCTTGGCCAGGGCAAGGACCAACGGCGGCGTCTGCTGCAACGACTCGAAAGCCTCCAAAGCGGCGTGCAATTGCCCGGGACCGCCGTCAATGAGCAGCAGGTCGGGCTGCGGTTGCCCCTCTTCGTGAAGCCGTTGGAACCGTCGGAAGACCACTTCGCGGATCGCTCCATAGTCGTCGCCGCCTTGGGTGGTGCGGATGCGGTAGCGTTTATATCCAGGCTTAAACGGCAGGCCGTCGATAAACTGCACTAAAGAGGCTACGGTTTCGGCGCCGGCCAGATGGGCGATGTCGATGCCTTCGATGGTGCGGGGCGGTTGGGGCAATTGGAGCACTTTCTTAAGCCCCACGAGCCCCCGGCGAGGGTCAACATGGAAGACCTCGGGCTGGACATGGGCGTCCAGATCGCCCCGTTGGTCGAGGGTCTCCAACGCTCGGATTTCGTCCCGCAATCGGGCGGCCTCTTCAAAGCGCAGTTCCTTGGACGCCGACGCCATCTCCTTGCGCATCTCTTTCAACAGCGCAGTTTTCTGCCCCTCTAAAAATCGCATGAGCCGACGAATATCTTTCCGATACTCCTCTTTGGAAATCCGCAGATTGCACGGAGCGGAGCACTGCTGGATCGAGGCCAATAGACACGGCCGATACCACCGCCACCGTTCGTCCCCCTCCTGAATGTCTAGGGTACAGGTGCGGAAGCGAAAGATTTTTTGCAGCACCTGCACCGCCCCGCGCAAACCAGAGGCGCTGCCGAACGGACCGTACAGTTTGGTCCCCCGCTGTTTCGGCTCCCGAGTGAACTGGACCCGGGGAAAATCCTCCCGGATAAAAATTTCCAGATAAGGGAAGGTTTTGTCGTCTTTGAGGTCCCGGTTGTAGGGGGGCTGGATGTCCTTGATCAGGCGGGCCTCCAGCAAGAGGGCGTCCACTTCGCTTTCGGTCTGGATGTAGTCCAGGTCGCGGATTTCCTGCACCAGCGCTGCGGTACGCGGGTCTTCGGCGGCCGCCTTCAGAAAGTAACTGCCCGCTCGGTTCCGTAAGTCTTTGGCCTTGCCTACATAGAGCACCCGACCGGCCGAGTCCTTCATCAAATACACCCCAGGAGCATGGGGAAAAGAACGGACCTTTTCGGCCGGATCGATCGACTCCGCCGGGATCGGCGTATCTGCCGAACTCTCAGAGCCGGAACAGGCTGATTCTTTGGAAACTGATCCGGGCGTTTTTTTGTTACGCATGGTTCTCCACTGCCTCTATGAAATCGCTCCCCAGAGCGACGATTACCACACCCAGCAGGATTCGACCCTCCGCTTTTTGTAACACTTCGGCCCAATCAAGCGATGGCTGGCGTTGGCAGGATGCCCTAGGTTGTCGGTCATTCCCGCGGGAATTCTGGCCTCTTTGTGTCCGCCCCCTTTATGCTCCCTTTGCATTCCCAACAACGCCCCCGCCGGATGCCAGCTTCCGGTATTTGGGATCAGGGGCTTTCGTGGGATGACAGGAAAGGTGTCTCCATTCGGGTTGAAATGTTACCGGTATTTTTACTTTTTGGCTGCCCTGCCATGCAGGGATGTGTTGCTCTACTCTCCCGGCAGCCCCCCCTTTTTTGAGGGGTGATTCTTTGACGGAAGATTCGGCTGGGGAACCTTTGGAATTATAACAGCCCGGCGTCTTCTCTCTCAGAAATTTTGGGCCTTTTTGGTGGGAAAGCCGGGGGGAGCATGAAATCGGGGGCGGCATCGAGACGACGAACGATCTGCCGTAGCAGCCTCTTTCGAACGGTCTAGAAACCCCACTTTTGAGGGGAAATTTATTCTTGCTATGCGTTCCGACACGATTTCCGCCGGGAAATTTGCTCTTGGCGGAGGCGGAAAGGAAGAGGGCGGCAGAGCGGATGGGAGTTTTTCGAGAAAGATTCGGGAAAGCTTTTGATTGACAACGGAAATCTGGCGTAGTTATACTAATTTTATGAGTCCGGGCCGTCCTTCTTATTCAGGCAGGATGCTTGGCGGAGAAAAGCCAGGAGGGTTGGGGGGATTGAGTCTGGGCGGCAAGTGGTTTACTTGTCTGGAGCGGGCCGTCGGCATCTGAGGCCGTCGGCGGGTATGTCCGAAGTTCTTCGCATGGGTCGGGAGCAGCAAAAGGAGGCGGCTTCCAACCCTGGCTGATTGGGAAAACGTGCTGCGGTAGCCGGCGTTTGCTTCTCAGGGAAAGGCGCGAGGTATGAATTTGCTCGGCAAAATTTTTACCGTACTGATTTTTGTGATGAGCTTAGTGTTTATGTCGTTTGCCGTAACGGTTTATTCGACGCACAAAAATTGGCGGGAAATGGTGATGCGGCCTCGAGACCAGGCCGGCGCCGGCAAACCGGTGGGCTTAAAGTGGCAATTGGAGGACGCCAAAAAGTTGACCGAGGAACTTAAGAATCAGGTGGAAAAATTGGAAAAAGATCTCAAGGAAGAAAAAGACGCCCACCAAAGCGATCTCAGCAAACTGCAAGAAAAGCTGGCCGAGGAAAAACGGAAAAATAAAACGTTGGAAGACGCAACCAAGGACCTCACGACCGAAAAGAATAAAGCCACTCAAGCCCTGGGCGAAGTCTCCGCCTTGAACAAAACCCTGTTCGATGAGTCCACCGATTTACGGAAAAAATGGGACGAGGAACGGCAAAAACGAGACGAAATTTCTTCTCGGTTGACCACGGCCAACGTACAGCTTGTCCAGAGCGAGGCCGAACTGGCTCGGCTGAAAGAGAAGTTGGTTCAAGTCGGCAAGCAATATACGGATGCGTTGGCGGTGTTGCAACTGTTCGGCCTGAACTCGGACCCGGATTACTATAAAGTAGCTTCGGTGCAGGGGCTGGTAACCGCGGTGCGAGCCAATGGCCTGGTAGAAATCTCCGTCGGCGCCGACGACGGCGTTCGCAAAGGAGGCGTTCTTCGGGTTATTCGAGCCGATGGAAGCATGTATCTCGGCCAAATCGAAGTGCTGGAAACCCAGCCGGATCGGGCGGTATGTCGGATTGTACCGGGCGCCCAGCAAGGGGCTATCCAACCTGGCGACAAAGTACGGAGCGATCTGAGCGATGTCCTCACCAGTGCTAAGTAACCCCCAGGGAACAGCGTATCGAAAACCGCAGGCCGATGTCTATACGGCGCTGTTGGCCTTGGCCGTCGTGGCCCTCATCTTGGGCATGGTCTGCCTGTATTTTGAGATGCAGCGGTTCGAGTTCGACCTGAAACCGCCCCCGGTGCTTGGTATGGCAACGGCGACTTCTCCCAGCGACGCCTTGGCCGGGTGCCCGAATTCGCTTGGCTCTGCTTCCGCACCGGCCCTCTCTTGCCCCGCTGCCCACTGCTGAGCCAAGCAAGGCAACCGGCGGCAACATGAGAACTTTCGTCATTCCCGCGAAAGCGGTAGTCCTGGCTTGTTCCCGCCTCCGCGTCCTTCCAGAAAAGCGAAAAAGCGAAACAGGGCAACCATTGGTTCCCCACTTTCGCGGGGCTGACAAGGAGAGGGGCCGCTTGGCTGAAACGATACCCCTTTGTTAAGGTTAGCCGGGGGGGAATATTTTCCCCCTCTTTCTTTTTCCGGGAAGGTTCTCTGCAAAACCGGGGGTTGCCCGCCGCCGTCTTGCGCCTACAATTCCTTGGCGTATGATCGAGGGATTTTTGTATCTTTTCTTCGGCCCCTGACAAAAGTCCCTCCGAAAGTCCGGGAAAGGGGGCGCGTCTTTTTTCTGAAGGAGGCTGAACGATGGCGGATGGGTGCTCCAGAAAACGAGTCTCTTTATGGGGCGGCGGTCTAGTTCTGGTGGTTCTTACGGGGGTTGGGCTTTGGCTGGCGGAGGGTATGCTCCGTTCGGCGGAACCGGGCAGACGATTTCCCCCCATTGCCCCAAAGTTGGCGCCGCATGTTCCAAAGATACTGGCCGCACCAGCGGTCCAACCAATGCCCGTAGAGCAGGCCCCCCAAGCTGCCCCGGTGGACAAAACCAGCTATGCCCCCGTCGATACTCAGGAGGATTTCCAGTCGGTGGTCCAGCGGATGCAGGCCCAAAAGCCGGAAATCCTCCGCCGCCACCACCAACTGCTGGAAGAGCGGTACGACCTGAGCAATCGGCCCTTGCCCGGAGCGACCATGTCCCGCGGCAAACCGATCCAGGCCGGTCCCCGGGTGAAACTGCCGCCCGGCGTTACCTGGCAGCAGTTGGCCGAGATGACCCCAGAACAGATCAAACAAAACGGCCTTTGGCCCAAGGGTTTCCTGCCGTTGCCGCATCCGAATCATGACGAAGGCGGCATGTTATTCCCCCAGCATCACATCGACGAAATCAAACGCCAGGAGGGGCGGGACCTCACTCGCTTTGATCTGGACTACGACCTGCCGGAACATTTTCTGCCGGAGTTTCCCCCCGCCATTTATCTGACCACTCGCCCTGATCTGGGCGATGTGTCGCGCGGCCAGGTGGTTACTCTGCAAAACTATTTCCAGTTGTTCAACGGCATTTTGAACCCGAAGCAATTGGAAGGGCTTCGGCTCCTTCTGACCCCGTTCCCGCAGCAGCAGTTCAACGCCACCGACGACCGGCGCAGCCTGAAGCCCAGCCAGGGCGTAACCTGCTTTGACTGCCACCTGAACGGACACACCAATGCTACCACCCATCTATTGGGCGACATTCGGCCGCAGGCGTTTCGGCCTCGGTTGGATACGCCGTCGCTGCGCGGCGTGAATGTGCAGCGGCTATTCGGTTCTAAACGGGCCTTGAAAACGATCGAAGATTTTACCGAGTTTGAGCAGCGGGCCGCCTATTTCGACGGCGATCCGGTCATCGCCACCAAAAAGGGCGTCAATGTCCTGGAGCGCGGCAGCCAGGTGCATTTCATGGCGGAATTCATGTCCATTTTGGACTTCCCGCCCGCGCCGAAGCTGGACGTATTTGGTCGGTTGGACCCGGCCAAAGCCACCGAACAGGAACAGCTTGGGGAAAAGGTCTTTTTCGGCAAAGGCCGATGCGGCGAGTGCCATCCGGCCCCGTACTACACGGATAACCTGATGCACAACTTCCGCACCGAGCGGTTCATCCAGCCGCACTTGGTCAACGGCCACATGATGGCCGGCGACGGGCCGATCAAGACCTTCCCGCTGCGGGGGGTGAAAGATTCGCCGCCCTATCACCACGACGGCCGACTGCTCACGCTGGAAGACAGCATCGAGTTCCACAACCTGGTGCTTGGCACCCGCTTGACCGACCAGGAAAAAGAAGACCTGGCCGCCTTCCTCCGCTGCCTGTAATGGCGCGGAACGTAGCCCAGGGAGATTTACGAACCAAACAGCCAACAAAATGCAGGCCCAAGGGCTGCCCCTGCCGCCCTTCTGTCTTCTACACCCTACCCTGCCCCCCACTTCCCAAGGCCGCTCCCTAACACAGTGCGGCTCGGGGGTTCCGCTGATTGCGTATGGCTAGATTCGTAGCCGACGCTCCGCCCTGGCTTTTGGACCTCTGCGCTACTGTTTTTCGCTAGGATCTTCTTTGGGTTTTTCTTCGGGTATGCCGGGCAGTTTGGGTTTCGGTTTGGGTTGTTTTTCTTCGGTTTGGATGAGTTCCCGGACCGGTTTCCGCTGCTCGTAGCTTTCGAGTTCTTTGCGGAGTTGATCTTTTTGGTCCTCTCGGCCTAGTTCGACGGCCTTGGCGGACCATTTTTTGGCCGTCTCGAAGTCGCCCAGTTCGGCGTAGGCGGCGCCCAGGGTGCTCAGGATATGTGCTTCTTTATACTGGGTGAGTTCACATGCTTTCAGGGCCATTTCCAAGGCCCGTTTGCCGTTCCGCAGCGAATCGACCGGCGAGGTAGCCAGCACCCAGGCGAAGTTATTTAGCAGTCCGCTGTCGTTGGGCCGGAGTTTCAAGGCCCGTTCATAATCGGCGATCGCCTCGGCGTGTTTGCCGATGTTCAAGTAGGCGTCGCCCCGGCCCCGAAAGGCCGCGGCGTTCTCGGCGTCTTTCTGGAGGATTTCCGTATAGACTTCGATGGCGCGGCGCGGCCGGTTGTCGCTCGTATATAAGGAAGCCAATTGCAACCGGCCCGTATCGTCGTCCGGATGACGCCGGACCCAATCCTCCATCAGTTCCACGGCCTCTTCCGTGCGTTTGAGTTCGGCCAGGATCACCGCTCGGTACCGGACGGCGGGGCCTAGATCCGGCTCCTGTTTGAGCACCTCATCGACCTCGGCCAGGGCCTTGTCGAATTGGTCCATTTCTTGATAGACCTCGGCCCGAAGAAGCCGAACCAGCAGGTTCTCCGGCGCCGCTTGCAGGGCTTCGTCTAAATCCTTGATCGCTTCGGGGAATTTTTTCTGGAGCACATGGACGCGGGCCTGCTGGACCCAGAGTTCGGCGGATTTCGGCTCGAGTTTTCTGGCCTCGGCCAGGGCGGCCAAGGCGGCGTCGTATTTCTCCTGTTTGCTCAACACCAGGGCCTTGGCAATATAGGTGGGAACATGGGCGGGATCGAGTTTCAAGGCGGCGTCAAAGTCGGCCAACGCCCGGTCCCACTGCCCCATTTCCACATAGGCCACCCCACGTTCTCGGATCGCCTCGGCGCTATCGGGTTGAAGGCGGATGGCTTCATTCAGATCGGCCAACTGCTTCTGCGGATCCTGCTGTAGAGAGGCCCGCAGCCGAAAGGCCATCGCTCGGGTTGGTACTTCGGCGTCGGTCACGGCCAAGGCATCCTCCAGGGCTTTGGCCGCCCGTTTGGCGTCCCCGCCCGGCAACAAGTGCAACCGAGCGATAAACACCAACGCCTCGGCCTGATTCGGCAGGATGGCCGCCGCGGTTTCCAGGTCGTTCAGGGCCGACTTGCGGAACGGCTCCAGGCGAGGTGTAAACGGCGTTTCCAACAGGGCCTTGGCCACCGCCACCCCCCGCTGAATCAACGTGGACGCCAACATCGTCTTGGCGTATTCCGTGCCTGCCTCATCCAAGCCCTTTTCTAGGGCGCTTCGGCACAGGCGGATCACCTCTTCAAGGTCAGCGAGTTTTTTGGATTTCAGACGCAATTCGGTGGCTTTATCCAGGTCTGCCTGCCCGGCGGGGGGCTTTTTTTCGGCGGGAGATTCCGCCGTCTTTTCCGAAGGCGATTTCGGCTTTTCCGCCGCCGGTGTTTCAGCGGGCTTTGTCGCCGGGGGTTTTTCTTCGGCGGACGGTTTCGGCTTTTCTGCCGGCGGCGTTTCGCCAAAACCCAACGCCGCTCCGCAACAAACGAAAATCCCTACCATACAAATCCCACCTACGATCCGTTGTATCCAATCCGACATAAAAAATCTCCTTCGCCATTTCCCAGAGGACAATATCCAAACACCAAACCTACCGGGAGAAACCTTCGTTCCCGGCCGAAGCCGAAAATCATTCCCCCACGGTTTCTCTATCATACTTCTATTATTCCCAGAGGAAAAGCACGGGAAACGATTCTTTGAGAGTCCCCCCTCTTCCGCCGAACAGGGTGAGCCTATGCCCTCCCCTCCCCCCTCGGCGATGGGCGCCGTTCCGGCAAACCGCCTACGGTTTCGGTTCTGGGAGCGGGGAGGTGGTGATCTGGACAAATCGTTGAAACACCTTTTGCGCCGCCGCCGCCACCTCCTCACGCCGCACGGAACGGATACGCTCGTCGAATTTCTGTTCGTAGTCGTAGCCCAAGCCGAGCAGTTCATAGACGGCGGCTTGTTGGGCCTGTTCGGCCGGGGTGGTGTTTTCCTGGGCGTGCAGAGCCAGGATCATTTCGACGGCCCGCTGGAACTCGTCTTCGGGGATGTCGCCCCGGCGGGCGCGGTCCAGATGTGCTCGTATTCGGCTTAACACCTCCGGGATTTTATCCGGGGCGGTCTGGGCCACGACGACAAAATATCCCGGCGCCGGGCCGCTCATCAAAAACGCATGGACCATATACACGAGCCCCGCCCCCCGAAGGTCCTCGTGCAGCCAACCGCCCGGATAACTGTAACCCGACAGAATCGCATCCAGCACCGTCATCGCCGCATATTCTTTTTCGTCGAACAGGCTTGGTCCCGGATAGGCCAGTAGCACCATGCCGGTCTGTTTGGCCGTCTGCTTGTGCCGGATGATGTCCTGCTCAAGAGCGTTCGGTCGGCGGAAGTCGATCTTCGGCGCAGGCCCGGCCGGCAATTGGCCGAAATGCCGGGTTACTATTTCGAGGGCCTGATCGGGGTCGATATCGCCGAAGACGGTAACCACCATATTGCCGGGCGTAAAATACCGGGCATGATAAGCCCGGAGGTCTTCCGGCGTAAGGCGTTGGACGGCCTCCTGGGTCCCGCCCGGCATGATATGGTACGGGCTGACCGGCGGCAGACTGGCGTGGAACAGTTCCATGAGTTCCTGCTGGGGGTTATCGGCCCGCCGGGCGATGCCAGCCAACGTCAGTTTCTGCACCACGGCGAATTGATCGGCAGGAAAGGTCGGCCGGAGGAAACAGTCGGCAAAGACGGCGGCGGCTTCTGCAAAATCCTCCCGCAGCACACTGGCGCTGGCAAAAATCGTGTTCCGTCCGCCCAGGGTGGAAAACCGACCGCCGATCCGGTCGAAAAACTCGGCGATCTGGGCGGCGCTCATTTTGGATGTACCTTTATCCAGCATGGCGGCGACCAGGGCGGATCGACCCGCCGTCTCCGGGCTGTCTTCCAACGACCCGCCCAAAACAGCCGCCTGGATATTGACCATCGGCTTGTGCGGCTGGCGTTTCAGGAGCACCCGCAGACCGTTGGGAAGCCGAACCAGCCGAATGGGCGTTTCCTGACCGGCCTTGGCCTCTTCGGCGGATTTAGGGGCTAGGCCCGGCGGGGTGATCAACACCCGGTTGAGCCGATCCGGCGTCAAATACTTCCGGGCCGCCTCTTGCACCTGGGCGGCCGTTACCTTCTGGATGCCCTCCACGTAGTGCTTGTCAAAAAGCGGATCGCCCGTAGCCAGGAACGATCGGCCCAGGCTGTCGGCGGCGTCCTGAACGGTCTGCTGATCCAGCACCAGTTCGGCGGCCTTTTGTTTTTTGGCCTTTTCGAGTTCGGCGGGGCTGATCGGTTCGTCCCGCAGGCGATAGACATGCCGGAGGATTTCGTCGGCCGCCTGCTGCCAGTGTTCCGGCGGGGCCGTGGCAATCACGCCAAACCACCCCCGCACAAAATGCGGCGTGTAACTGGCCGTCCGAATCGAAAGCACCAAGCCTTGTTCGTGTTGGAGTTGCCGAACCAGCCGGGAGCTATCCCCCTCGCCCAACACGGCGGCGGCCACATCCAGGGCAAATAGGTCCGGATGCGTTAGCTCCACCGTCGGCCAAGCCAGGATCATCTCCACCATCTTGCCGTCCATCTCACGCACCGCTTCGCGGGGCGTCAGTTGCGGCGGTTCCGTGGGCATGGGCACAAGGGTTTCCGGTCCCCGGGGCGTGCCGGCCCAATGCCGAACTACCGCCGCCAACACCTTCTCCGTATCCACATCGCCCACCACGACAAACACCTGATTGTTCGGCGTATATCGGCTTCGATAAAAGGCCACCAGGTCATCCCGGGTAAGTCGGCTGAGCGGGTCCAGATATCCGATCGTCGGATGCCGGACCGGATGCACCTGGTAGATGGTCTGCTCGAACAGTTCCCAAAGGACACGGTTTCGTTGAACCAGGCCGTCGGCCAACTCTTGCCGAACCACGGCATGTTCCCGCTGGCACTCGGCCGGATCGAAACGGGCATGTTGCATCCAGTCGGCCAGCAGGTCGATGGCCGTTTCCACATCCTTGGCCGGGCAGTCGATGTAATACATCGTCATGTCTTGCGAGGTCATGGCATTGCTGGCGCCGCCGAAGCGGTCAATCAGTTCCCGGATTTCCTTTTCGGTTCGGCGCATGGTACTGCCGCCGGCGACAAGATGTTCCAACAGATGGCTAATGCCGCTTCCGAGATACTGGCCTTCAAAAGCGCTGCCGGTGTTTTTCACAAAGCAGCGTACCGTGGCGACCGGGGCTACATGGTTCTCCTGAATGATGACGGTCAGTCCGTTGGAAAGGGCGACCAGGGTAACAGCGTCCGGCAAACGGCGGCGGTGGACGACGGTAAGCGGCGGTAGAGCCTCACCGACGCCCGGTTTGAGCTGGGCGGCTGGTTTTGCTTCGGCGGCAGACGGCGCCCCTGAAGGCGACGTCGCCCCGGACGACGGCGAAGCAGAAGAAGGGGTTGGCGGCGGAGGACTGGCCGCTGGCTGGGCAAACAACAGCCCGCCAAGGGTGCCTCCCGACAGGATAATCCCTTGCCAGAACAACAGACGCCCTAGCATCGGCAACTTTTGGACTCGGACATCCCTAACCATCCAGAGGACTCCTTTTTATCAGAAGGAAATTTCCTCGTTGAAATAAACAAAAATACATCTCCCGCCTCATTAGGGACGAGAAACCGCCCCCTCGGAACCTAGAGGAGGAATCGTACTCCAACCTTTTTGGAAGCTCGTAACACTTCTGCCGAGTGAAGAACATTCGCCTCTCCCCTTTGCGGGAGAGGCCGGCCAGGCCTTAGCCTGGCCGGGTGAGGGGGGCAAAAAGGCTCCTTTGCCTCCTTCTTTCCCTGTTCTCCCCGCTGGAGGAAGTGAGTAGGAAAGGCCGTTTTGTTAGAACCTCTTAGGCTTCCTTCTTCTTATGCGTCTTTGGGGCCAGCAGTTTCAGGAAGGCGGGCATGAACAGCGGCAGGTCGGGCCAGCCGCGGGAGGTCAGCAGGTTGCCATCCACCACCGCCGGGGCATCGACAAACTTGGCGCCGGCCAGTTCCAGGTCGGCCCGGATGCCGTGGTAACAGGTCATGGTCCGCCCCTTGACCGGCCGGGCCGCCCAAACCATCTGCGGCCCATGGCACATGGCGCCGATCGGAAGCTTTTTGTCCAGGAAGTAACCGACCAGTTCCACAGCTTCCTTGATCTGGCGCATTTGTTCTGGGCCGCGCCCGCCGGGAATGAGCAAACCGGCGTAATCGGCAGGCTGAACCTGTTGATAGGTCAGTTGGGCTTCGATCCCGTACCCTTTATATTCCACGTAGTTGGTGTATTGGGGGTCGAAATCGTGAACCACCAGCAGCAATCGCTTGGCCGCCGGGCCGACGACCACCGGCTCGATCTGCTCCTCCATGAGCCGATACACCATGTAATAGGTCTCCAACCCTTCGCTGAACTCGCCGATGCAGACCAGGACCTTTTTCTTGGGCTTTTTGACCTGGGCGGCGGAGGAGGCGTCTTGTTCGGCGGCGTCCAAAGAGGAGAGTTTGCCGCCGGCCATCAAGCCGCCCGCCGCTAACGCTGCCATCACCCCACGCCGCGTCCACAGCAGTTTCTCGTCGTTTCCCATCGCCATTGCTCCTTTCTGCTCAAAGAGGCCTCAAGTTCTAGTGCGCCCACGCGGAATGGTTCCTCGGAAAACGGACCGTTTTTCTAAGCCGGGAAACCCAGAAACTCATCCTGGGCCGTTTTTATTGTATAATCTCTTCGTGCGAGGAGCTAGAGAAGCCTGAACCAGCCCGACGGAAAAGAGGCGTCGATTTTTTGTAACATTTTAGCCGAAGGCAGTCCTTGTCACTGCTGCGCAAGCAGGAATCCAGGTCTTTCAAGAGTTTTTGTTTTTCTGGATTCCCGTTTCCGCGGGAATGACAACCTTGGGCAAATTTCGCTCTAAAATAAGCCTCCTCTGCATTCGGCTAAAATGTTACGATTTTTTATGTTCTTCCCCTCCGGTTGGGAAAAGGTGTTGAAGGGGGGCGGGCCTGGAGAAAAGGGAACGGGGGACGCAGTGGAACCATTAGATGATCAAAAGCCCACATCCTCCGTAGGATGGACCGCCAGCGGAGATCAGAAGCTCCGTCGGCCAGGTGGTGGGCGTTTTCCCTGACATTTTCGAGGTAGAACCACAGTGCGGCGGCGGGATCGCCGCAGACCGGCGAAAAATTAGGATAGGAAAGGTCCCTTAGTGGGCCGAACCGGGTTGGGGGGAAGCGGATGGTTGCACGAACGGTTGGACGGCCTGTTGGGCGGCTTGCCATGCGGCGGCCTTGGCCGCTTGTTGGGCTGCCTCGCGGGCTGCCTTTTGGGCGGCCTCTTCGGCGGCCTTGCGAATGGATTCCAAAACCGAAGGAGGAAGCTCGCTGCGGCGTAAACTCCGAAGGACCTCCTGGGCCGCCTGTCTGGCTTGTAACGCCTCCTCCACGTAGAGATCAACCTGTTCAGCCATTTGGGCCGCCTCGGCCGCCGCCAATTGGGCCTCTGCGGCCAAGTGTTGAACCCAACGACTCGGTTCTTGATCTGTTTTGGATAAACGCGGTTTAGAAATCGTTTTGGCGGCGGTTGCCCTCTCTCTCTGACTCCGAGATTGCTTTTGAGGATTCATGACGACCTTTCCAAGCAAAATTCCAAAGATGCGAACACCTCGATGGGGATTAAAATGAATCTACGGTTCCTTTTTCCGATTTCCGCAGAAAATATACATAAGTTCCTTTTCCGCCTTTTATCTGTTCGGCGATTGCCGCGCGCAAAAAACTTCCTTGCTCCCCTTGGAAAAAAATCGCCTCCCGGTCTAGCACCGACGCCCTGAACCAAGTCCCATTCTAGGGCGCCTCGACAGCCCAGAACCTTGCTGCGGCAAAGACTCTTGCCGATTGTTTCCGCTCACCAGGGAAACTTGCAATCCAGCAAGGCCAGAACGTTTCTCGAATCCTTTCCCAAGATCCAAGAAACCTTCCCAGGGCAGGCGTGGACAACCAGCAACAAAGCACCTGATCGACGGGAAAATCCACCTGGGTCCGTATCCGCGAAAGAGACGTGGGTTGGCCTAGGGCTCTTTCGGATCGTTCCGTGGGATCCGGCGATCGGCCAGCAAGCTGGTTGGGCGGGAACCATGGATCAAACCATGCACGCTCCCTCCATGCACTCTTTTTCTACCATAGTTGTAGGAAAAGGAATTGTCAAATCCTTTTACCGAAAAATCTTGGTCTATTGGGTTGGCAGGGGCCCCCCCAGAAGACCAAGCAGTAGGGACAGCCGAACCTGTAGGCGGTCGCCAGAGAGGTGCAGAGGAACCTCACCCAAAAAGAAACCTTAACGCCCTGGACGAGCAAAAGAGGCGTATTTTTTAGGATTCTGATGGAAGCGGGCCAGAGTTTCCGGGTTCGAGAATAGATACAACCGACCGTCATAGACGGCGCAGTAATCGGTTCGGCCCAGGACGTGGCGATTTTCTTCCAGAGCAGCCACCGGATCGACGCCGCCGCCGGCGGGGATGTACCGGAGAGGATTGGCCAGGAAACGTTGGCGTTGCATATCCCCGGCCAACAGATAGACCTTTCCCTGATGTTGGACCGCAAACCGTGGGTCGCCGGGCGTCCACTGCTCTTTTTCCAGCAGGGTTACCGGGCAATAGCCGTCCAATCCATAGGAGACATCCGGACTTAGGCCGGCGGGGAGAGAAGCAACGGGACCTCCGGGCGGCAGATCGGTTTGGAAAGCGGCCTGGCGGGCGGCTCGATCGGCGGTGCGCCCGGCAGGCCAGGCAGCCTCCAGCGGCGGCGCTTCCGGCGTGTGGCGGTCGGAAGGAACTTCGGAGGCCCGGCTCGTCGATGGACCTGCCGACTCTTGAGGAGAACGCCAAGGTTTGGGGTTCGCCCAAGGTTCCAACGGGTCCGCTAACCCAGCCGACCGAGAGGGCGTTGGTTCCGAACGTACTTCCGGCGCCCGTACCTCCGGCGCACGATCCGCAGGAGGAACTTGCCAGGAGCTGGATTTGGGAGTGGGGACCTCCGCAGGAGGCGGAGAAGGTTTTTCCGTCGGCTCAGCGGGCAACGGCGGCAAGGTCGATCGACTGCTAGGCTGCTCCGACATAGGAGGCGCCGACGGGCCGCTGCTGGAAGGCCCCGGCAGACCAGGCCCTGGAAGGGGTGTAGAGGGTTTTTCGCTCGGCATGGGTTCCAAAGGCAACGGCATCTGCACGCCGGGTTTCTCGGTCGGCTGCAAGGGGACCGGCCCTTGGACGCCCGGTTTTTCCCGGCCAGGCCCCATCGGTTCCAAAGGAGAAGGCTGTATCCCTTCCAAGGGAGACCGTTCTTGGATTCGGACCGGTTTGTCCGAAGGCAGAAGGGGACTCTGGCTGGCCCCTGGCGACGGCAGCGGCTTTTCTTCCGGCGGCATTAAGGGAAGCTCGGTGGGCAGTTTAGGCAACGGCGTTGCGGAAGGTTTTTCCGTAGGGACCTTCTGGCGGGGCAACTGGGGGATCGGCTCCGGCCCTGGGGTAGGAAGCCCCTCCAGACCTATCGACTGAGGAAAGAACCGATCCGGACGGCGTTCTCCCGGCCAAACGCGCCATTGGGTCCGGTAGTAGCCGAACGTGCTGGCTCTGGGCGGGCAATCCCCGGAAGGACAGAGGGTTCCTATGGCCGGCTGCCAATCGCCGCCTGCGCCGTTGGTATCTCCCGGGGTGCTGGGGCCTGCCAATGCCTGCGGGGTCCATCCTGTGAACACGGCCCCCACGATCAGCAACCCGAATATCCCACAGCGTATATTTCGAGAGCGATTTGTTTGGCGGACCTTTCTGCGATTGCCATGAGACATGCGTCATTCTCCCCAGCCTGAAACTTTTTTAACAGAGCAGTTCAACACACGTTGTTTTCCATGGGTGAAGGTGTTTCGGCCCCTGGGCCGAGACGGCGTTTGTCCCGGCCAGCCGCTCGGGCATTACCACCACGGGCCGCCGCCCCCACCTCGTTCTCCCAGATATTGGAACTGACGGATCGTCGAAGCGCCCAAGCCAGCCGCCCCAGCCACCCGTTCGACGGGCGAAATAATCTTGCTGATAAAGTTGGACCAGGCCATAGCTTCGTCTTGGGCGATGTAGATGCGGTCGCCCGGGAGGATTTGGTAATTGGTGGCGGTCATGGCCCCCTGGGTCAAGGCGTCCCAATCGACCGGCAGAATCTGTTGACAACCGAATTCCGGCGGTGCAGGCCGGGCGATCCAAATCTGTTTGCTCGATAGTTGCGACAGCCCCCGCACCTGGGACAGGGCATCCAAGACCGTCTCGTTGCCGGTGATCGGCACCCGGACCACATTGTCGCCCATGCCGGCCCCTTGGGTGATGATGTAATAGACCTTGCTATTGTAGCCCACCACATCCAACGCTACTTCCGGAGAATCGAAAAACTGGGTCAAGTGGCGTTCAATGGCCTGCTTGGCCTGGACAATGGTCATCCCGGCCACCCGCACGGTGCCGTAGGCCCGCAGATTGATCGTGCCATCCGGGCCGACCAGATAGGTGCCGGTAACCGGCTGTACCCCGCTGGAACGGGCCAGTTGCAAGGAGACCTCCGGCTGGCGAAGCACGGCTTCCAGATGTCGAGTAATTGTTTGGCGGGCCTCTTCGATACTCATGCCGGCAATCCGAACCCGACCATAGGCGGGACCTAAATCGACCGTGCCGTCCGCATCGACTAAGTAATAACCCTCGATCGGCTGGTCCAGCAAGGTTCCTAAGACCCGAATCGCCAGTACGTCATAGGTTTCAATGCGATAGGGTGGGATAGGTACCATCTTGAGCATTTCGATACTGATCACATCCGGCGGTTCAATGCGGTAGGCCGGCAGCGACATTTTGGCCAACTCACGCGGCGGAGCCGACGCGGGCGGCACAGGCGGTGCATTTTTGGGGTCCACCAACCGGGGCGGCGTGTGCGTGTAAAACTCGTTGATCACCGAGGCGCAGCCCCAGCTCAGCCCTAACACCATAGCCAAGCCCACCAGACACATCCATTGCCCTGCCGAGTTTCCCGAAACAAGTTTTCCTCTCTCCATGGCCATCAACACCCTTTATGGTTCCCGAAAGGAGTTTACCAGGCTGGGACAGTCCGCGGCCCAAAAAGGCCAAAGTGGTTCGTCCTGTCGGCGCCTTTTCACCGGCTTGGAGTGGGCTTTTTCAACCCTCCTTTTTCAAAGCCGATAAGGTTGCGCCGGAAAAGGACTGTCTGACTGGCGAAATAGGAAAGATGAGCAAACCTGATGGGTTTTACTCCCAGCTCCAGAAATACCCATCTTTTCTACGCCATCGTTACCACCGGAATAATCGGCAAAGTTTACCAAAGACTTGGCTTGAATTAGGGAGATTTTGGAAATTTATCCCCCCTAAAGAGGTAAAAATTCATCTTTTTACCTATGTAGAGGTATGCGCAATTTCCCCAATGCGGGCATCCATTGTGGGGTTTGCATAAAGCCCCTATTTAAGGGGAGGACCCCTTCCACGGTGGGTGTTGATTGGGGGGTTGGCCCCTGGCCGTACCAACTGTTTGACAAAGTACCTCTCGTCTGGTTATCGTAAGGGATATAGAGTCGAAGCATGAGTTTCCCGGTGGGGCCTTCTCTGGGTTGCTGTGTCTGTGCGTAACTTCTATCGAGTCCGCAAGGCCCTTCCAGGATTTTCCGGGGAGTCCGGCGAGTCAGAAGCGGTTTAGGGGGGTATCTGGCCCAAAACGATGTCTTCGGTTTGAAACGGAACCATCTACCAGACGGGGAGAAGCATGAGTAGTGTAGGGGAAAAGCGTCCACAGTCTCCAGAAGCGGCGGCATTGGTAGGTCAGCCTGCCTGGATTGCCTTCGGTCTATTGGTGGGGTTTTTGGTGCTGGGGTATTGGAATTCGCTGAAGGAGGCGGCGGCCTATTGGGAAGGGCCTCAGTATTCGCACGGGTGGTTGATTCCGCTGTTTACGGTGGTGTTGCTTTGGATGCGGCACCAGCCGCTTGTGGAAGTGCCGCAAAGTCAGCGATGGTATGGGGTGGGGGTGTTGGCCGGGGCGCTGCTGCTGCGGATCGTGTGTGCTTGGTTTGGTCTGGACATTCCGGATATGGCGACGTTTGTGCCGGCGGTGTTGGGGGTGATTTTGATCATCGGCGGTTGGCCGATGTTTCGCTGGGCTGGGCCGGCGGCCGCCTTTTTGATCTTTATGTTCCCCTTGCCGTGGAGCGTCGAACAATCTCTGCTCACGCCGTTGCAAACGTTGGCCACCCGGGTAAGCACGTATGCCTTGCAGACAATCGGGTTCGGCGCCTATTACGAAGGGAACCGCATCCGGATCGAAGACATCCAACTGGGTGTGGTGGATGCGTGCAGCGGCCTGCGGATGACGACGATCTTTTTGGCCCTCTCGGTGGCCATTGTGTTGATTGCGGATCGCCCCTGGTGGGAGAACCTGGTTATTGTGCTCAGCGCGGTGCCGATCGCCCTGACGGTGAACGTCATCCGGATTACGGTAACGGGGGTGCTTCATGTAGTGGCCTCTGCGGAACTGGCCAATATGGTGTTTCACGATTTGGCCGGTTGGCTGATGGTGCCGATGGCGTTGGTGCTGTTGTGGATTGAAGTGAGTATCTTGTCGAACCTGTTTGTGGAGGTGGAGGAAGAGATGCCCGTGGTAGCCCGGCCTGGGCTGGTGCGGGCAGGGGTCCAGAAATAGAGCGGGTTTTGGCCTTAATGGGGGGTGTGGCCGACACGCAACGCAAAGAGGTCCCTTTGTTGTTTTTCGGCGACAGTGGGGTGTTCCCTATGGGAGCACGAGTTTTTAAGTTCTTATTAGGAAACGAGTTAAGATTTTTCGGAAAAGCCGATCGTTTGGCCTGCCAGTTGCAGAAAATCCCCGATAAGCCCTGCTGAGGGGCTTGTCATCGTAGTCCCAAATGGAGAAACTACTAGGAGGGAACGTTCGTGAGCGCAGGAGGAGGCCGGTAACCAAGGGCATGTTTTCCTTAGCCAGATCGAGGCAACCATGAGCGAGTCGTACTTCGATGGAAATGGTGGACGCTCTTCTTCGGAAGGTTCCATGGCATTGGTTCCCTCGGGGCGAATAACTCCCCCTGGGGCTTTGCAGCCGACCAGCCCGCCGGAAATCCTTCGCACGACACCTCGGCCGATCGATTTCGTCTATGCCCTGCGTCGGCGCTGGGGTTGGGCTTTAGTTTTGGGCCTGATCGCTGCGGGGACGGCGGCGGCTTTGGCTTGGTTTTTGATCCCGGTCAACTACACGGCCACGGCCTGGCTGCGAATCGCCAGCACCAAACCGAACATCATGTTCAAAGTGGGCGGCGAAGACGAATTGCTCAACGACCGCCGGGCGGTCGCCACCTTGATGACCAGCCGATTTGTCCTGAACGCCGCATTGCGCAAACCGAACGTCAGCCAATGCGAATACATCCGAAAAGAAGACGACCCGCTCACCTGGCTGCGCGAAAACATCCAGGTTACTTTTCCCGGCAATTCGGAAATCTTGCAGATCGCGCTCATGGGCGATGATCCCAGCCAATTGGTCGCCATCGTCAATGCGGTCAAGGACGCCTATATGGAAGAAGTGGTCGGGGTGGACCGGGAGAACCACCTCCGGCGGAAGCGGGTCCTGGAGCAAAGTTACCAACGCAATTTGGAAGAAATCAAGCGAAAAACCACTCAATACGAGCAATTGGCCAACGAAGCCGGCGCTCCGGATTCCGAAGCGGTGCGTCTGAAAAGCCTTTACGCCTTGGAAACCACCAACACGTTGCGGGACCGCATCGCCCGGTTGGAGCAGACCCTCAGCGGCATTGATCAGCGGATCGCCATCGGCGAGGCGATGCTCAAGAAGATGGGCGAAGATGCCCCTCAAGACGAAACCAAACTCCAAGAGACCCTCAAACGCCGGTTGATGGAAGCGGCGTTGGCTCAAGACCCCTGGATCAGTTACGCTCAGCAGCAGATCGCCCTGTTGGACGTTCGGATTTTTGAAGAGAAACAGCGGGTTACGGACGAAAACGCTCCCAGCATCGCCCGGATGAAAGAACGCCAGCAAAAATATCGCGAAGGGATCGACAAGCGGATCGCCGAAATCGCTCCCGCTTTGGAAAAACAGATCGAACAGCGCATTAAGGAACATCTGGCCGAAGGGTGGAATACCGCGCCGAAAACGCCGCGGGAGCAACATTTGGCCTCCTTAGACGCCTGGAAGACGGAAAAGGCGGTGCTAGAAAAAGAATTGAAAGTCGCCCAAGAGGCGTTCAATAAGCACGTCGAAGAGACGCAAAAGTTCAGCACGCAATCCATTGACTTGGAGCTGCGTAAAAACGAGCTGGAACGGCTCAAACGGCTCACCGAACGGATGGGGCAGGAACTGGAGCAGTGGGAAGTGGAACTGGCCGCCGCCCCGCGTGTAACCGTGTTGGAACCGGCCAGCGTTCCGAAAACCAGCGACATCAAAAAGAAATATCGGATGATGTGGTTCCTGTCGGCCGCCGCGTTTGGCGCTGCGGTCCTGGCCGTGGCCGGCGTCGATTTCATGTCCCGGCGTGTAAACTCTTCGGCAGAGGTGGCGTATGGATTGGGGCTTCGCGTGGTCGGCGATGTGCCGGTCATTTCCGGTCGCCATCGGCATCAGTTGTCGCTGGACGGCCGAGGCAGCCCTCTGCATGGTTTGCTGGCCGAGTCCATCGACAATATCCGCACCGCCTTGCTTTATCAGTCCAATTTAGAAGGCATACGGGTTGCTTTGGTGACCAGTGCGTTGGCGCGGGAAGGTAAAACCACGGTGGCCACCCAGTTGGCGGCCAGTCTGGCCCGCAGCGGACGCCGCACCCTGCTGATCGACGGCGACCTGCGTCGGCCCGCCGCCCATCGGGCCTTCGATTTACCCTCGACGCCCGGACTCTGCGAAGTGCTTCGTGGAGAAGAACAAATGGAGGACATTATTCGGCCGACTCGGGCGCCCGGCTTATGGTTGGCGCCTGCTGGCCGATCCGATCTGGACGCCGTCCAAGCCCTGGCAAGCGACGCCCTCCGAGAAGACTTCGCAAAACTCCGCCAAGAGTTCGACTTCATCCTGATCGACTCCGGCCCGGTGCTTACGGATTCGGACGCGTTGCTTTTTGGTCGATACGCCGACGGGGTGCTCCTGTCGGTCTTGCGAGACGTCAGCCGGGTGCCCCATGTCTATGAAGCCTGCGAACGTATCCGGGCTGTCCATGTCCCCTTGTTGGGCGCCGTGGTCAATGGCGTGGGAACCAGTCGGTACCGTTCCTACTACTACTATCGGTCTTATTATCCACGTCCGGAAGAAACCTCTCAGGCTCCGGTCTAACCGGACAAACCTAGCAGCCTTTCCTCTGCCAGATCGTCCGAAGGCGTGTTTCTTCTGGACCGCACAGCCCTACTGTTCGAACCAACGGAGCTTTGTATCTCCTCAGCAATAGCCGAGAGGGTCCACCGATGAAGTCCCCTTTGCCTTTGACGATTCCAACGACCATCGGAGTGGTGCTGATCATCTTGACGACCATTGTGCAGGGTTTTCTGACCGATCGCTGGGGTCCCAGCTCCTCCGAACAAATAGAGGCATTTGCCAGGGCCTTGGAAAACGTCCCGCTCCGGATCGGCGACTGGGAAGTCCAGCAGATCACGGAAATGGACCCGCGCGAACGAGAGGCCGCCGGCGCCGTGGGCGATCTGTCCCGAACCTATCGAAATCCTCATACGCAAGAAGTGGTCAGTGTGTATATGATTTGCGGTCCCTCCCGGTCGGTGGCGGTCCATACACCAGAGGCCTGCTATGTGAGTTCCGGGTTCCGAATGGAAGACAAAATCCGTCCCTATGAGATCAAGTTTGGAAACACCAGCGGCGAATTCCGAACCGCCACCTTTTTGAAAGAAGACCCCACCAGCAGCCAACTGTTACGGGTCTTCTGGGCCTGGAACGCTACTGGCCAATGGGAGGCGCCGGAATGGCCCCGGATGAAATACGGCGGACGCACCCCGCTAAACAAGGTGTATTTTATCGCCCGCTCCGCCCCTTCGGAGCCGGTCGAAGAAAACGCCGCGCTGGCCTTCGCCAAAGAGTTTCTTCCTGTGGTAACACCTCTGCTGTTCCCGGATCAAGCCCAGGCCGCCCCCAGTGAAAAGCCCTCTCCCGCCGCCGAAGGTTCGCAAGAGGCCAATAAGCCGTAAAACAAGCATCGCGGCGCTGTTCATCGGTGCGTATTGGCTTGCCGAGACGAGGGGTTCTGCCTTCCGCCCCCTACAATCCAGTGCGTCCAAGGTCTGCCCCTACTGGCAATTCTCGCCCTAGTGAGCAAGGCTCATTCTTACCCCGAACCCTCGCCCTTGGGAGCAAGGCTCCCTCCTACCCACCACTTGCGTCTTGGGCCTCGAAGCTAATGCGCGGGTCCGCCGCCACGTACAAAATATCCGTCAGCAGAATGCTGAACATTACGACCAAAGCGTCGATATAGATCAGGGCCATCAGCGTCGGGAAATCTTTCTGTTCGATGCATTCCCAACTGAGCCGACCCATCCCCGGAATGCCGAACAGATATTCCACCAGCACCGAGCCGCCCAAAAGGGCCGGTAGAAAAGTAGCGAACAGCGTCAATATCGGTATCAAGGCGTTCCGCAGGGCGTGTTTGAAGATCACCTTCCCTTCCGACAGCCCCTTGGCCCGGGCGGTGCGGATGTAATCTTGCCCCAGCACGTCCAGCATGGCCGTCCGCGAATACATCGCCAAACCGGCCAGGCTAAATAGCGACAGACACACGACCGGCAAAAAAGCGTGCCAGAAGTAGTCGGCCAAATAGGCAAAAAAGCTCCAATTTTCCGCCCCTTCCGAATGCAGTCCCAACGAAGGGAAAATCTTCAAAAAATCGCCGTAGCAAAGAAAGATCAAAAACAACATCCCCGCCACAAACCCGGGAATCGAATACAGCAGAAATAGTCCCAAGGTGATCAGCCGATCGACCAAAGTGCCCCGTTTTACCGCACAGAGGATCCCCAACGGCACTGCTACTAAATAAATAACCAATTCTGCCATGAGCATCAGTGGGAACGACACCACCAAGGCGGACCAGATTTTCTGTGCTACCGGTTCACGGGTTTTAACGGCGGATCGGCCAAACTGGAAGGTTATCAACCGCCAGACCATGTGGGCGTATTGGGTGTCGGCAACGATGGCCCCCAGTCGGCCTAGCAAGCTCGGCTCATAGCGGGAGCGATACAATTCCAAGTGCAATAGCCAGTTTCCTGCTGCCTCTTCCAGTTGGGCGTCCGTTGCTTCCGGCGGCGTTTCCAGTTCCAGGGGCCGGGCCACAAATAACTTCAACGCCGCCGCGGCCATCACCTTCTCTTCCGGCTTGTTGGCCCGGAGCAATTTCTCCACCAGATAGGGCGTATCGTCCCGGTTGAAGCGTTCCAGAAGTTCAAACTGCCGGCTTCGGGACGGCTCGGCCACAAGCCGCCCAAACAGCCGATCCAACACCGCCCGACGCTCTTCCTCTACCGGCGGATACTCTCGGCCGCGCAATTGCCAAAAGCGTTTCCAGACCGCTACTACCGGATCATTGGGATCGTCCGTCGGCTGGGTCTGGGCCGGGTAGGTGTATTGGAACGGTTCGACCACCATGTGAACCAGGCACCGAATCGCCCCCAGCCGCAATCGCCGAGGCGTCTCTGCGGATCGCAGCAATTCTATCGCAGCCGGGACCGCATACACCCCATGGTCTTCGCAAAAGGTCTGCACATAGTGGAGGATGGCCCGGGCCAGTCGTTCGTGCTGTTCGGGGTCGGCCAATCGGCTCTCAAAGGCGTCGATACCCAAGGAGCGAAGAAAGGACAATTGTTCATCTAAGGTGGGTTCGCCTGGTTGGGGGGGCTGTTTTTCTGGACCAGCGGGCTTTCCACGGGGGGTAGCCTCCGGCAGGATTTCTCCTTGGGCCAACCGGGCCAAGATGGGCAACTCGGCGGTCAATTGCTCCTTGGAAACCGCCATGAAATACGCCGCCAACCGTACTCGGTCTCTATAATTTCGGAAATAGTTGAAATTGAGGACCAAGGGCTTGTCGAGTTTGAGGTCCCGTTTGCGGATGAGATAGGCTTCGCGGGTTTCGGTCGATTGGCCCGCCGTACCGCCCGGCCCCAATTGAATCAACTGTGGGTCCCCCGGCGCCGTCTGCATGACCACAAACGCCACCAAAGTAACCCCAAACAGGGTCGGAATCATCAAAAGCAGTCGTCGAACCAGATACGTCCACACCGCTTATAGACTACCTTGTAAAAGCTGGTCGGCCCGTTGGCATCGTTTCGCCCGATGAAGACCGGGCGATGCTGCGCAAAATGTCTCCTTACGGCGGCGAGCTGGAATACCACTCCCGGCTGTCGTAGCATGGCCGAAGCCGATAAAACTGCACGTTCTGAATCCGGCCGTGCCGAAGCGCCGTGGCCTTCTCGGAAAATAAAAATGTATAAGGTTGGTCCTCGTAAATCAACCGATGGATTTTATGATACAGTTCGATCTGCTTCTTTTCGTCCAAGGTTACCCGAAGCTGTTCGATCAGCCGATCCACTTCCGGATTCTGATAGCCGATGTGATTGGAGCTATCCTGCACGTCGGCCTGACTGCTGTGCCAGATTTGGAACGGATCGCTTTTGCTCCAGCTTGTGCCCCAGCCTAACATGCAAGCCTCGAAATCCCATTTGCGCAATTTCTGAAGCATCAGTTGCCATTTGGCCGGCGAAAGTTTCACTTCCACCCCGATCCGCCGACAACTCTCCTGATACATCTCGGCGATGGCCCGGAAACTGGGGGCGTCGGAGAAGATCATCAGATCGAAACTGGCTTGCACCTTGACGTTATTGATCAGCTTGTCCCGGATGCCGTTGCCGTCGGTGTCCCGCCAACCGGCCTCTTCCAGAATTTGCCGGGCCTTTTCCAGGTCGTACCGGATCGGCTCGATCGACGGATCGCAGGCGCTAGAACCGGGCAGAAACGGCCCGCTGACCCGCACCGCCTGATTCTGGAACACCTCCTTGATCATCCGATCCACCGGGGTCGCATACGCCAGCGCCCACCGAAGCGCCTTATCCTTGAACAAGTCCCGCCGCAGATTGTAGCCGATGTATCGGTATCCGGGATACTCGTAGGCGTGGGCGACCACCTTGCCCGCTTTGACGTTCGGATGCTCCTGACATTGGAGGAACCGATCCTTCTCGGCCACCGCCGCCCAATCCAGCTCATTCTGGAGGCCCATTTGGGTCGATGTGTTCGAGTTGGGGATGCAGCGATAGACCACCTCGCTGAAAAAGTAGGGTGCGCCCCAATAGTCCGGGTTCCGTACTAACACCAGACGATTCTCCCGCACCCATTCTTTGAAAATCATTGGCCCCGTGCCGCACATCATCCGGTTGGCCCAGTGGTTATTGAACCCCTCGGCAAACTCTTTGGAGCTAAAATCGAACGAGATCGGTTCCCCACGTTCATTCACCGAATACACATGCCGAGGGATGATCCCCACGGCGGCCAGGGTAAACTCCTTGGCCAAAAAGTACGGCTTGGTCCAACGAATTTTCACCGTGTAATCATCCACCACAGAAACCCGGATTTTATACCGACGCGAAGGGTCTTTTTCTTCCGGGTCTTCATAGTAGCTGCGGATATGGGCCGCCTCGATGTGCGGATTGAGTACGCAGTCGAAGGTGAACTTCACATCCTGGGCGGTAAACTCCCGCTGCTCCAGCAATTTACCGTTGGGAAGCTGGATCGGATGCCATTTCACACCTCGCCGCAGATAAATCGTAAAGGTGAGTTTTTCCGGGTCGAAATCCCAATGGGTGGCCAGGCACGGAAGCAGATTGTCCGGATTGGTGGGGTCGGCCTGGGCCAGCGATTCATACACCCGACTCTGAAACGCGTCACTCACCGTATCGCTGGCGGTAATCGCATTGATCGTATCCGGATCGTTCGGATAGCTGAGCCGAAGCGGGTCTTTTTCCGCCGGCTTTTGGCCCCCAAGAGTCAAGTCGCGGCGTTCCAGGCGGATGACCTTGGGGTCTTTACTGACCGCTTCGGGGCGCGGCGGGGCTGCTTCGGTGGTCCCTCCTGCCTTTCCCGGTTCTCCAGAGGTTTGGCCGGTTTGTTGGGCTGAGCTGGCCCCCTCCTGGTCGGTCGAAGGACCGGCAGGCTGGTTGCCATTGCCGCCCTGCCCACAACCGACCCACACCACCCAACAGAGGCCCAGCAGACAGAAGGCTGCCAGTCTGGTGAAACCGGTTGGACAATAGTCGGCCCATCTTTTTTCTTTTCTCCATATCGCCCCAACGTCTATTTTTTGCCTATTTTCCCTAAAACTCCCATTTGTTTTATCTTTATGTAAATCGTTGGTTACCAAAAGATATGTTCTCATCGGTTTCACCCTTTCCGTAGTTACTATGCCAGGGCTTCCTGAGAGTTTCGTGGTTTTCCCCCCCTTACGGAGGCGGATTTGTGATGCACCCACCCTATCGGTGGGGCAATTTTACCCATGACTTCCGGTACGTCTTATCCAGAATGGTCGTTCTGTGGAAACTTTCGACGGCGGCGCTGATACTGTCGGCTAGCTTCTTCCAAAGTTCGGCGTTCCTGGGAGGTCAGACTGGCTTCGCCGGATTGGGAGATTTTGGCCAGGATGCGATCGACCTCCTCGCTCAGCCGATCTTCCGGGAGGAAGGTGTTTTGCTCAGCAGGATGCTCATCCAAGGGAAGTTCGTCTTCCTCCTCCGGCGGGTGATAAACCCGAAGCCTTCTTCGGCGGGACCATTGTCGCAGCCGATCCCCCCATTCTATAGGCAGCCAATCCCCAAAATGCCAGCCGAACCGATAGTAAGCAAACGCTACCGCCGCTCCAATCAGGTGGACTCCATAAGCCACGTCGCTTTTCGTTTGATCCAGGCTCCCCATCACATTGCTGACGATCAAGAGCACTCCCAGCACCCAGGCCGGTACCGGAAGGACAAAGAATAACAAGACCGTCCGATGGGGATAGAGCAAGGCGAACAGGAGAATGATGCCGGTTACCGCCCCTGAAGCCCCGTAAAGCAGGGGGGGCCCTTCCCGGCTAAACAGAGCTTGTCCGATCGACCAGCCAAACCCTGCTAAAAAAAGCAGGGCAAAATAAAGGCGGAGGAACTCGGCCCGGCCATATCGCCATTCCACATCCCGGCCAAAAAAGTACAGTCCCAGCATATTACCCAGCAAATGCCAGAACTGCACTGGCGAATGGGCAAACCCGTAGCTCACCCACTGCCACCACAACCACGGTCGGCTGAGGGTTTGGCCGGAGATGGCCAGGTGGTCGCTCAGCCAGCGACCGACGACCACTCCTCCGATCTCCCGGACGGGGGGTGTAAAAGCATCGGCCACCCAGACCGCCACGTTGATCAAAATCAACCACCCCACCGCTGTTTGCGGCAGGCGGAGCTGTAGGCCAGGCTGGGTGGGCCTATACCCAGATTCCCGATAATACTCTCGATCATAGAATCCCATAATGGGATTATATCGTATAGAGCACGGTTCTCAAAATACCGTCTGACAGACGGCGTTACGTAACTTAGGCTGTCCAGCCTGAGTAACTTAGGCTGTCTAGCCTGAGCCAGTCGCCCGCTTGACAGCGGGCGTTACGTGCGCCGCCGGCTAACAGCCGACGTTACGTAGCTTAGGCTGTCTAGCCTGAGTAGCTTAGGCTGTCTAGCCTGAGCCAGTCCCCTGGAGTTTACCCAGTGTGGGATGATCGCCAAATACCGGGCAGAAGCTAAAATTCGCCCATCTTTCGGGTTACCGCCGGGATGGCGTCCGTGCTAGCTCTCGACCGGGTTGGTACGATCCGAGCCGGGCGGTCCAAAGC
>JAKPGL010000069.1 GCA_029550925.1 Planctomycetota bacterium
GGAGTTCAGACGTGTGCTCTTCCGATCTGTCGCACGGTTAGGCAGAGTTTCTTTCCAAAAATATCGAAGGTACCTCTTTCCATCTCCCCCCTAAAAGTGGTATAATTTTCTGGATTCCAGAAAAGGGGGCAGATTCTATGGAGGGCGATTTTTTCGATTCTTTGCTGGCAGATTCGGTTCTGGGGCAGACAGACCCTCTGGAAGGCGAAATGCCTTCGGCCAGGGTGCTCAGAAAAAAGTACCGGCTCCGTTTTGCCAAGATGCTTAAAGAAGAGACCTTGGCCGAGGCGGTAACCGATCCCCCAAAGCCAGGCGAATCCATTCACGCCGTCAGCAACGGAAAATATGACTTCGCTACCTGGATACCTCAGATCATAGACTGGATCGACCAGGCAGATTGCCTCTATTGCAGTACATGGACGCTGTCCAGGGCGAACGCAGACGACATCTTCTCTCTGCATGATGATGGAAAAATCGCTTCCGGCCAGCTTCATTTCTTGACTGGTCTTTATTTCAAGCGCCGGGAGACTGCTACCTACAACTATCTGTTAGACGGTTTGCTGAAGCGGGGGGGCCGGTACAAGGCTTTCGAGAACCATTGCAAGGTGCTTTTGATTGCCAATGCGGCCCGGAATGCCTGGATAACGGTTGAAGGCTCGGCCAATCTGAACGCCAACCCCCGGTTTGAACAGTACGCGATTGTGAATGATCGGGCTTTGTTCGAGTTTCACCGGGGCTGGATGGAGGAAGTGTTTGCTTCCCAAAATCTGAAAAACTACCGCAGCACCACCACGGCCAGGGAGCGGGGTTTCCGCGGCTATAGTATTCGCCGGGCCGGGTTGGGGGTTACCGTAGTAAGCAAACACCATCGGGACCGGGATCATATTATCCAGGCCAAATTATCGGCTGTCTGGGAAGAGGAATACCTGAATAAATTAGCTTCCCGCTTGGCAGAGCTTATCCGGGTACATTTTTCGTCTTTGCCGATGGACAGCCTGGTTTCGCCGCCGCCCCAGGGGGCAAGCTGGCCTGGACCGTATTTTGCCGGGGTATTGGCTGAGAAGGTGGCCGCCTTGCTGGGGCGGCCATTTGCCTTGGCTTTCGAGCGAACAGACGAAAAGAAATATCATCACCCGATGGAATCGCTTCGCCAAGCGGCGTTTCGATTTATTTATCGGGGGCCGGTCCGGCTCTTGTTAGTAATTGACGACATCATCACCAGCGGGGCCACTATGCGGCGGGCCTTGGAGGCGGCCCAATTGGCCCTGGTACCGGTCTATGGGTTTGCCTATTATGGAGCCTAGTATGCCTTCCGAACAAGAGTTTTTGGACCGGGCTGTTTTGCTTTTGGTTTCGGGCCAGCCGCCGGAAAGCGTTCGGACAATTTTGCAGGAGAAGATGGGCCTCAAGGCCGCCCAGGCCACCGCGGTAGTGCAAAAGGCCGAAAAGAAAATCTTCTTGGCCGCCCGGTATGATCGGCAAAAGGAGTTGGGCACGGCTATTGCCAGATTGCACGATCTTTATCGGCGGGCTACGGCCATTCAGGATACGAAGACTGCTCTCCAGGTACAGCGGGAGCTTAACAAACTTTTGGACCTCTACGAGCAACCGGCCTCTTGGGTAGAAGGGGCCGATGCTAACGCCGAAGAAGAGGCGGCCAGGAGGTATCTTGTAAAATTGGGGCTGGGCGACTCCCGGACCGGCTTGCCGGAGCTTTGCCGCCGTGCGGCAGCCAGGATTCTTGAGTTAGAGGGCCAATTGGAAGGCCAGCATAATGAGGCGAAAAGATTACGCAGCGCACAAACAGCGGGCGGCGGCGCGGAGTAGGGAATCTGCTCTCATAGGGCGCGATATCGGGCTTTTGCCGCCGGTGGCCGACCCGGCCAGACGCCGGGCCGCCGCGGCCAGTTTTCGCCTGTTTTGCGAAACCTACTTCCCAGAGGTCTTTGCTCTGCCCTGGTCTTCAGACCATCTCAAGGTGATCGAAAAGATCGAGACCGCGGTGCGCAAAGGGGGGCTTTTTGCGGTGGCTATGCCCCGCGGCAGCGGCAAAACCAGCCTTTGCAAGGCGGCTTGTCTGTGGGCGGCTCTTTACGGGTATCGGGATTTCGTGGCCCTTATCGGATCGAGCGAAACGCACGCCCAGGGGCTTTTGCACGATCTGAAAATCCAACTGGAAACCAATGAGCTTTTGGCCGCCGATTTCCCGGAAGTCTGTTTTCCGATCCGGGCCTTGGAAGGCATTGCCAACCGTTGCAAGGGGCAACTCTACCAGGGCCAGCGGACCTACATCGAATGGACCGCCGACCGGATCGTCTTGCCTACGATTCCCGGAAGCTCTGCCTCCGGGGTGGTGATGACGGTAGCAGGAATCACCGGCCAAATCCGCGGAATGAGTTACCAGAGGCCCGATGGACGCATTGCCCGGCCTAGCCTGGTGGTGATAGATGACCCGCAAACTGACGAATCTGCCCGCTCTCCAAGCCAATGCGCAGCGCGCGAGGCGATTCTGGCAGGGGCTATTTTGGGACTTGCCGGGCCGGGCAAAAAAATCAGCGGTATTATGCCCTGCACGGTGATCCGGCCAAGCGACATGGCCGACCGGATTCTCGATCGCAATCTGCATCCGGAGTGGAACGGCGAGCGAACGAAGATGGTCTACCAGTGGCCGAAGAACGAAGAGCTCTGGAAACGGTATGCCGAGTTGCGGGCCGAGAGTTTTCGGCGCGGCGGC
>JAKPGL010000076.1 GCA_029550925.1 Planctomycetota bacterium
CTGGTTCCAACTCATGCGCCTCATCAAGCGCATCGGCATGAAGATCATCGAGTTTCTGGCCCAGATTGAAGACTTCCAAAAGATGCTCTGGGAGAAGAAGAAGTTCGTCACCGAGACCTTCTACGTGATCACTGTGGGCAAGATCTCCGAAGCCTTTTACCCCGAAATTGCCGAATGCGAAGCCCAGTGGGACGAATGGAAGAAACTTCTCCACATTGAAGAGGAGCAATCCGACCTCTTCACAGCAGGCAGAAGCAAGAAGGAGAAGCGCCTTGCGTATCTCAAGGCCCATCCCACCCTGCCGCTGGACACACGCCACTTTTCGCCGGATTTTGTGGACCGCCTGCTGGCCTCCTTTGAGAACCTAGACGAGATGACCGACGGCCTGCTGATACACTCCGAAAACTGGCAGGCGCTGAATTTGCTGCAGGAAAAGTACCGCGAGCGGGTAAAGTGCATTTACATTGACCCGCCGTATAACACGGGCAGTGACGGGTTCGTTTACAAAGACAGCTATCAGCACTCAAGCTGGTTGGCAATGGTTGACCAAGTTGTAATGCGCGCTCGATCTTTGATGAATTCTGCATCAGTCTTTTTTACGAGCTGTGACGACAACGAGAATAGCCGATTCAGACAATTGCTCGATAGTCTTTTTGGTATAGATAGTTTTGAGTCGCAGATCATCATTCAATCAAATAAACGTGGGCAAACATACAAATCGGTTGCGAAAACACACGAGTATCTGCTTGTTTATGACGGTGGTGAACTGACTGAACTTAATGGCCTACCGAGAGACATTGAAGAGGGTGAAAAAGATGAATATGGTTACTTTGAACTTTGGGAGTTGCGCAACAGAAATCCAAAGTTTGGCCGATTCAATCGACCGAATCTGTATTTTCCTATCTACGTCTCCCCAAAACAGTATGATGAGCTTGGTTATTCATGTGTCTCTGTAATACCAACAAGAGATTTCAAAACCGCCGTGTTCCCGAAGAATAGCGAAGGTGATGACTCTTGCTGGCGCTGGTCAGTGAAGAAAGTTGAGGCAGCAAGCCAATCTGGTGACCGAATACTCATCGCAAAACAAACACGATCCGGCGAATGGAGGATTTTCGAAAAGGCGAGAAAATCAATCAAAGCACCAAAGTCGATTTGGCTTGATAACGGCATGATCAACGAGAAAGGGACTGTAGAAGTCGGAAGTTTGGGTCTGAAAGACTTTGGCTTTCCCAAGCCCCTAGAATTGCTTATAACCGTTGCTCAAATTGGAACCTCGGAGACAGATACTATCCTTGACTTCTTCGCCGGCTCCGGCACCACCGGCCACGCGGTGATCAATCTCAATCGCGAGGACGGCGGGCAGCGCAAGTTTATTCTGGTGGAGATGGCGCACTATTTCGATACGGTGCTCCTGCCGCGGATCAAGAAGGTTACCTTCGCGCCGGAGTGGAAGGACGGCAAGCCGAAGCGCATGGCCACCACCGAGGAAGCCGCACGCTCCCCACGCATCGTCAAGGTTATCCGCCTGGAATCCTACGAGGACGCCCTCAATAACCTTAGTTTTGATGACGCCCGCGGCCAGCAGGCGCTGGAGTTCTTCGGAGAGCAGTACCTGCTATCCTACATGCTCCGCTGGGAGACGCGCAAAAGCGAAACCCTGCTCAACGTGGAGAAGTTGCAATCGCCGTTTTCTTACAAACTCTATATCCACCGGGACGGCCAGACGCACGAACGCCTGGTGGACCTGCCCGAAACGTTCAACTACCTGCTGGGACTGGACGTCCAAACGCGGCGGGTCTATGACAACAATGGGCGGCGCTATTTGGTCTATCGGGGCGCGCTGCGCAACGGGCGCACCGTCGTTGTGCTCTGGCGCGAAACGACGGGTTGGAAACTGGAAGATTACCAGCACGAGGCCGACTTTGTGGCCCAACAGAAACTGGCCGAGGGAGCGGACGAAATCTACGTCAACGGCGACTGCCGCATCCCCGGTGCACGGTCCCTGGACCCGATCTTCAAGGAACGCATGTTTGCCCCCGTGGAGGTCTGAGCATGGGCGAGAAGATACGCCTTCCGAAGGAGAAGCTAGCAGAATTCTGCCGGCGGTATCATATCCGACGGCTGGCCCTGTTTGGATCCGCCCTGCACGGGCAGTTGGGTCCAGAAAGCGATCTTGACCTCCTGGTGGAGTTCGAGCCGGGACACGTTCCGGGACTTTTGGGCATTGCCCGCATGGAACGGGAACTATCGGCGCTTCTGGGCGGGCGCAAGGTGGACCTGCGCACGCCGGAGGACTTGAGCCGCTACTTTCGCCAAGAAGTTCTCCAGGAAGCCGAGGTGCAATATGCGGAAGGATGACAGGATCCGTCTGCAACACATGCTCGATGCGGCCCGCGAAGCCTGCGAGTTTGCCCGCGGCGCTTGCCGCGAGGACCTGGATCAGGACCGCAAACTGACGCTGGCCCTGGTCAAGGCGATCGAGATTGTCGGCGAGGCTGCCTATCAGATTTCCGACCAGACGCGCCGCCTGCTGCCGGAACTCCCCTGGGACGATATAGTCGGCATGCGCCACCGACTGGTCCATGCGTACTTTGACATCAACCTGGAGATTCTCTGGAACACCGTGCAGAAGGATTTGCCGCCGCTAGTGGCCCTTTTGGAACAAGTCCTGAAGGAACAATAAAACCATGCAGAAGGGCATCCTGCAACTGGAAAACCGCCTCATCCTGGTGGCCTGGCTGAACCATCTGCTAGGCTATCCCAGCAACCAGGAGATGCTGGGAAATATTGAAAAACACGTTGCCGAAGGCTTCGCCGCGGACGGCCACAGCCACCTCTACCACCACCTGATCGCCCAGGGCGATAAGGTAAAAATCCCTGCCGCCGACCTGGAACGCTACGACGCAAACATCCGCCAACACTTGGAGCAAATCAACCGCGGCCGCACCGAAAAAATCACCCTCCGATACTTCCAACACTTGGCCGCCCTGTGTACGGAAATCGTTCTGGACCGCCTTTTCCACAAGAAGGCGGAGTTGCTCCAAGAGCTCAATCAGTTCGTAGCCCAACGGAACGCCCAGCGCCTGCCGGGAGAACCAAAGGAAAACCCCTTCTGCGAAGAGGACCTGACGAAACTTGCCTACTGGATGGCCACCGGCAGCGGCAAAACGCTCATCCTCCACCTGAACTATTACCAGTTTCGCCACTATAACCGTGAACCACTCGATAACATTCTGCTCATCACCCCCAACGAAGGCCTCAGTGAACAACATCTGGCGGAACTAGCCGCTTCGGGCATCCCGGCGGTGCGATTCGACCTGAACACCGGCGGCCTATACCGAGGCGACCGAGACGTGGTGCAAGTCATCGAGATCACCAAACTGGTGGGCGAAAAGCGGGGTAGCGGGGTGAGCGTACCGGTAGAAGCCTTCGAGGGCCAAAACCTTATCTTCGTTGATGAAGGCCACAAAGGCTCCGGCGGCGAAGCCTGGCGCAAATACCGCGACGCCCTGGGCGAACCGGCTTTACGTTCGAGTATAGCGCCACCTTCGGACAAGCCCTCTCCGCCGCACGGAACGATCCCCTAACGGCCGAATATGGCAAAGCGATTGTCTTCGACTACTCCTACCGGTACTTCTACAGAGATGGCTTCGGCAAAGACTTCCGCATCCTCAACCTGAAAGAAGAAACAACCTCGGAAAAAACCGATCTTTTGCTTCTGGGCAACCTGCTTTCGTTCTACCAACAACTGCGGCTCTATGAAGAGCAGTTCGATGCCCTTCGCAGCTACAACCTGGAAAAGCCGTTGTGGGTCTTTGTCGGAAGCACCGTCAACGCCGTCTATACGGAGAACAAAAAGCCGCGCAGCGACGTCCTGACCGTCATCCGCTTTCTCCACCGCTTCCTGAACGAACGTGCCTGGGCGGTCGAGACACTGGAAGCGGTTCTAAAGGGCAAAACAGGGCTGGTCTCACCGGATGGCAGGGACGTGTTTGCAGAACAATTCCCTTTCCTACGCGAACAGGCCGTTTCTGCCAACGACCTCTACGAGGACATGTTGAGGCGTATTTTCCATGCTCCGGGAAGCGGGGGGCTGCATCTATGCGAAATCAAAAACAGCCCCGACGAACTGGGGCTAAAAGCCGCTGGCGTGGGCCAATACTTCGGAGTGGTTTACATCGGCGACGTACCGGAATTCAAAAAACTGATCGAAGCTAGCGCCCCAGAGCTCACTCTGGAACAGGACGCGATTGCCCGTTCGCTCTTCGAGCGGATCAATCGCCCGGATTCTGGCCTCCACGTGCTGATCGGCGCTCGGAAATTTATGGAGGGCTGGAATTCCTGGCGGGTCTCCAGCATGGGACTGCTAAACATCGGACGCCAAGAAGGCTCGCAAATCATTCAACTGTTCGGCCGAGGAGTCCGACTGAAGGGCAAAGACCTAAGCCTCAAACGAAGCACACCGAAGGACGATCCTCCTCGCCCCCAACACCTGCCCCTGCTGGAGACGCTTAACATCTTCGCAGTACGAGCTGACTACATGGCCCAATTCCGCAACTACCTAGAGCACGAAGGCATAGAAACCGATACCCTGGAACTGTCGCTACCCGTTCAAATCAACAGGGAATTCCTTTCCCGAGGTTTGCTGACGCCTCGCCTACCAGCAGAGGCAGATTTTATCCGCCAGACAACCCTGCTCTTGGAACCCGACCTATTCGACCGCCGCCCCTCTTTATCCGCCATCAAGCTCGATCTATCCCTTCGGCTTCAGGTCCTGAAAAGCGTCAAACCAGAACCAGAAACAAAACCAGAATTCCAACAAGCGGAACTGTCCGGCGGCCGGGAACAACATATTCCAAAATCGATCCTACCGTGGATCTGCTGGGAAGAGGCCTACTTTGAACTCCTCAACTTCAAACAACGCAAAGGTTGGACCAATCTGATTATCCGACCGGAAACGCCGCAACAGATCATCGAGCGACTCAGCGATTCAAACCATTGCTGGGTAGTAGTAGATATCGACTTGCAGAAACCTCTTTGCTCGTGGGCCGACCGCAACCAAATCCAAGAGATCCGCAAACGAATCCAAGAGATCATTCTGGCGGTGCTTTGCCGCTACACAGAAAAATTCTACCACACCTACCGAGAGGAGTGGGAAGAAGAGAACTTGGTGTACCAACCACTCGACGAAAACGACCCCAACCTCACCTTCCACCCCAGCGCACGGCCTGAAACCAAAAGGGCCTATGTACTCAAACTCTCCCGATCCGAAACCCAATTGGTCAACGCCGTCCTAAAACTGCTGGAAAACCGAAAAGCACTCTACGAGGAAGAAAACCACAACCTCCCACGACTCCAGTTTGCA
This sequence comes from Planctomycetota bacterium, assembly GCA_029550925.1. GTDB lineage: Bacteria > Planctomycetota > Planctomycetia > Pirellulales > Thermoguttaceae > JANXAQ01. The sequence continues at coordinate 5,366 of JAKPGL010000076.1, forward strand.
CGCCATTTGTATCAACCGCTGTTGATCGAAACACAAAACCAGCGGCGCCTAAATCAAAGTCTCCAGGTCGTTCCTCCGGCCCTGGTGGAAAGCGAACAACGATTTGTAGCCGATCTCCGGGAATATTGGGAAGCAGAAAAAAACGGAACCTTGGCGGGAAAAGAGATTTTCCTCCTTCGCAATCTGAGCCGGGGCAAAGGAATCAGCTTTTTTGCCCAAAGAAACTTCTATCCCGATTTCATTCTCTGGATCATCGACAAACAAACACAACGCATTGTCTTCATCGAACCCCACGGCATGTTGCACGCCAAAGCCTATATTTACGATGAAAAAGCTCGGCTCCATGAACGATTACCCGCGCTGGCAAAAAAAATCGGAGACCGCAGTAACCGCACCGACGTCCTTCTGGATTCTTTCATCATCTCGGCTACACCCTACGACGAACTCAAACCCTATTACGGGGATGGAAACTGGTCGCGAAAAGATTTTGCGGAAAAACATATCTTGTTCCAAGAAAAAACAAACGATTATCACTACCTGGAATATCTCTTCCGATGCGCCACGAAGGGGAAAACAGGATAACTTACGGCTTTGAAACCACTTTCCGCCCTGGGAAAACTTCCCACCCAATCCAAAGGGATATTTCTCCCACCATTCTTCCCCCCATCCGGTTAGACCAACCGAGCACTCAGAAGAGCGGCATCCCGCAAGCAGCCCCCCTAGTAGCTACTGGTCTTCCCATCGGAGTCCCGTGAGGGGGGCTGCCCCCCGGTAAAGGGGGCACTCCAGCCCAAAAACGGGTTTGAGTTCTTCTATCACCATCTTGTCCCGAGGTTTTCTTCCGTCCATCCTGCTTGGCCCCCTCCACGGAATGCTCTTTGATTTCCTACCGGGATGGTCTCGCATTCTTTTGCACTGCTATAGGTTGGGCCTTTTCCGTGAAATGCTTTTCGGTTTCCTACGGTTTCCAGCCCCGTAGGAAAACCGAATCCCTTGATGCGACAAGGAGTTAGGCAGTACTTTCCAAGTTTCCCTGCAAAACAAAGGGGACACCTGCAGAACTTTAATGGGTAGATTGGCGGAGGGGACCCCTGCTGGGAAAGCCAAGAGAAGATGGAACCCAAGGCCTTTCCTGAAGACCTGCTCCGGGGGGCCAATGGGCCAGGCCCATCCTTTGCCCACAGATAGGCTTGGCCTTGGACCCGATCAGCCTCTTGTCCGGAGGGATCGGGCCAATCGTACTCCGGCATGATCCCGGACGGCCTGCTAAGGGCCAATCGAGGACCCATCTCTGTTTGCTCCTCACGGGCTAGGATTGGAGAGGTTGGCCTTGCTCATGGAGGAGGTTTATCAGGCTTTACCATAAGCGGGGTTCTGTTGGAGGTCCATGCGAGAGGTTGGTCTTTTGCTCATGGCTTGGGTGGCTCAGGCCTTTGGGATTGGCTCATAAGCCAGGCCAAGAGGGCCTGCCTTTGGGCTTCGGTCAAGTTTTGGAGAATGCTGGCAACCTCCATGGGGAGAGGTTCGTTCTTTTGGATTTCCGAGGCAAGAGGTTCGGTCTGTTGGCCTTCCGGGGGGAGAGGTTGGGCCTCCTGGCCTTCCAAGGGCAGAGGTCCAGCCTCTTGAGCCGCCGAGGCCGCCGGATTGGCAAAGGCAGATGTATCCCTTAGATCGGCTATGGGAGGAAGGCTACCCCCTGGATCGGCTGTAGCAGGAATGCCGCCAGCTCTTGCCGCGGAGGCCTCCCCGTTTTCAGGGAGCAAGGGAGTCCTACTTGCGTCAACCTTGACGGATTTCTTGACGCCGCCCCTTTCGGTTTTGACGCAAATCCTTATACTGCTGGAGGTTACATCAGCGGGTTCGAGTCCCGCCTCGGCCAGTAAACTTTGGAACCCCTCCGTCGAATGGAGAAGAATATCGTCTCTCCCATTGGAGGGAATGACAAAAACCGCCGACAGAAGGGGATAAGAAAAGCGTCTCCCTCGAAAGGCTGTCGTATTAGTAACATCTGAAGTTTTGCAAAATGGGCTTGTTCAGGGGGGGCCACTAAACAACCCCTAAAAAATCTCGAGATTTTTGAGGGTCGGTAGGAACAAAATCGGACGAAATCTCCGATTTGCAAAACTTCAGTAACATTTTAGCCGAGTGCAGTATCTTGTCACTGCCGCGCAATCGCCCCATCTAGGCTTCTTGCAGCCGCTACTTGGGAGGAATAACAACGGAGTCGCCTCACAGGACCCTGGATTCCCGCTAGAGCGGCAGTGACAATACAGGGCAAATTTCGCCCTAAAATAAGCCACCTTTGCATTCGGCTGAAATGTTACAACTATTATTCTGTTCCTTTGCAATTTTTTCGGAGCATGTTGACCCCAAAGGGGAGGGGATTTACTATAGGAAGAAGAGGCCGATTGGGTTTTGGGGTTCTGGCGAAAGGAGCAATAGATGAACATTCATGCCCTTTTCAGATTCCATCCGGCGATTGGGACGCTTGCGCAAAGAGGCGGAAACCACCGCTGCTGGCAATGGGCTTTCCGGCGGGTGGTTTCCAGCATGATTGTTCTGCTCGCCAGCGGCGTCTTTCTCTACGCCGAACAGGCCAAAGAAACTCCCAAAATCCCCCCCCCTAAAGACATCGACTTGGATACGCGAGACGGCGTGCTTCTGAAAGCCACCTACTATGCCAGCACCCTAGGGAAAGAGGCCGCCGTGGTCTTAATGCTCCATGACTCTGATGGAAACCGCAACGAACTTGCCCCGCTTGCCTTGGTCCTTCAGAGTGCAGGTTATGCCGTGTTGACCCTCGATCTGCGAGGCCACGGAGAAAGCGTCTCCCTGAAAGGCTCGAATCGCCAGTTAAGCGCCAGTCAATTGACCAATCGGGATTTCCAAGCCATGGTGACCGAAGACGTCGAACGGGCCAAACGGTTTCTCCTGGAACGAAATAATCAGGGAGAACTCAATATCGAAAAACTCTGCGTCCTCGGCGTCGGCATGGGCGCAGTCGTTGCGATGGAATGGGCCTTCGTGGATTGGAGTTGGCCTCAACTGCTCACCCACAAACAAGGCCGCGACGTCAAAGCCCTTATTCTTATCTCGCCGGAGTTTACGTTCCGGAATTTATCGACGGCTAATTTTTTCAAACATCCCGAGGCCTCGCGTCGAATTTCTGGCCTGATCATTGTGGGAGACGGAAAGCCCAAATCCCTTCAAGACGCCAAACGGATCCACGGCATGTTTGAGCGATCTCGTCCCAAAACGGTAGAAAGGCCCGAACAACGCGACTTGTTCTTCATCCCACTGAAAACGAACCTCCAGGGGGGGAGACTGGTGGACGAAAAAAACCTCCGCGCCTTTAAGATCGACCAGATCGTGCTCAATTTCCTCAAAATTCGGCTGGCCGAACAATCCTATCCCTGGACAGACCGTCGCAGCCCCTTGGAAAAGTAATCCCACAAATAAAGACATTAGGGGGCTTCTTGAAGTCCTTTACAGGTCTCTATTTTGCCCAGATTCCCCAGTTGATATTTCTCTCTTGACCCTTAAATTTTATCTCTTTTCTGCCGATACTCTTTGAAGCGGAGGCGATCCGAAAGAGCCCCTCTGCGCGGCAGCTTTTTCGCGAACTACTCGATAGGAACAGCAACTCCACACCCTTTTTCGAGGAAAAAGGGGAGGAGCGGCCTGGCTGTTCGAGCTATTCCTCCGTCCGAGCGGCCGACAAGGAAGGAGAACAAGACCGTGAAGACGCCCATGCTGGGTCTGATCGTGGGGGTTTTGCTGATTGGGGACTCGGGAGTGCTCTTGGCTCAAAACGCTTCTGTAGCTTCCCAACAATCTATGCCTCTCCACCAAGACGTCTTCGTCCAACCTGCTCCGGAGGAATCGCCCCCGCCAAAGAGAAGTTGTCCCGAGTTGGCCCGATCGACGTTCATCCGATTCCTGATGATTCTAAGGCCGCCTCCCACCTTAGAAAATGTTTCTATTTCCCAGCCCCAACATCCACGTTCTCTTCCTCGCCGAGGGGATTCCACCTCGGGTAGCAGCGTCCAAGAGCCGTCCAATGCGTTGGTCAGGCCTTACTCGCAGAGACCTGGCGCTATTGATGGACGCCCCACGTACGTCCCCAACGTTCCAGGTGGACAAGCATCACCGTACTATTTTCCCCGACCTATACGAGAACCCGCTCCGCTTGGCCGCTATGCTTCTGGGGTGTGCGGCCCCGTTTACCAGCCTGGTCTCCTAACGCCCTTATTCAGATTCGCTTATTGTTATCCTCCCCGATGTGCGTCTCCTCCGATGTGTACGTCGTGCTCTTGTCCGCAAGGGGAACCTCCCAGTGCACAGGGCGAGACTGTTGCTCGGCAGAAGACGGCTATTTCTTCTTCTACCCGGCATCGGGGCTATTACGGCGACCTATACCTGTGGGCGATCACCCAACCCCGATAAACCCTCTGCCATCCGGCAGAAGACAACCGTCAACCCTATATTGCCTTTTCGGACGATCCTATCTTATCCTTCTGTCGCACACCGGGCGGTGTCTCTCCGCGCCAATGGGGCCGTCTCACAAAGGCACCTTGGTTCATTTTCCCCGGAGGTGTTTGTCGGCAAACTGGAGATATTGTTCCCAGTCGTAGTCGGTTACATCGTGTTTGCCGCGGCGGATGTGGTAGCCGATTCGGCTCATCACCGGCTTATCTACTTCCGGCATCTCTTCGGCAGCCAGGCCGTCGGTCCCCAGCAGCCGATAGACCGGATCGGCCCCCTTGGCCGATAAAAATTCACCTCTTGGATCGGCCCACAGGTCTTCCTGGGCGCTGGCCACATAGACCGGACGCGGTGCGATCAGGGCGATGAGCATATGTTGATCTATGGGCAACTCGTCTTCCCGACCCCCATATTTCTTGAAATTGTCGCAGAACCAATGGGGGAATACTCTGTTGATTCGTTCGACGGTTTCGCCGAAATTGCGTCGGCTCAGGGCCGCTCCGCCGCAACCGGAATTGTTGGAAATCACCAGAGCAAACCGCTGGTCTTGCGCCCCGGCCCACAGGGCGGTTTTGCCAAGCCGGGAATGCCCCATCACGGCCACCCGTTTGGCGTCCACATCGGAATCGGTCTCCAGGTAATCCAACGCTCGGCTCAATCCCCAGGCCCAGGCGCCGATGGCGCCCCACTGGTTCGGTTCAGGCCGGGTCTGCCCCGGTCGATAAAATAGCGGATGCACCCCGTTTTGGAATCCGTCGTCGTAGTCCGGGTCCAGGTCGCCGTAGTAGATGGTGGCCAGGCCGTAGCCTCGCTTCAGGATTTTTTCTACCGGCCATCGGCGGGCCATGCTCCCCCGGCCTTCCGGACTGGCCCGATTATTCTTCGCTCCAGTGGCCGGATCGTTCCAAACCCAGGATTCGGTAATGCTAATACCCGGATCGGGATGGATTGTGTGATTGCCTTGGAAATTCGTGCCCAAAAAGACCGGCACCGGCCGAGACGCCCCGTTGGGCAGATAGAGCAACAGATCCATTTTCGGCCCTTTCGGATCGGCCGAGAAATAGACCCTGATTTCTTTTCGGGTGGCCAGGCCATCCAGGGCTTTCGGTTCCACGGAGCGGACCTCAAACTTCATGTCTTTGGGTCGGCCGGGCGATTTGCCGTACATATGTTCCTCAAAGAGTTTTAGAATCTCCGGCCGGCGCTTCTCCCACCACAGCTTCGGATCGGTAATCTTGGCGCCGTCCAGACACACCAAGGGGTCCGGCAAGGTATAAGCCCGAACCTTGCTTTCGTCGTAGTTGGCCGGTTCGGCCGACCAGGCCGCCCCAGCCGCCAGCAACCCACCACCAACCGCCCAAACTGCCGCCATTGCCAAAAATGCTTGCCAGCGTCTCATGGTAAACCTCCTTTCCAAAATGGACCACAGGAATTTGCAGCAGGGTTACGGTCTGCTTTGCAGGCTGTAGAGGATCACCTCCGGCGGGCTGCGGAAGTCCAGGGTCTGGTGGAGCCAGCTCATCACGGTTTTGGGTTCTTCTTCCAGCAGGCCGGCAAAGGTAACGAAATGGCTGGCCGGAGGCGATTGTTCAATACCCACGCCGCCGGCGCCGCCGCCGGGGGCCACCTTCATCTGTACAGGTATTTCTGGCGAAACCATACCCAGGGCCAGTTTTTGCTGGTTGAATTTGATGGCCCAATGGGCGCCCGGAGCAGCCACCTGAGCCTGCACGCCGTCGGCCTGTCGGCCTACCGGGCCGGTCTGGCCGGTGGAAAAAAGATATTGGCCCGGGGTCGGCCCGTCGGCGGCAAAGTTCTTCGGATCGTCAAAATCCCAATAATATCGCACCGGCTCGCTCAGCACCACCTCCACCCAACTTGTGCCGGCAAACAAGCTGATGGTTTTCTCCTGCCCGTCCGGGGCGACCGCTCGGTACTGCACCAAGGCCGGCCCGGAGGCCTCTAGCTGCAACTGATGCCGGGCCGATCGGTTCGGTTCGCCCACGTCGCCAAAGCCTGTCCAGCCCTGCTCGCCCGGATAGGTCATATCCCGGCCACCGAGGGCTTTCGGTTCCCAGCGGTAAAGATGTGCGCCTTCCGGCCCTAGGAGCACTCGAATCCGGCTATTTTCCATCCAGACGGCGCCATTCGGTCCTGGATACATTCGCACACCTTCCAGATAGGGATCAGCCTGCAGGGCTGCCTTGGACGGGGAGGGATTGGGAGGCGACGGCTTTTCCGCCCAGCCCGACAGAGCCGCCGCATGGGCCGACTTTTCTGCCTTTGCTGCGGTTTTTGCCGACCCCTCCTGGCCCCTGGGCAAACCCAGATAGACCCACAGCCGGGCCTCTCCGCCCTGGGGAATAGGTCCCGGCAAAAGCATGGTCAACCGGACCTGCCCGGTCGTTTCAGGGATGGGATCCAGTTGGGCGGGGATTTCCCGGATGCCAGAATCGGCAGCGGCGGGGCTGGACCCGGCCGGCTTTGCCGGGCCAACCAACGCAAAGGCCCGAACCGCTCCGTTGGCCAATTCGGCCGGCAGGAGCAAATCGACCTGCACCGGCAACTGGCGGCGAGCAGCCCGGCCTGCCCCAATGCGGAGACCCATTCGATGGCTTGCCTCCGGCACAAGCCAGGCCGATTCTGCTTCCAACGCCTGGGCTTCCACCCGGTGCGGCCGGGTTCGGCGGGAATCTGTCGGCGGACGCAAAATGCCGATCGTCTCCGGCGAAGGCAACGCTCGACCTTCTTGGGCCGCCTTTTGGGCCTCGGCCAATTTGGTCAAAAGTTCATCATACCACCGCACCATCTGCTGGTACCGTTTCATCGTCCAATCCAGGGCGTAGGGTTTGCAATCGGCAAGCCAAAGCCGAGAGAATTCTTCGCCCAACGCCTGATGGGCGTCCCGATTCCGCCGTACCAGATGCTCGACCTTTTCCAGCAGAGCAAGCCTTTCCTGTACCGCATCGGCTGGGGCGGTGTAGGCTTTTTCATACAACTGGGCCGCCTCCAAGCCGTCGAGCATCCGCTGACCAATCCGTTCCATGCGCCGGGCGCCGTGCAGAAAGCTATCCAATAGGTCGGCGTTTGCGGTCGCCTCCTTTCGGCAGGCTTGCAGGTGCTCGATGGCGGGCCGAACCAGGGCCAAAAGCCGATCGGCCGATTTACGGATTGCCGCCGGTTGTCGGGCCGGTGGAAAATCGTTCTGCCAAAACCGCCGATTGTTCATGCCGTCCATGCCCGGCAGCCGATGCGTCTGGGCCAGAAGCGTGATGGCCTGGCCGAAATGATCGCCCCGCTCGCCGAAAAGCACCGCACCGATTCGGCGCTGGAAATCTTCCGGCCGGGTGACGCCGGCGTTCCAGGCGCATTCGCCGCCCCAGGCGTGACCATGCCAGCGGTAGCCCTGCAGCGCTTCGCCGTCGTCCTCCCAGTCCGTGTTGAGCATTCCCAGGGCGCCGTGTTTGGCCCCATCCCGGACGAAGTTTTGGATGTTTTTCACGGCCACATCGAAATCCGGCAGGATACGGCTCCAATTGCTAATGCCGGGACAGACGAAGAACTCGTAGCCTGCCTTTTGGAACGGGATGATCTGATGTTCAAAACTCTCGGCCGGGCCGTACCCCCAGGTGAGCATGACGACATCCTTGGGAATTTGTTCGAGTTGGTCGGGGTGCTGGAGGATGATGTCGCCCCACATCATCATGCGTTTTTTGTATTTGTCGCGCAGGATGGCGTGGATGCGGCGGATATGCTGGACATAGACACCGCCGACGCCGATCTTCTCGGCCAGTTCCTTCGAAGGTCCCTTGCCCAGTCCCCAGGTCTCGTCGCAGCAAACGTTGAACATCTCAAACGGAAGCAGCGGACAGACTTCCGAGTAAAGATCATCCAGCAGTTGATAAGTTTCTTCCCGGACCGGCGTGAGCACATCGGGCGTTTCCCGCAGATGGGCGTATTTTTCGTGTCGCAAAATCCAACCGAAGTGGCCGAACGACTGCTGATTGCCAAGAATATCTGTATAGTATTTCTTGGCAGAGGCTGCCAGGTCTTTGAGTTCTTCCGGACGCAGCGATCCGTCGGGCGGGCCAATGTCGGGGTCTTTTCGGAAGGCGTACTGATATTCCATATAGTATGTCCAGAGATTGTGCTTAAAATACGCTCCGAGTTGGAGGCTGCGTTGGAGGGAGGGCAGTTTGGTGCTGGGGCCTCGGGTCATGTCGTCTTGGAAGCACCGCCACCGCAAACTGGGCCAGTCCTCGATCACCAGGCAGGCCATCCGATCCTCCGACGACCGGTTGGCCCGCAGCAGTTGGCAGAGCGTCTGCCCGGCATAGAAAAGCCCGGCCGGTCCCTTGGCCCAGGCCAGGATCTGGTCCGGCCGAACGTGCAGATGGTAGTCTTCTTCGGTGGCTTGCGCCCGGAATGGGGGCGGCGGTGGAAACGCCGGTTGGTCGCCCTCCGGAACGAGGCGGAACTTCCAAAGGACATTTTGCCTATGCTCCGCCCGGCCTTCCGGTGGGAGAGAGGGTTTCGGCCCAGGTTGACCTTCTGTCGGCCCAGGTTGACCTTCTGTTGGGAGAGAAACTATCCGGGGTTTGGCCAGGCCGGCCCGGAGCATTTCTTCGCTTATCTGGTGGGCCAGGGCATCCATCTCGGCGGGCAGTTCCAACCGCCAGGGCTGTTGCAGCGGCAGGCTGCCATCGACCAGGGTAACCTTTTTCGGAAACGGGACCAACCGAAGCCGGGCCGCCGCTTCAGCCGGTTCGGCCGCCTGAACCTTTCCCCAAACTAGCCAGGGGAACACCCCCAGAAACACCACGATCCCCATCTGCCAGAATGATCGCTTCATGGGTTTTTCCTCCCGGAAAGCATGGTAACGCCAGACTGCCTGAACGCCTCTACGCTCCTTCCTCTGTTTGGCCAGCATACGGTAGCGGCTAGCAGAATGCAACAACGCCGCCGTAACGCCGGCTGTTAGCCGGCGAATGACTCAGGCTGGACAGCCTAAGCTACGTAACGTCGGCTGTTAGCGGGCGATTGACTCAGGCTGGACAGCCTAAGCTACGTAACGCCCGCTGTTAGCGGGCGAATGACTCAGGCTGGACAGCCTAAGTTACGTAACGTCGGCTGTTGGCCGGCGCACAACCAGGCTCCCAGACTGAATGCCGGGCCGAGGTGGGCAAGACCTGCTCAGGGGGCTTTTTTCCAGCGGGCCAGCAGCGTTTGGCCGTCTTTCCAGAGCACCTCGCAGCGGGGATGCAGCTCCAAGGCGGCGGCAAGCCGGGGGTTGTCGTGCCGGTGGACAATAAGAGAGTCCAACTGATATTTGTCAGCCAGTTGGGGCCAATGTGGACTTGCCCGCTCGAAGGCCAAAAAGTCCTCCCACACTTCTGGCGGGATCAAATGAACATGGCAGTGCACCAGGGGAACGATCGCCCCTTCGGTTCGCCAAACCAGGTAGTCGGCCCACTGCATGGGGGCATAGATGCGTCCCCGGATATTGTGCTCCAGCAGGAATTGGGCAAGCGGCTCGGGAGTATCCTTGGAAAGGATGTTTTCTGGTTGGCGAGGATGGCCGGTTAAAAGTGCGTGCATCGGCGGCGACCACCATAAGCACAACAGGACCACTGCCGCAGCCACCGTCCATCGGCGGGCCAGTTGATCGCCGCCAGGGGCCTCTTTTGGCGGCCGGGCTTTGCCGTAAAGCAGAACCACCGCGGCCAGATGAGGCGCCGCCAACCACGGCCAAACGATCGCCCACCAGGCCAGCATCCGAATCGCTGTCAAGGCTCCAACGCCGAAGACCAAGCCCAGGAGCACTTCACTGGCCCACAATCGCCGCGGACTCCATCGCAAAAGCACTCCGGTAGCCAGCACCGAACAGAGCATCAACAGGCCGCTAAGGCTCTGGAGGGTCATGGGCCGCCATTCGGAGATGGTTCGCAGCGGCGGATGGGAGGAGAAGGCGGCCACGGTGGCAAACAGTTTCGGCCCTTCGGGATTCAGGCAACTGGCAGCGGCGGCCACCGCCAAAGCAACCACAGCTCGCCAAACCGCCTTATCCCGAACCAACCGAGACCATCGGCCCACTGCCCCAGCCGACTCGTCGGACGATTCCCGCAGGCCCCAAAACCGATCCCAGACAGTGCCCAGCAGGTGGCAAGCCAAAACTACCAGGCCCACCAGGAACGATCCGTGCAGATTGGCCCAAAGGGCAAAAAGCGGCCCAAGCCAAACAAGCGGCGTCCATCGTTCCGTCATCCGGGCGACGGCCCACAGCGCGGCCGCAAAAGCCGCCATGCCGAACAGTTGCGGCCGGATCACCCCGAGAATCGGGCTGGCTAAAATGCATCCGGTTACCCCGGCAACGGTTGCCCAACCCAACGGCACTCCCCGAGCTGCCGTCGCCCCAATCAGCAGGCCCACCATCGCAGTAACCAGCAAGGCATGGCCGGCCACCAAACCTTCCAGCCCCAAAAGCCGATACCAACCATAGCCAACGACCTGACTCAACCACCAGGTGGGCACAAACGGTTCGGAGGGCAGATCAGGCCGAAAGGGGTCGGTCGCCGGAAGTCGGCCGTTTTGGACGATCCACCGGCCGAAGCTGAGATGGCCCCAAAGATCGGTCGGATGCAACCGGTGGATCGAAGCGAGCAAAAAGACCGAACACAAAACAACCCAAAGCCCCAGCGTTTGAGGTCCGATCCGGAGGAGTCGAGCAAACCGACCTTCCAGGCCGATCGGACCGCCGCCTTCTCCCGCCGCCCAGTGCAAGGCAAACCTCAGTTTCATTTTTTCCACCCGGTTCGGTCGGCTCAGAGGGCATGCAACATGCCGAGCTTTTTCATTTTGTTATAGAGGGTAACCCGACTGATGCCCAGTTCCCGGGCGGTTTCGCTGCGGCGGTAATTGTTTCGTTGGAGGGTTTCTTCGATAATGCGGCGTTCCACCTGACTGAGACGTTCTTCGAGACTCAAAGGTCGCTGCCGATCAGAACCCTGCGCCGATCGATTTCCCCCGGCCGGTCGCATCGCACTGGGCAGGTCGGCCAGAGTCAACACGCCATCCCGACAGTAAAGCACCGCCCGACGGATCACATTTTCCAATTCCCGGATATTGCCCGGCCAAGGATATTGTCGCAAGGCGGCCAAAAAGTCCGGTTCAATGTGTTTGAGTTCGATCTGATGGCTCCGGCTCTGTTCGACGGCAAATCGGCGGGCCAAATACTCGATGTCCCAAGGCCGTTCCCGCAACGGCGGCAAATGAAAACTCAACGTGTTTAGCCGATAATACAAGTCCATGCGGAACTTGTCCGCTTTGACCAGTTTTTCCAAGTCGATATTCGAGGCGGCAATGAGCCGGGCGTGCGAAATCCGCGTGTCGTTGGAGCCGACCGGTTCATACTCGCCCGTTTCGATCACCCGCAACAGCTTGGCCTGCTGTTTGGGCGCCAACACGTCGATTTCGTCCAGAAGCAAGGTGCCGCGGTCCGCAGCGGCGAACTTGCCCGGCTTGTCCGTATCCGCACCGGTAAAGGCGCCTTTGACATAGCCGAAAAGCTCGCTTTCGATCAGGTCCGGCGGTAACGCCCCACAGGCAACGGTCAAACACCGATGATTCCGCCGAGGCGATAGCTCGTGAATCAGCTGGGCCAAATACGTCTTGCCGCTGCCCGTCTCGCCGATAAGCAGGATGGTTACCTCATGGGCGGCGGCCACCTTCAACTCCTCGAACATCTCAAACATCGAAGGAGCAAAGGTAACCAACGAGCGGGTCGTGCCGCGCAATACCCGATAGGGTAAACCGGCAAAATGGCTCAACAACTCCGAATCCAGCCCCAAATCGTCCTCCACCAAGAGCCGATCCAGCCGAGTAAATTCCTCCGGAAGATACAACACTTCACGAACCCACCGCGAAAGATGCTCCACGGTTTCCGGAGGGCATTCCGGTTCGACCAAACCATAGATGGGGGCGGTGGCCACCGAGCGGCGAATCTGAGCCAACCATTTATTGCTGGTGTGCCCGTTGCCCACGGCCCGATCCAAATGCACCAAGACCGCCCGAATGGGGGTGTCTGCCAACTTGGCTTCTAGGTTCTCGATTCCGTCCAGTGGCATCAGCTCGAACTGAGCTTCAAACCGAGTCCGAAGTTGAGCAATCAAGGCGTCATTTCGACTGAGTACTACCAGATAGGGGTTCATCCGGATTTCCTCGCTTAGAAGGAATCATCAGGGAAGCACTACCCGAACGATTTCTGCCGGACAAGCCCACCTTGGCAGAAATAAGGATAATGAAACGAGCCTTTAGAGATTGTGTAGATGACTTATTTTCTCTAAATGCCCTATACACTCCAGTTTAATAAGCCTGACCAAAAACTCAAGAGAAAACCATCTGAGTGTTTATGTTTTCTTGCCCCTTTGGAAAAAAAGAGAAACAGAAGAACTTTCCAGTAAGCGATCTTAAACACCGGAGTTTGGAGATTGGAACAAGACTGTTTTTCTCGGATATTTTAAGGGATTCCCCCCGATGTGGGGAGGGGGCCTCAAGAACTATTTGTGTCTATCTTCACCCCCCCTATTAGAGGTGTACTGGCATTGGGAAAATACTTACTCTCCCCATCTCCCAGGAGACGCATAAGAAAAAGGATTCTCAAATGGTTTTTCCAATTTTTTGAGAATTTGTTCCGAAGGAAGTGGATAGGTGGGACTTCATTAGCCGATCCCCAATAAGGGAAATATTGACCTTATGGAGGCAGCAGAATAACTCTAAAGTGGTATTCCGACCCACCGTTACAAAGGTTTCCTGGAAATTTCCCAAAAAAGCCAAATAAAGAAAGGCAGATTCGATGAATGTGCTCGTCTTCAGTATGGTATTAGTCCTAGGGCAACCTCCGCAGCCAGGCCAAACTGTTAGTCCAGGACCTCAGACGGTCGAAAGCAATTGCGATACCTGCCCTTCTGCCTACTGCGACCCTGGTTGTGCCCTGCGAAGTGGGGTGAAATCTTTGCGTACGTTGGCCTGGGATTGGTTCGGCCCGATGCCGCAGACCTGTTATCAGCCGCGGTTCGGCTGTTATCCCGGCAATGCCCGAGACATTCATCGCTACCCGGCCTTTCATGGCTACTATTACCGGCAGCCTTACAACTATCGCCACTATTTTGAATATCCTTGGCACGCCCAGCCGCACGAACCTTTGGGCTATTTCGCATATCCTCAGGTAGGGGAAGGCGTGCAGGAACAAGCCTCGCCGATCGAAGCTCCCCCTGTACCGTCAGGAAATCCGGGCGGTAAACCCCAGGGTTCCAGCGCCCAGTCCTTTCCAGGCGCTCCCCGGACGCTTCCGGTAGGAACTCTCAGCAACCCCTGGCAACCCATCCGGTCCACGCCGATCCGGTAAACGAAGAGATATTTTGTTCATGCATAGGCCGGCCGATAACAAACCTTGATAAAATACGGCCTTTTCGGCGTCTCCGCGGCGGCCTCCTCCAAGAGGTCCTCCATTACGGAGGATTTTTCTTCCGCCATTAAAACCCATTCTCGAGACAGGGATTCTGCCGTACTACTGGAACCTTCTGGTCCTGCGCGACCGGGAGGTTTTCTTTTTTTGTACTCGGTTGGGCGATTCTGGGGGATTTTATAGGCGGATGGACTTGGGCCGGTTGCGTTGTGGGACTTCAACCACTGTGGCTTGAGGATGCGATCGCAAGCGGTTGTAAGTCGGAGGCGACAACGCAACCGACTCGAGGGGCTTGGATTGTCCGAGAGACAGTTTTCTCCCTTCATGGCACGGGGCCGTCGGGATCGACCAAAAAAGTCAACTATTTTGACAAAATATGTCCTTGACGAGATTCCGGGGCGGGGTCAAGGTAAAGGGAAACGTTCGGCGGCTTTTTATGGTATTGCTGGGAGAAGATGGCCAAAGGGGCCGGGCCGGGGAGATACTGTATTGTACGCCAGTCTGTTAGACTGGCTTGGTCCCCTGGCGGAGTAACAACCTACCGTTGGACAGACGACGTTTGGGTACAAGGAGACTTTCCTATGCAGAAACAGCAAACGATGCGGGAGAACGGGGGGTGCGATGGGCAAAGGGGACGCGGCGGAGTCGTGCAGGGGCTGTGGGTTGGGTTGGCAATTTTAGGCTTGTTCGGGGTTTCTGCCTGGGCCGAACAGTCCAAGCCGACCAAATCGAAGCCGCCCCGGTGGTTTGCCTATCGGTGTCCCTATACGGAATCCGAACCCGAGACGACCCGTCGGTTCGGGCAGATCGGCGTGCATATGGTTCATATCAGCCCTTTGAATACGTTGTGTTCCTTGGGGGTTCCCTACAGTCCTTATCCACCCAGTTGGATCGGGCCGGGCAAGTATGATTTTGCCTCGTTGGATCAGTATATTGCGGAGGTGCTTCAGGCCAATCCGAAGGCCCAATTGATGTGCGGGATCGACTTGAATCCGCCGGCCTGGTGGGTGCGGATGAATCATCGGCCGGATAGTTTTTGGGAGTTGGGCCGAGCAGCCGCCGACGAAAAATGGCGGCAAGACACCCGAGCCTATTTGCAAGCCTTCCTCCGCCACACCGAATCCCGGTATAAGGACCGGATCGTCGCCTATACGCTTTTTTGCGGCGGCACGTTGGAATGGATCGATCATTGCCAGGGGCAAGAAAGTTCCAGTCGTCTGGCGGCATGGAGGAAATGGATGACAGGCCAGGGCAAGCCCGATCCGGTGGATATTCCGCCGTTTTCGATCCGGGTGCGGGCCACCCACGGGCTGCTTCGGGACCCCGAGGCCGACGGATTGGCGGCGGCCTATTGGCGGTTCAGTAATTGGCTGGTGGGGGATACGATTTTATACTATGCGCAGGCGGCCCAGGAAGTATTGCAGCATCGGGTTCCGGTAGGGATTTTCTACGGCTATCTGAATGAACTTGCCGGCGCCGCCTACGGACATCTGGATTTCGACCGGGTGTGCCGATCGGACCTGGTGGACTTTTTCATGGCGCCGGCCTCGTATCAGGATCGGCCGGTGGGCGGAGCGGGGGGATTTATGGTCCCTATCGGCTCGGTCCTTCATCACGGTAAAGGATTTATCCAGGAGTTGGATCATCGGACGCATACCTGCCCTGGACGGAAACTTTCAGGAGTTGGGACGCCCCCGCCGCTTTATGACGCAGGTTTTCCCACCCAGCAGGCCAGTATCGCGGGACTACGCCGGGAGTTTGCCATCGCCCTGATCCAGGGGACTTCCCTTTGGTGGTTCAACATCTTCGGCCATATTTACGACGATCCAAAGCTGCTGGAAGCGATTGGCCAGATGCGGGAGCTGTGGGATCGTTTTTCTACGGAGGAAACTCCACCTGCTGCTCAGATTGCCGTGTTCGTGGACGCGGAGAGCATTTTGTACCTCGACGGCCGATCGCCGAAGTTCCTCGATTTTCTCTATCGCCAGCGCATGGGGCTGGGCCGAATGGGCGCTCCGTATGATATGTACAGTATGGCCGATCTGCCGGACGTCGATCTGAGCCGGTATAAGATGATCTTTTTCCCCAATCTGTTCGTGGTGGACAAGGCGAAGTTGCAGATTTTGAAAGAAAAGGTCTGTACCGGGGGAAGAACCGTCGTCTGGGTCCATGCACCGGGGATCATTGCCGAGGGACGTTATGACCCGGCCAACGTGGAGCGGCTGTGCGGGATTCCGTATGGCAGCAAGGAACTGACCGTCCGGGCGATGGACGGTTGGACGTCGGTCTTGGCCCCAGCGCCGAACTTGTCGGCCTTGGTGCTCCGGGAACAGGCCCAAAAGGCTGGGGTACATCTTTATTGCGAGAAAGACTGGCCGATCTACGCCAATGGGCGGCTTTTGGCCGTGCATACCGGAACCGGCGGCCCCTGCACGATCCGGCTTCCTCGGCGTGCTCGGCAAGTCCGAGAACTATTCAGCGACCGGGTGGTCGCCGAAAATACCGACCGGTTTGAAGACCGCCTCCAGGGACCAGATACGGTCTTGTATCTGATCCAGTGGGAGTGAAGGGGTATGGGGAGGGCGGAGGGCGGCGCCTCGGACGCTAGGCCCAAGACTAGGCCGTGGAGCGTAGGGGGTGGAGAATAGAAAGTAGGCAGAGAACCTCGCCCGCAAGGGCGGCGGGGGGACTGTGGGGGGAATGGCGTCTGTTAAAGGGTACTCGATACCGCTTCCTTAGGGATGGGCAGTGGTCGGTACGTGGTAGTCTGGAGGATTTGAGGAAGATGGGGAAGGTTCGCGAGGGGGATGTTTTGGGGAGGGGGGATAGAGAAGTTGGGAAAATTGAAAAGCTTGGGCCGATCCGGTTGATTTTGCGGATTTGGATAAAGTGTAATTGCTTTACTGCCGATTCTGAAAAAAACCCTTTTGTGGGAGGGGTGAGGTATGCGCCCGATCCTTCGGCGCCTTGATCATGGACCCTGTTCAAAGTGGGGTATGGCCCAAGATGGTAAGTTAGTTGTGTATGACAGGGTGTCCTGTGCGGCGGCTGGCCGAGGATAGGGGGAAATACCTAGGCAAACAGGGACAGTTCCCACGGTGCAGGGATGCTGCGGGATGAGCCAGTCGAAGAGTCCAGGACTTTCTACCACATTGGAGATGTTGGCCAGCACCTCCAATGAGGCGGCGACGCCGGTGTTGGTCTGGGCGTTGGACAGTCCGCACGAGGCCATTCGGGAGGGAGCGTTCCTCACTCTTTTAGAGCGGTCGAGTCGGCAGGGGCATCGGGAGTTGTTGGCTCGGCTGCACAGGTTTCCGTTTGGTTGGCTGGAGCGGTTGCGGGAGTATGGGGACCGGCTTCGGCCTGCTCTTCGGGAGGCGATTGTTTCGGAAGACGACCAACTTCGCCGCAACGGCTGCCAGGCGGCTGTTTGGCTCGCTCAGTATGAGACGATTCCCACCTTGCTAACTGCCCTGGAAAACACGGACAGGGCCGACTCCGGGCCGATCCTGGCCGCTTTGTCCGATCTGGTGGAACAACTCCGAGAACAACTTTCCGGGGCTGCCCCGAGAGGAGATCGGGATGACGTGGCGCTTCGCAGTCAGGTGTTAGCGGCCTTGGAAGGCGCCTTGGAACGATGGCCGAATCATCGTCGTGTGGAAGTTTTGGAACTATTTTTACATCTTGCGCCTCGCAATCATCCCCTACTGTTCCAGATTTTGCAAAGCCTCCATCATCCATTGCACTTGCCGCTGGTTGAGGTGTTGTCCAAAAGCCGTTCTGCCGTGGTTAAGGAATTCCTTCTAGGCTATTTGGAGGAACCGCAACTGCCGCAGGGGCTTCTTTCGGTTTTCACGAAGCGATCGGACCCGAAATTCATCCGGCAATGGTTGCGAAAGATTGGTCGATCTCAGTCGGCGATGATAGGTCAGAATCTGAAACGGCTCCGGAATATCAGTTGGCTTCGCGGGGGGCCGGGGGTGTTTCAGGGGTTGGACATGTGGGCGGAACTTGGGTTGGTGCGGCTGGCAGTCCTGTCGAGCATTCCCCGGACGGCGGCGTTTGCGTTGGTGGAATACGTATTGCGTTATGGGAAACCGGCGGGCCGACGCGCCGCGGCCGAAGCACTGGCAGGGTTTGACGGAGCGGCGGCCAACGCTCTGGCCCTGCAAGCCCTGGATGACCCCGATCCTTATGTCCAGGCGGCCGTGGCAGGGCATATCCGACGCCGACGGATTCCAGGCGTTTTGCCTCGTTTGTTGGCCCTGTTGGATAGCCCCCATGCCGTGGTTCGGCAGGCGGTGAGAAGAAGTTTGAGCGAATTTAATTTTCGGCGATTCCTCCACACTTTTGATCTCCTGGAGGAGCCGGTTCGCCGACAGACAGGACTGATGGTGAAAAAGATCGACCCGGAAACGATTCCCATCCTGCGTCAGGAGCTTGCTTCGTCGATTCGGTCTCGGCGATTGCGGGCCATTGCCATTACACGCGCCATCGAAGCGGTCGAACCGTTGGAAACGATTTTAAACCGGATGGCCCAGGAGGATGCGGATCCCCAGGTTCGGCAAGAGGCGGCGTCGGCCTTGGCAGAGCGAGGGATCGCCCTTGGGCCGATCGCTCAGGAAGTTTCCGAACCTGTCGCCTCCCAAACCCAAGGAAAACGCCGATCTTCCACGCCGGCGGGACGTCCGGATCCTTTGACTCAGTATCGGAGCAAGTTTTGGGACCCGCGGGATTAGATTGACTGTATCCAGTCGGCCAAACGCCGCCCTTTAGGTGAGAAAGGGGTTTTTATGGAGTGTATCGGCCTAGGGGCGATCCCTCCTACGGGCCAAGATCGGTTGGACGGATTGCTCCAGTACTTTCAGGATCCGCCGAGCAGAGAGCTTGGGACCGGCTTTTGGGTGGCGGTTTTGATTGGGGCGGCGGTGATTGCGGCGCTTTGGCTGGCGACGAGGTGGCTACGGTCTGGGCAGCAGAGGAAGAAAAGCCGTCCGTGGGGGCTCTTCTTTACGTTATGCCGTCGCCATCGGCTGACCTACTCCGAACGATGGCTGCTCTGGAACCTGGCCCGCAGTAGGACTCCCGACGCGCCGGCTCGGATATTTTTAGATCCGGATCTATTTCGGGCGGATCACTTACCCGCCGGGATGGGTGGGAAAGCGGACGTGCTCGAGGGACTTCGGTCAAGGCTTTTTGGCGACCTGCGGACGCTCAAGACCGAAAAGCCCTTGCCCTCTACCGATCAACAAACCCCTGCGGACTCGGGCAATGCTTCCGGTTCTGTGGGGCCTTGTGCGGCGATGGTGGGATTTCCCACGGCCCAATCGCCTAGTCTGGACTTGCCCCCATGGACCGGAGCGAGCAATCTCACCCCGACGCTCTCGGCAAACAGCCCGCTCCTTGCAGGGAATGATCGAGGGAAAAGCCAACTACGCCGTGCGCCAGAACCTGACGCGTCGGAACTATGACAGCAGAGCCGCCTGTGCGTCGCTGGGAGGCTTATTTTTCGGGTTTCGATTTCGGTGCCGGCGGGCGACGCTCTTGGAACAACTGGCTCACATTGCCGCCCGAAACAGGACGAAGTCCTTCCTGAGGCTTGGGGCGGAAATGAGCGGGATTGGCGCCCGGTCCATAGGTGATGACCGGGTTGGTTTCCCGCCAGCCCATCTGGGAGAGGAGTTCTTTCAAGGAGATTTCTTTAATTCGGAATCGCCGGGCTTCGGTGAGCATTCGGGAGTATGCATCCAGGCGTTCCCGGCCTCCGGTTCCTTCAGGGGCCTTCCCGACGACTACATAACGAGTGTTCAGGGTTATCTTGCCGCCCGGTTTCCCCTCGCCGGTGAGGATGTTTGGAGACTTGTCGTCCAAATAACAGTCGATCACGCCGCCGTTGAGGGTAATGAGGCTAATCACTTTTTGGAGATCGCTTTTGCCGTCGTCATCCAGGTCCATATCGCCCACTAAAGCGAAACGACGTCGTTCGCCCGGAGTCCAGATGGGCGTATGGACTTTATCGCCGGGGATGATGGGATTGGAGACTTGATCCTCGATGATGCGGGCCTCAGCCAGGTGATCGTCCCAGATTTCCGTAACTTCGATGCTTCCCTTTTTGCCGGCTTTGGTTACATCGTTCGTATCGGCGTCATAGACGGCGAAGGAAGTTTGGCGCTGAAGCCCATCGGCCCAACCGAGATTGATCCAGACGGTTCGTTGCCGTTGATTGACCCAGGTGATCTGCCCGTCGGCGACTTCAAAGGTTTCTTTGACCAGGTCTTCCAGTTTTTTGGACTGATCGGAGGTCAGTTGGGCCAGTTTCTGGATTTGCTGAGCGGCCGAATCCAATTGTTTTTGGAGTTGGGCTAGGGCGGCTTCCTTTTCTTTGCGGGCGTTTTCCAGGTCCGTGCGGAGCGTTTCTTCCCGATCGGTAAACTCCTTGTGCGCCTGGGCGAACTTGTCGCGTTCTTGTTTCAGGTCTGCGCCGGCTTGGTCTCGGGCGGCGTTGGCTTGGGTAATCTGGACTTTCACCTCGTCGTCCCGCCGTTCGTTGTAGTTTTTAAACTCTTGGACTTTTTCCTGTTCGGCGTTGTAGAGTTTGTTCAGCTCGGCAATCTGCTCGTGAAGAAGTTTGAGCAGTTGGCGATAGGTCCGCTGTTCTTCCGGGAATTTGTCGCCGTAGGTAGTAAAATCTTTTCGACACTCTTCTTCGATCGTCTCGATCTTTTCCGTCTCCGGAAATCCTCCGAGGAACTTCAGCAGCTTGATCTTTTGGGCCTGTTCGGTCTCTGCCTGGCTTCGGGCTTGTTGGGCGGCGCTGGTTTGAGTGTTCAGTTCGGCGACCGTTTCGTCGTACCGCCGGAAGAAGATAAACGTAGTAACCCCTAGAATCAGGGTCAACATGACAAAAATGATCAACGCAATCTGAAGACCTTGATGTTCCCGAGCCATACTTCACTGCTCCTCAAAAAAGCCCGTCCCCGTGGCTTGCACGTGGTTGCCAGAACTGGGCCTTTCCGGAAAAGAAAAGGCATTGACGGCCGACGCCCCTTGAGCGGCCATTTCGCCCACCAAGGGCTTATCTTCGATTCTAAATCGCCTCCTGGCGGGTGTCAATCAAAAACCCCCCAGGCGGTGCATCTTTCCTGGTTTCTCTTCCCCCCCGTCCGTCGGAGGAGACCCTCTCGACCTGCCCTGGTCAGCCCCTAGAGTAAATTTCCGGCTATTTTTTACTTAACTCTATATAAAATAAAGAGTTAAGTTCGATTTTCCAGGAAAGGGCGATCCTGGAATCGGTTGGCCGACCTCTTTATTTCCCGGGCAGTGAAGAGAATCGCCTTTTGCCCCATTTTTGGGGGAGAATCCAGGAAGAAAAATCAACGCAACCCCTTGTAATATAAAAAGTTACGTAATATTTCATCGAAATAAAGCAACTTCCTGTTTTTGCCGGGATAAGGCCGGATTATCGTTCCCACCCAAGCGGGAACCTAGTGGTCGAGGTAATTATTCAGCCGAGTGCAGAAGTACCAGGATTTTCTTAGCCAAACCGGGATTTTCCGGCAAATATGTCCCTGCCGCTCTAGCGGGAATCCAGGGTCCTGTGAGGCGGCTACGTTGGTATTTCTCCCAAGTAGAGGCCGCAAGAAGCCTAGGTTGGGCGCTTGCGCGGCGGTGACAAGAAAAGGTACTTCCCTCGGCTGAAATGTTATGAGCCCACAATATTGGATAGGTTTAGCCCGCTTCTGCGGTAAAAATCCGGTCAAAGCGGGCCCGGGTTTCTCGCCGGAATTCCTCCAGTCGGACCAATAGTTCTCCGGACGAGGGCAACCCCATCAGATGGGCCAGTTTGATCAGTTCCTTGGGATCGTCGGACAAGGTGGTTCGTCGTGTAGCCGACAAAAGTCGAACTTTCAACTGCATGGTCCGAAGGAACCGATAACTTCGCGTAAAAAAGCCGAAGTCTTCGTCGGCCAGATGGCCTGCTTGGTGCAAGGCAGCCAGAGCTTCCAGGGTGTTGGGGATTCGGAGTCTGGGATCGCGTCGGCCATGTTTGAGTTGGAGCATTTGGATCAAGAATTCGATGTCCATCAGGCCGCCGCGGGCGCGTTTGATGTCCGAATCCGGCGCCGACTGCTCGATCCGAGCACGCATCTGACGAATTTCCAGGGCATCTTTTTTTTGCCAGGGCGGATCGAAGACCGCGTGGGCCACCGTTTGCAGGACAAGGGGTTCCACCCGTTCATTGCCATAGACGATCCTGGCTCGGCAGAGGGCTTGGCGTTCCCACAATTCCGCTTGGCCTTCTCGATAGTACCGCAAGAATTCGTCCAGGCTACAGGCCAACGTGCCGCTCCGCCCGGTGGGCCGAAGCCGAGGGTCCATCTCGTAAAGTCGTCCATAAGGTCCCGAGGCGGTGGTGGTTTGGATAATGCGGCGAACCAGTTCGGAGAAGAAGTGCTGATTGGAAGTTTTTTCTCGTTTGCCGGGCGGCGGTTGGGTTTGGCCTTCCGCCTCGTAGAGAAAGATGACATCCAGATCGCTGGAGTAGCTCATTTCGCGGCCGCCGAGTTTACCGAGTCCCAGCACAACCAATTCGCACTCTTGGCCGGCCCGCCGACCTTGGCCGACCATCGGTCGGCCCCATTGGGCCGCCAGCTTCTTCCACTCCCGTAGGATGACTTGTTCGAGGCACGTTTCGGCGATTTCGGTCAGTGCACGGACCGTATGTTGGATGTCCTCTTTGCCCAGCAGATCCCGAACGCCTACGCGGAGATGTTGTTCGTTTTTGAAGCTGTGGAGGATCGGTTCGAGGTCTTCGGCGCCGTGGCAGAGTTCGGCCAGGGTGTGGCGGAGGAAATCCCGCCGGGGCAATTTGTCCAACACCAGACTATCCATCAGTCCGTCGATCATCCCCGGCTGACTGGTCAAAATCCCCGCCAGGTACGGACTATACGCGCAGAGCCGGACGAATAGTTGCAACGTGGGCGGATTGAAACTAAATAGCTCCCACAGCACCGCCTTACCGCCCAGCGAGTCGCTCACCTGACTTAATTGCACCAGCGTGGAATCCGGGTCCGGCGTGGCGGCGATTTCTTCCAGCAGTTTAGGAGCAATGGCGGCCAAAAAATGTCGGCATCGGCGCGTGGAAAGAAAAGGCGCTTTCTCCTCAGCCAGGCCCATCAGGTTCCGATACGCCTGTTTGACATCCCGAAAAGGATATTTGCCCAAGACTTCCTGAATCCGTTGATCGGGCGGGTCGGGGTCCAACACCAAATCCGCTTCGTTTTCCGCGGACGACTGGTCGGGGAATGCGTCATGGAGCAAGTGGTCCAGGATGCGGCGATTCAGGTCGGTGCGGGTTTGGTAGTCCTGTTGGAAGTCGGCCAGAGCGTCGTTGGACGGGCTGTCGGCGTAGCCAAGCCGAAGAGCAAGTTTCCGGAGTTCCACCGGCGTTTCCGGCATGGTATGGGTCTGCAAGTCGAACATCACCTGGAGGCGATGTTCGATCCGGCGCAAGAAGGTATAGTTTTCTTCGAGGATGGCGCGTTCCTGATCGCTCAGGCAACCGGCGGCCGCTAGTTGCCGGATGGCTTCCAGGGTGTTGCCGGTGCGCACCTGCGGCAATTCGGCGCCGTTGAGCAATTGGAGGAACTGGATGACAAACTCGATGTCCCGGATGCCGCCGCGCCCGGTCTTGACGTTTCGCTGGTCCGCCCCTTCCAAGTGCGCCCGCTGTTCGATCCGACGTTTCAGGGCCTTAATGCCGGTAATATCCGCCCGGCTGAGATACCTTCGGTAAATCCACGGTTGGAGTCGGTCTAAGAATTCCCGACCTAGGTCAATGTCGCCGGCTGCGGGACGGGCTTTGATATACGCCTGACGTTCCCAGGTGCGGCCGCGAGTTTCATAATAGGCCCACGCGCTAGGGCAACTGGCCGCCATCGGTCCGTAACGCCCTTCCGGTCGGAGTCGCAGATCGACCCGATAGGGAGCGCCCAGTTCCGTCGGCGCGGTCAGGATGTGTACTATTTCCTGGGCCAAACGCTCGAAAAACTCCCGATTGCTGAGCGGGGTAGGGCCATCGGTCTGTCCCTCCTCGTCGTAGAGGAACACCAGATCAATATCGCTGGAATAATTCAGTTCATTGCCGCCCAACTTTCCCAGAGCCAAGACGACAAAGCGTGCTCGGCGTCCTTGAGGCGTCAGGGGCCAGCCCCATCGCTGCCCCAATTTGCGCCAAGCCGACCGCAACGCCCCTTCGACCATCGCATCGGCCAGATACGAAAGCTGCAAGGTAACCGTCTGCAAAGTCTGTTGCCGGATAATGTCCCCGTAGGCAATCCGCAGGATTTCCCGCCGTTTGAATCGCCGCAACGTGCGCAATACGGCCGCTTCGTGCTCCAGCACCGAGACCTCCGCGGTCAATTCCTCGATCAGCTCCTCCCGACTTACGGGTTGCCCCTCCGTCAGACGCAACAGATCGAAACTCTCCGGATCGCTGATCAAAAGATCGCTGAAGTGCTGACTGCTGGAGAATAGCTGGAGCAGAGGCGGCATGGCTTCCGGGTCCCGCTCGAACAATCCGCCCATCGAAAGCGGATTTCGCGCCCGGGCCACAAAACAAGCGAAGTTCCTCAGCGCCATATCAGGATCGGCGCATTGGGGCAGATGCTCGGCCAATTGGTTCCACAGGATCGCCGCCAGGTCCACGGTCAATCCCGAACGGGCAATCTGCAACAACTCCTCCTGCGCCCGCCGGGGATCGCTCAGGCCCCAGCGTTTCAAATACCTAACGGCTCGTTCCGGTTCCGATAAAATCGCTGTGAGCTCGGAAATAGGCCTCATTTCCGTCGTCTCCAGGCCGACCTAACACTCGCCCGGGTTTCCACGCCGCCGAGCGCTCCGGTTACAAACTCCGGAGAAAGTTTTGCCAGTCCCGTTCCCATTCTTCCACGTTCTTTCCGACCAGGCGGCGAAATCGTTCCCCGGCAGGCAACGCCTGGCTGGCAGGACTCAGATAGGACTCCAATCCTTCGAGACGGAGTCGTCCCGTTTGACACAAATAATAGACGCCCGCCCATGCATACGCATAATACCGATTCGGGGCGGCCGAAGTTTGCCCCGGGGTTTGGAGGAATTCCGCCGGCCCTGCCTCCAGAAGTTGGCCGAGAGACATCGTTTGTCCTCGGCGTCGATCCAGGCGGATCGCCGTCGCCGCCTCCTCGCTCGGAGCGTCGATGCGCAGGGTATCCGCCTCCAGGACGCCTTCCTGAAACAGCATGGCCAATCCTTCCTGAAGCCACAGCGGCGTTTGGTACTCCTTGCTGGGGAAAAGGTAATTTTCCATATATGCATGAAAGGCTTCGTGATAAAGTTGTCGGAGGGTCTGTTGCATGATCTTGGAGAACAATTCGGCGTTTTTTCGATCCACCCGTTGGATTTCGTTCATTTTTTGCGAGATTTGGTTCTCCAAGAGGGCTCGTTCTCGTTGGAGGGTTTTGGCGGCTTCCTGGCGAGGGACTCCTTCCTGCCGAAGTTTTCGGCCCAGCTCTTCTAGTTTTTTCGCCGCCTGGCGTCGAAGCTGGCTCAATTCCTGACGAAGCCGGCCGTGTTCCTGGTTCAGTTGATTTAGTTGGGCGGCGAATTGGCCCAGATCGGCCCCCGCAAGCACCCAATTCTCTTTGGGTAAAAAGACCGCGGGGTTCGCTAACCGAACGTCATATCGCCGCAGCGCGTCCTCATACTCCATCCGAGAAGAAAATATCCTGATCCGCAGCGCCCGTGGACGCTCCCTTCGAGGGGGCAACAATTGCCGATACGCCGAAAACACCTGCTCCAGCCGAACCACCACGCGCCGCGTGATCTCCTCCGGAAGGTCCGTCTCCAACTGGAACCATCGGCCAGAATAGGAAAAGGTGGTAATACTATTTTGAATACGTTTGTCTAAGCCGATGGCTTCCATTTGAGCCGCCTCGATCTGCGCACGAAAGGCCAGCGCCGCCGTCCGCTCTTGAAGCTGCTCCCGTTCCGACTCCGGAAGCCGAACCATTCCCGCCACTGCCGACCGCTCAATAGGCCGAACCACCAGAGACGCTGGTCGGCCCGGACGCCGCTTGATCTCCACCAGATGCACCCATTGCTCATCCACCGATTCGATCAAGCCGAACCGACTTTCCCCGTTGGTTAGGTCCACCCGTTCCATCGGCCAGGCGCCGTCCGGCCAAGGGGCGCCGTCTGTTTCTGTCGGCGAAGGACCGAGCCGATCTCCCGAAGCCCCACCCGACGAAGTACGTTCCGAACCTCCCTTTGCCGCAGCGGTAGGAGCAGGCGCCATCGACGCCCCTTTGACCTGGCGACTGTTCCCATCGCTGAGGATCGGCCCGGCAATCGCCCCGATCAGAACCAGCCAAACCACGGCCTGCGTCCAGCCCCCCCACGAGAACCTCGCTCCGCTGGCGGCAGCCGCAGGGCGTCGGCGTCCTCGCTCCAACCGAGGAAAACTCCACTTCCAAAGGAGTTGCCCGCCCCCCAGGCTAACCTTGGGGTATAGACCTCCCTGCCCATTGTCTGGAGAAATCTCTGGCCGACCCACCATGCGGAACATAACATCTCCTGCTCCGGGGGAGATGCGAGTTTAAAATGTTACGAGAAGTTTTTTCCCGATGTCAGACGGTTGGTTACTTGGTTCCTAATGGAATTGTACCTTCCTGCAAGCCGACTGCCTACAGCGAACAAAGGGTTTCCATCTGGCGCCGGTCTTGAGTGAGTTTTTGTAGGCCCTCCCAAGCGTTGGCAGAATCCGCCTTTTGTGGGGCTAGACCCGCTCGGTGGGAACCGATAGGATAAACCTTAGGCGTTTGCTTGGCAGGTTTGTCCACCCGGAAGGGGGGCGGCCGTTATCCGTAGAACAGGAACTCCATCGACCTTGACGGCTTTTTCCAATGTCCACGAGTGGAACCCCATCGAGGCCCATGTCGGCGCCGCAGCAATCCGTCCGCTCCTTGCCGCCTGAACGGTCCCAATCGGCCGGTTCTGGGCCGAGCAAGTCTGGGGATCCGCTTCGGTTGGTTAGCGAGAGTCCCGCTCCCTACGAGGAGCAGTCTCTTGCCGGCGGAGGTGCGACTCCGTCGGAAGAACTGATCGGTTGGGTGGCCCGCCTGGAGGCCAACATCAATCAGGTGGTCCTAGGCAAGCCGGACACAGTGCGCTTGTGCGTCCTGGCCTTGCTGGCCGGCGAACATCTGTTGTTGGAGGATGTGCCGGGAGTGGGCAAAACCCTGTTGGGCAAGGCCCTGGCCCGCAGCGTTTCGGGCGTCTTCCGCCGGATTCAGTTTACGCCAGACCTTTTGCCGGCCGACATAACCGGCAGCAACCTCTATGAGTCCCACACCGGCACGTTTCGCTTTTGTGAAGGCCCGGTGTTTGCCAATATCCTGCTGGCCGACGAAATCAACCGCACGACCCCCCGCACACAAAGTGCGCTGTTGGAAGCGATGAGCGAACGGCAAGTGTCGGTCGATGGACAAAGTTATCCATTGCCCCAGCCCTTCCTGGTCATCGCCACCCAAAACCCGATGGAGTTTGAAGGCACCTATCCGTTGCCGGAAAGCCAGATGGATCGGTTTTTGATCCGCATTTCTGTCGGGTATCCCGGCCGGGAGGAACAATTGGAGGTGCTGCAAACCCACCGCCAAGGTGAACCGGTCGATCAGCTCCAGCCGGTGTTGACCTGCCAACAGGTGTTCCAGTTGCAGGCCGCCGTTCGCCAAGTCCATGTGGAAGATTCGGTAGCCCATTATTTGTTGGACATCGTCGAGGCCACCCGGCAGTGCGAAGAACTCTTTGTGGGGGTGAGTATGCGGGGGGTGTTGGCCTACTATCGGGCTTGCCAGGCGTTGGCCTTTCTGGAAGGCAGAGGATATGTCGTCCCCGACGATGTGAAGCGTTTGGCCGTCCCCGTGTTGGCCCATCGGGTGATCCCCAAAGGGTATCTCCACGGAGGCCAACGCTCAGCCGTCGAAGCCCTTATCCAACGTCTGGTCGAGGAAACACCCACGCCGACATAACCTTCGGAGCAACCGAGGAGGGGATCCTTCCTATTCTGGGTAAGTCGCCGCGTCTGGTCCAAGACCGTTCTCCCCCTGCTGCTCTTGGCCGCGGGAAGAGGAATCGAAAACGGAAACGATGTTCGGTCGAAAACAATCTCCCGTGCAGACCAGTTGGTGTTGGGAAGGCTTGGCCTATTTGGCGGTAGTTATCGCCATCTTGGCCGGCGCCTTGGTCCGGGAGATCAATCTGCTTTTCATGGCGGCGGGGCTGATGGCTGGGCCGTTGCTTTGGAGTTGGTGGTGGGGCAGGGGGTTGCTGCGCCATGTTACGGTCCGTCGTCGGTTACCCCGCTCGGTATGCGCCGGGGACCTGTTGGTGGTCGAACTGGAACTGGCCAATCACCGTTCTCGAGGCGGTTGTTGGGCCTTGGTGGTCGAAGAGAGTTTCTCCCACGAAAAGGACCGGCAGGCGTGTTCCTCGGCAAAAATCTACATTCCTTTTCTGCCGGCCGGCGGCCGACAGACGGCCAGTTACCGAGGGCGATTGACAGAGCGGGGGCGATACCAGATGGCACCGGTGCGACTGAGCACCCGATTTCCTTTCGGGTTGTTCCGGCACTCCATCCAACTGGGGCAGACGGAGCAGTTGGTGGTCTATCCACGGATAGGTCGTCTGACCCAACGGTGGACGGCTCGCCAGCAGCAGGCTTTCGAAGGCGCCCAACGCCGTGAGCAACACAGCGGCCGAGCAGAAGGAGATTTTTACGGAGTCCGCCCCTGGCGCACCGGCGACAGCCAGCGGTGGATCCACTGGCGCGCTTCCGCTCGCCATCAATCCCTGGTGGTTCGCCAATTTGAACAGTATCGGAATCGGGACTTGGCCGTTCTGTTGGACCTCTGGCAACCTACGGAGTCCGGTCCTCAAGACCAAGAACATGTCGAATGGGCGGTCAGTTTCGCTGCCGCCCTTATCGCGCAGGCGTGCCGAAAAGGCGTGAACCGACTGGGCCTGGCGATTGTCGGTCAACAGGGGGTTTGGCTGACCGGGCCTGCTTCCACCGGACTTTTGGACGACGCCCTGGAGCATCTGGCCCTGGCCCAGCCGTCCGCCGAGGATTCCCTTTCCAAGGTTTTGGACCCCTTGGCCCAAACTTTCCGCAAAGGCGCAGAGATCGTGGTGATCCGCGCCTATCCCGCCGGGCCGACAGAGACCTCTTTGCCGGAACGAAAACCCCAACTTCTCCGACGCCTGGCGGGCGCCCAAATCTTGTGGGTCGATGTTACCGATCCTCAATTTACAGACTATTTCTTGCCCCCGTAGGACGACGGCTCCTATCTATCGGAGAGACGAGAAAGCCTCTATGGACGCAATCGCCCTGGCAAAAAAACGCGGTCAGCGCTTGTTGCAGGTTCTCATTGGGGGCCTGGCGGCTCTGGCAACGCTCATGTTGGGACTGGGCCAGGGCGATCTCTTGATGCCGCTAGGAATGACCCTGGCCGTGGTCGTCTCGCTTTGGTTGACCGACATTACGGGCTACTTCCAGTTGCCTCGAACCGCCGCCAATCTGATCGCACTGGGCGCGGTCCTATGGATTCTAAAAGACCTTCGCCAATGGTTCGGCGTCGGCCAGGTGCTGGTCATCGCCAAATTGCTGGTCTATTTGCAGGCGATCCTCCTGTTTCAGCGAAAGGACGCCCGCGCCTACTGGCAACTGGCCATGATCAGTCTGTTGCAGGTGGTCGTGGCCGCCGCCTTTCAGCAAGGCGTGCTCTTCGGCCTCCTGCTGATGATCTACTTTCTGTTGGCCCTATGGACGATGATCCTCTTTTTCCTCTATCGGGAATGGGAACAGTACGACCGCTCCGGAGGAATGTCCCTTTGGGCTCGGCAAGTTTGGCGGCGGTTAGAAACATTTCCGCCGTTAAAAAAATTGCTCCGTGCGTTTTCATCGCAGAGGGCGCCCTCCGGGGCTGTCGCAGCCGGGGATGGTTCGACGGCTCAGGCCGACCACTCCGCATCGCTCTCCGAAGACACGCCTCAGTCGCCGTCTGTTTCCCGGCCCGTGGTAGTTCGGCGTTGGCCTCTTGCCGGTCAACCCTCCACCCTCCAAGGCGGCGTGGCGCCTACTGCCGCCGGCCTGGGTTGGTCCATGGCCGGGCCGATCGCCAAAATCGCCTTGGCCACCTGGACTCTGACGCTGCTGTTGTTTTTCGTCATCCCACGCACCGGCGCAGGTTCCTGGCGAGGCGTCGCTTTCTCGCTGCGGAGCGCCGTCGGTTTTACCGATCAAGTTACCCTCGGCGAACTGGGCCGAATCATCCAAAAAAACGACGAAGTCCTCCGCATTCGCTTTTCCGACTCGGAGGGTCTGCCCTATTTCGTGGATGGGCCGCTCTATTTGCGAGGCGCTTTGCTCCATCACTATCAAGACGGCCAGTGGCGATTCGCGCGGTATCCAAGGCCCCCTTTAGCGGCGCCGTTACGGATGTATCCTTTGCCTCCCTATCGGCCGCTTATCCGGCAACAGATCACCATCGAACCGATGGATCGTCAGGAACTGTTTTGTCTGTGGCCTTTCGCCGCCGTAGAATCCGATCCGTCGCTGTTTGTCGATGTGGTCCGCCATCGGCTTTTAAGGCCGGAGGAAGTCTGTCGAGAACGTTTTTCCTATACCCTATGGACCACCGCATTGGAACAGGGCGTTCAGGACCCTCTCAATCCCGCCCCGTTTCCCCAGGACATCCAAGAGCTTCTCCAATTGCCGCGCCGCGAGGGCCAAATCGCCGTCCCTTCGTTGAAAGCCCTTGCCCAGCAATGGGTCCAACAGGCAGGTCTCCCCCCGGAAAACCGGATGAACATAGCCCGACTGCTCGAAGCCCGACTGAAATTCTCCGGTCGATTTAAGTACAGCCTCCAAGGCCAACCCCGCAATCCCGAGCTGGACCCTGTCGAAGACTTCCTCACCGAGCACCCGGCAGGCCATTGTGAATACTTCGCCACCGCCTTGGCCCTGATGCTCCGAAGTGTGGGCATCCCTAGCCGGGTGGTCGTCGGCTATCTGTGCGACGAATGGAATCCCGCCGGGCAGTTTTTCCAAGTCCGGCAATGGCACGCCCATATGTGGGTCGAAGCCTACTTGGAACGCCGGCATCTGCCCGATTTCCTGACCACGGGGCCGCACCGTTCCGTATGGGCCTCCGGGGCCTGGCTTCGGCTGGACCCCACGCCGCAGGCCGATCCTCTTCAAGATCAGCCCTTCTATATGCGATGGCTATACAAGGTTCATACCGTCTGGGCCAACTACGTGTTGGAATTGGACCGATTCCGCCAAACCGAGACCATTTACAAACCGATCCAGGAGGCCCTCCGCACCATAGCCGACCGAGTCCAAGACCCTGCCTGGTGGGCGGGGTTGGTTTCTGAAGCCTGGCAATGGCTCCAGCGTTTTTTCGCCGAATGGCGCCGCAGCGGCTGGTTCAGTTGGCAGGGGTTCGTCGTCAGCTTTTTGTTGGGGTTGGTGTTGGGCGGCCTGATCCTGCTGCTCCAAAAGCTGAACCGTCGTCTTCGGCAACAGGTCGCCGAGAAACACGCCTCCCGTCAAGGCCGACGGATCGTCGAGTTCTACCAGCGGATGGAAACTCTGTTCCAGGCCCACGGGTTGCGTCGATTGCCCGGCCAAACCCCGCTGGAGTTTGCTCTCCAGGCAGGGGCGGTTTTGGCCGACCGACTCCAAGCCCCCCAATGGCGTCCCTTGCCCGTCCTGGTGGTCGATGCCTTTTACCGGGTCCGTTTCGGCGCCCAGGAGCTAGACGCCGTCCAGACCCAACAGGTAGAACATACCTTAGACCGCCTGAAAAAAGCCCTTGCCGACTACAGAGCCTCTGCCGCTGGCAAAAACCTCCTGAACGTTTGGCGAGAAAAAATCGGCGCCGTCTTTCGCAAATCTGCTGAAAAGGACCAATTCCCAGCCCAAAACCCCTGAACCAATTCAAACCCCTGCACCAAAAAAACTACCCAAGGAGCCGTCTCCCATGTCCTTGAAAATCGGACTGGTCGGATATCAAGGTTCGGGCAAAACGACGTTGTTTCAGTGGCTGACCGGCGTCCCGGCCGATCCCAGTTTGACCCATCGCGGCCAAACCGCCGTGGTCCCTCTGCCTGAACCGCGCTTAGAAAAGCTGGCCGAAATCTACCATTCCAAGAAGATTACTCCGGCTGGCCTGGAAATCGTCGATACCCCCGGCTTGAGCCGATCTCATCAGGGCAATCCCGCCCGGCTGGCCGTGATCCGGGAAGCCGATTGCCTAGTGCTCGTCTTGGCCGCCTACAATGACGCCGATCCCTGGGCCGATTATCGCAGTCTGGAAGAAGATTTCCTCCTGGCCGACATGGAAATCGTCTCCGGGCGCATCCACCGGATCGAAGAATCGCTCAAAAAACCGCTCCCGAAAACCGAAAAAGAACAGCTCCTCCATGAACAGAGCGTGCTTCAGCATGTGCTGAAGGCGATGGAATCGGGCCAACCGTTGCAAGAGTCCCACATGACCGATGCAGAGCGCCGCGCCACCCGCGCCTTCCGACTGCTCACCGAAAAACCTCGTTTCTTGCTGGTGAACACCTCGGACGACGAACCGGACCCCCAGCGATTTGTCCAGGCTGCTCCGGCGCAGCAGCCGTGCTGGGCCGTTCCGCTGGACCTGGAATGGGAGTTGTCGCAAATGACCGCCGAAGACCGGGAAGCCTTCGAGAAAGAGATGGGCCTCCAGGGAACCGATAAGGCGCATCTTTTGCGGGCCTTGGTGGAGGCCTCCGGACAGGTGCTCTTTTTTACGGTCAACGAGCGAGAAGTGCGGGCTTGGTTATTGCGAAAAGGCGCATCCGCCCTCGACGCCGCCGCCGAAATCCACACGGATATGGCCCGCGGCTTCATCCGCGCCGATGTCATGCAGGCCGACGATCTGCTGCGTATGGGCAGCGAACGCGAAATGAAAGCCCACCACCTGGTCCGCTCCGAACACAAAGACTATCCCGTCCAAGACGGCGACATCCTCTACATCCACTTCAACGTGTAACCCTCTGAGAAGACGTTCCGTCAAGTCCTGATCGGCTTCTGTTGGTGGCTCAATCGCCCATATTGGGTCAATCGGCCATATTTTGTCCTTCCCGCCCTAGCGGCCCTCCCGGCGTCTGCTGAATTGTCCTTCCCGCACAAGCAGCAGTGCAGGCGCCCGCTGAATTGTCATCCCCGCGCAGACGGCAGTGGAGGAATCTGCTGAATTGTCATTCCCGTACCTCCCCTACTGTCATTCCCCAGTAGTTCCAAGTCGGGTTGTCCAAAGAAAATAGTTCTAAGTTCTTATTTTTAAAGGACTTATATCACCTCATCATCGCCCCACTTTAGGGGGATGGGAGTTAAATGAATTGGACCATGGATGCTCGGCTTGCCCTAACCCTGTGGAGGGGTTCGGAACGCCTGCCTGGGTTCGGGCCATAGCAAGACGGTAAAAGTTTGCCCTAACATAGGGAATAATCCTAAGTTATGGCAATTTCTAAATTAAGTGGTATTTGATATACCTCTAAAGAGTTATTTTTTGGAAGCCCGTTTGCCGCCTGCCCCCTGGAATTGGGGAGATTTCCGAGAAACAGCCTTTGGAAATTTTCTCCGGAAGGTTTTCGGGTCGAAGGGGAGAGGATTTTCATAAGTTCTTATAAATTAAGGACTTAGAGATAAACATTATCCGTTCAGTAGACTTGGAACTACTTTTCCCGCGAAAGCGGGAATCCAGGCTTCCCTTGTGCTGCCTCCTTGGTCCCCCTCACCCGGCTAGCCTGACGGCTAGCCGGCCTCTCCCGCCAGGGGAGAGGCAAATATTCACCCTCGCCCCTTCGCGGGAGAGGGTGGCCGAGGCGAAGCCGAGGCCGGGTGAGGGGGGGCCGCCGCCTCCCACTACCCACAGCTTGGCCCATGTGGTTTAATATACCGTACTTACTCTGGCGGTTGGGAAAGTCTCTACGTTTCCATAGGAGGCGGGACAATGGACGCCGTCGTGCAGCAGGTGCTGGAAACCGAGCATGGCCTGAAGCTGGTTCGGCGGATTGGCGGCGGCGGGTTTGCCGAGGTCTGGGAAGCACGAACCAGCCAAGATGTGCCTTGCGCGGTGAAAGTTTCCCTGCGCCCGCTGGACGGCGAAACTGCGCAGATCCAAAAAGAACTCCAGACACTGGAGTTTCTCAAAGGTCTGGTCGGGCATCCCAACGTGGTAAGCCTGATGGATGTCTGGCAGATCGGCGGCTACTTGGTTACCCGTTGGGAGTTGGCTCCGGATGAAAAGGCCCGCTCGTTGGAGGACCTGTTGCAGTACTATCAGGCCGAGGGCAAGCGAGGCATCCCGCTCAAGGAATTGCTTCGGTATATCTACGATGCGGCCCAGGGGATCGATTTTTTGAATAACCAGGGGATTGTGCATCGGGACATTAAGCCGGGGAATCTCTTGCTGTTTTGGGGCAGGGTGAAGGTGGGGGATTTGGGGCTGGCGAAGTTTGTGGGTGCTTCGACCGCTTCGCACACGGGGGCGGGCACCTGGGGCTACCTGCCGCCGGAGGCCTACCAGGGCCGAATCGGCCCTGCGGTAGATCTTTACAGTCTGGCGGCCACGTATGTCCGGCTCCGCACCGGCCGGGAGCCGTTCGGAACCGATCCGGTGGAAATCCTGGATCGGCAACGGGCAGGCCAGCCGATTCTGGACGGTCTTAGCCAAGCGGAAGTTCCAGTAGTGTTGGAGGCGTTAGCCCCTCGGCCGGAAGATCGGCCCCAGAAGGGCGCTTGCGACTGGGTGCGGAGGCTCTACCGGGCCTTACAAGGGCCGCGGGTGGGCTCTGGGCAACCGGGGCCGCCGCCTCCTCTCCAGACACAACCCCAGGCGGAGCCAGCCAGCTTGCCGGAAAAAATCGTTCGGGCCTGGGAAGATACCGGCGCCCAGGTCGGGTGGATGGGCAGAACGAGGTTCGGCATGTCTGCGTTCGGGGCCACCCAAGAAGAAGTGCTCCAAGGACTACAGGAACTATCCGACTTTTTGAAACCGGAAGAGGTGCAGTTTCTCCCGGCGTTTCGATTCCGCAGTTGGCAGGAAGGCCTGATCTGGACTCTGCCTGAGCCAACCGTACCTTTTGGAATGGATCTTTCCACAAGCGGGATTACCGATACGGGTCTGCAGGACCTGGCCGGACTGAAAAACTTGCAGGTGCTGGTCCTTCGGGGAACCCAGATCACGGATGCGGGCATGGTGCACCTAGCCGGGTTGAAAAACTTGCAGGGGCTGGACCTTTCGCACACCCAGATTACTGGTGCAAGGCTGAAAAAGCTAGCCCGGCTGACGAACTTGCAGGAGCTGGATCTTCAGGGAACCGAAATCACGGATGGGGGCCTGGAGAAGCTGGCCGGGCTGAAAAACTTGCAGCGGCTGGACCTTGGTCTGACAAAGATTACAGATGCTGGTTTGGAGCACCTGTACGAGATGAAAAACTTACAATGGCTAAGCCTTTTGGGCACAGAGATTACAGATGTGGCCTTAGTGCACCTAATGGGGATGAAAAACTTGCAGGTTCTGAATCTCTGGAGTACCCTGATCACGGATGCAGGTCTGGAGAAGCTCCGAAAGGCATTGCCGGGGTGTGAGATTGTAAAGTAAGGCGGGGCTATGTCTGGAGAAGGGCGGGGGCCGAGGGATGCTTTCGGGGAATGAGCAGAGGGGATGCGCGGCGGGGGCAAAGGGCCCCCTCACCCGGCCTGCTAGCGCAGGCCCCCTCTCCCGCGGAGGGGCGAGGGTGGGTCCCCCCCTCACCCGGCCTGCTAACGCAGGCCACCCTCTCCCACCGCGGGAAAGGGTGGCGGAGCGAGGCGTTATTTCACCTCCAGGACGAGGCTTTCCGAGTGGCTGTTGAACTCGGGGGCGTACATGCACTGGATCGAAGCGAAGCCGGTCTGGTATCGGCCTCGATGCTGCACCCGGACCGAGTACTCAAACACATAGGTGCCCTTGGGCAGGTAGTCGATGAAGAAGTGGCTGGCCGTGTCCCGGGTGGATTCATAGTACCCGAGGCCGTCCCGGTATTTGTACTGCGAGAGCACATTGACCGGTTCGGTGCCGCTGCCCCGGTAATCCTTCAGATGTACGTACTCCATGTCGCGATCCACCCGGATGACGATTCGGCAGACCAGCTCGTCGCCCACCTGCACCGGCCCCTGGACCGGCTCCAAGACCGGCCCTTTCTTGGTGAGCTGCTTGGTGTAGAGACGCTTTTCCACCTTGAGCGGCGTTTCCGTGTGGGCGGTTACTTTGGTCATATCTTCCAGGTATTGCCAGTGGAGGCTGCCCCAGGCAACGCCCGGATCGGTCTTTTTGACCACCACTTCGCCCATTTCGGGCTTGATCTCGGCCCGGACAAACCGCTTTTCATAGAAGCCGGTGCCCGCCTCGACCTTTTCCGGCTGGATCACCTGGCCGGCCAGGCTCACCTCGACCAGGGCCTCGGAAGCCAGCAGGTTTTCGCCCCGTAGGAGCAGGGCATACACGGCGTCGGCCGTGGCCTTGGTGGTCTTCCAGTCCTGGGTCTGTTTTTGTTTCAGCAGCCAGACCTTGCACTCTTCGACGGCCTTTTGATCATTCATCACTTCGTCGAAGGCCTCGATCATCATGGCCTGGGTTTCAATGGGCGCCCGGAACCACCACCAGGAAAGTTCCAGGTCCCGCCAGAACATGCCCAGTTCCTCGTCGGTCACGCTGCGTTCTTTGATCGAACGCATGATGGCCTGGGCCTTTTCGGCGTCGCCAAACCGTTTCAGGGCGATGGCCAAGTGGGCCTGCGATTGCCGATTGGCCAACTCAAGCCAGTATTTGCGGGCCTGGTCCAGGAAGTAATCGACCGCCTCTTTATACTGCGGCTGAATCTTTTGGTCTTCCAGGAAGAAGCTGCGGCCATACAAGTACAGGGCAATCGTTGGCGAGAGGTTGTTTTTGTCCTTATGGCCCCACCGGAGGATGTCCCGGTAAATGCGGTCGATCCAGCCGTCCAGCCGGTTCAACGACTTAATGGCCGGGCCAATGTCGATGTTCTTCACCCCGAGGTGGCGGAGCCGACCGAAACCGGTCGTTATGTACAGGGTGATATAATCGTTCGGCGGGCCGCCGGGGAACCACGGCCAGGCGCCGTCGGACAATTGCATCTCGGCCAGTTTCTGCAAGGTGCGGGTAATTTCGCTGTCCAGCCGATTCTGGTCGAACAGGATACCCACATTCCGGCGAGCCTGGCTTTCAGCCTGGGCCTGGCGGAGCCACGGCGTCTCTTCCAAGATCACCGCTTTGAGGTCCTGGTTCTTTTCCAGGGGGCTGTCCAGGGCCGGGGTGCCTTTCCACTGGTCGAAGATACGCTGAATCTTCGGATCGGAATTGGCGATGTGCCGGGCCAGGGCGTTCGCATACAGGCGGTTGAACACCTGTTCGCTGCACTCGTAGGGGAACTCCATCAGGTACGGCAAAGCCATCACCGCATACCAGGCCGGATTGGACACCATCTGCACGGTGAGCGTCTCGCTGCGCAGGGTGTCGGAGCGGCCAGACTCCAAGAGCTTCTTGAACTGGAATTTCTTGGTCTGCGCGCCGCGGATCGGCAGCGGCAACGACTCGGTTACCAGCACCCGACGACTGAGCACCGGGAGCATCGCCTCCTCGCCGTCGGAGAGCCGACCGGTGGAACCGACCGCTTTGTAGATGATCGGTCCCTGCCCGTCCGGCACGCTGAGCCGCCAGGAGAAACTCCGGGACTCCTTGGCCGGGATTTCAAACGGCTGGTCGGTCGTGGTGTTGCCCATTTGGGCATCGACCGACTTTTCCGTTCGGGCGTCGGCCAGGGTCAGGCGAACCACACCCTTCTGCACGGTGGCCGACTGGTTGGTTACCTTGACGGTAAACTCCAGGACGTCGCCTTCTCGCAAGAATCGCGGCGGATTCGGCTGGACCATCAGGTCCTTGGCCGTTACCGCGCTATCCTGCAAAAGTCCTGCCCGAAGCTGCTGGTCGTGGGCAAAGCCAAGGAATTTCCACTGGGTTAGCGCCTCCGGCATGGTGAACTCGATCCGCACCCGGCCTTCCTGATCGGAGACTAGATGCGGGAAGAAGAAGGCGGTTTCGTTCAAATTTTTGCGGGCGGAGACCTGTGCCAGATCGGGTCCAGCACCGGGCGCAGCGCCTGGGCCGCCGGTACCTTGGGGTTCACCGGGTTCGGCGGCTTTACGGAGATGACCGGCCTGTTTGTCTTCGCCGGCAGCAGCCCGATCGCCTAGTTCGCGTTCGGCCACGGCGTTTTGTGCTAACATGCGGCGGTTGGCAGGTGCGCCATCCATCATGGGCGCTCCGGGTGGGGCAGCGGCAGCAGGAGCCGCCTCCATCATCATACCCGGTCGGCCTACACCGCCTAAACCTTTGCCTCGGCCGAAGAACATATAGCCCCAGAGGTTCGCCACGATTTCCGGGGCAAACTCCCGGTAGGTCATGGTGGTATCTTTGTAGTCGATCGGCCAGCCGCCATACCAATGGCCCAGAGGCTTCCAGACGTTCTCAAACCGGCTAGACAAGTTGGAGTAGTCGTGGCGAAACACTCCAAAGCCGCCCATCCAGCCGTGCGGCAGGTAGGCGTCCAGCGACTGGTCATACAGAGCGGCGACCATCTCGGCCACTGCCCGCTTGGCGTCCGGGCCGGTGATGACGGCGGTCCAGGTTTCCTTCTGTCCCGGCTGGAGCTTGGAGACGAACCGCTCCCAGGAGAGCGAGAGGTTTTTATTGCTCCAAGGGACATTCACCTGGCGTTGGGTCAGATAGGCGCGGTTTTCCTGGACATGGGTAATCCGGACCGTAAAGCCGCCGCGCATGGCCTCGGTAACCGCCTGTTTGACGGCTTGCTGGGTAGCGCCCAGTTCGGTCCAGAAGGCCTGAATGACTTTACGGCGGTGTTCGATTTCGATGAAGGCCCGCCCCTTTTCATAACCGGTGCCCCACAGGGCCATGAACTCTTCGCCGGGTTCCAGGGTCCATTTAGGCCCCCCGGTAAACGAGGGGATTTTGATCGGGAACTTTTTAGCGTCCGGATCCAGAACCTGGATCGGCAACAGGGCGGTTACCTTTTTGCCGAAGCGATCCTGGGTCTCCAGCACCGCCCGATAAGCGCCCGGTTTAAGTTGGAAGGTGCGGGTGGCTTTGCCTTGGGCGTCGGTGGTGATGCCCTCCTCGGCGACTACGTCGCCCAATTCCCAACTGTTGGGGTTGGATAGATCGGGCGGGGGCTGCATTTTGTCTTTGGCAGCGGCCGGTTGAATGGGCCGACCGCGGCGAATGGGCATCGGAACGAAATCGCCGCCCAGTTTGGCCCGGTGGACCTTTTCCGGCTGTTTGAGGGCGTGGATTTTCAGCTTGCAATCGGCTTTTTGGCCTTCGCCGTCCAGGGTGGTCGTGCGGATGGTGATTTCGACCGGTTTTTGGGCGGTTAGCCAATCCGGTGCGGACATGGAGGCGGCCAGGGCCGTATAACCCACCTGCGTGGTCCGCTGAGCGGAGCGGGTCTCGCCAGCCGTATCCGTTACATCGGCGGAAACCGAGAAGACAAAGATCGGCTCGTCCTTTTCGGAGACGGAAAGGTCTGGCCGGGCCACAAACTCGATGGTAAAAGTGCCGTCTTGCTTGGTCGTGGTTACGCCGTGGGCGATTTCCTGGCTGCCGGAGATCGGCTCTCGCCACCAGAAGCACCAATACCACCAGGGCGGAAACCGCACTTGGCGAACCACCCGCCAACGGACTTTGGCCCCGTCGATGGCCGCCCCGG
Source organism: Planctomycetota bacterium (assembly GCA_029550925.1). Taxonomy (GTDB): domain Bacteria; phylum Planctomycetota; class Planctomycetia; order Pirellulales; family Thermoguttaceae; genus JANXAQ01. Next base: position 45,231 of record JAKPGL010000076.1, read on the forward strand.
TATAAGCCATCGCTTTGCCTTCCATCGAGACCTTTTCGTTGAGTTTCGGGGCGGTTTTGGGGGCCTCCAGGGTAACCTGGAACTTTGGCCGTTTGTATTCTTCCACCCGTACGCCGGCCCCGCCGGGCGGCCCGTTTTCTACGCGAAATTGCATGTGGCCGGTCAGCCGATCCCGCGGCGCAGTAAACGCTCCGTTGAACGACCCGTAGTCGTTCGTCTTGTGCTGACGCCGTTCAATCTCTTTGCCGTTGGTGTCCACAAAGACGACGGTGAGCGTCTCGTTGGGCAGGACCGAATAATCATCCTGGTTGGGGTCGGCGCGGAGGCAAATGCCTTTGTAGTAGATGGTCTGCCCCGGCCGATAGAGCGACCGATCCGTGAAGAAGATGGTGCGTTTGTAGGGATCGTGCCGCTCCTGACCAATATGGACCCAGTATTCGTTGGCCGAGGACAATTGCTGGTCTTTATAGCGGGCAAACAGGAGATGCTGCTTCTGATGGACGCCGGGCACACTGAATAGGCCGTTGGCGTCGGTTTTGCCGGTTTGTCCCGGCTGCCAGGGCTGGTTCCAATCGGGCCGGAACCAAACCTGCACCTCAGCCCCTTCGAGCGGCTGGCCGGATTGAGCGTCCAGGACAAAGCCTTCGATCTTCTCCTCGCCGCCGCGGGTCCGAACCACCAGGGCCAGGGTGCTGACCCAGAAATCGGTCCCGTGCACCACATGATTGGGTTGCTGCGGCCCAACCATCGGAATCTGCACAGGCACGGGGAACTTCGGATCGTCGCTGGCCAGCAGCACATAAAAGCCGGGTTTCAGGTCCGAATTGACCGGCAGTTCTTCGACTCGCTCCTGGTAATCGGGTGTGGGCGGCAGATTGACCGACCATTCTAAGACCGGTTTTTGCTTCAGGAGTGCCCGCCGCTCGTTATCGTCGAAAAATTCTGGTCGCTGTTTGCTGCCCCGAATCGCCTGTTCCCAATCTACCGAAACCACCCGGAAATAGACCTTATTCAGGTTCCTATACCGGACCTGGATCGTCGGCCAGGGTTGGTTCCAGACCCGTTCGGTGGCGATCTGGAGGCTCTTGGCTTCGATTTCCTGCACTAGGTTATGGCACATCCGGCCGCCGATACTTTCTGGGAAAGCCTGGGCGCCCTGGAGGGCGATTTTGCGAGCTTCCACCAGATCGCCTGCGTCCCGGAGCACCTGCGCCCAATAGAACCGGGCACGGGCCGAAATCTCGTGATCGCCGTTTTTATCGATATAGTGTTTCAGGGCGGCCTTGTACCGCTCGTTTTTGTTCTCGCCGACCGCTTTGTTATAACCGAAATGCAGCCGCCACAGGTCGGCGTCTAAAAATGCCGCCGAGTTTTTGTCGTTTTTGTGGAAACTGAGCAGAGCCTGGTAGAGCATGATCGCTTTGACCACCGGAGAATCGGCGTCGGTGGTCTGGAACTTCCACTCCATGAACTTTTCGGCCGGGTCGAAGATGGGGCTGTCGGCCAGCAGTTCAAAGGCATCCTCCGGCTTGGCAGCGGCCTGTTCGCCCGAGGTGTAAAACTCCAGGGCCTCATAGGCGATAAAATCGAACATGGTGGGCCGATACGTATCGGGCACATTGCCTTTGACAAGCAGGGCGTCGTACTCGCTGACCGGCGTTTTCCGCAAAATCTCCTGCTGGACCAGGGCGTTCATGAAATGCTTGTCGATCTCGGCAAAGATGCGGGGCAGGTCCCAGGTGAGGATGTCGTCGCCGGGCGGCTGAGCGGTGGCTGTCCGCTCCATGAACCTCCACCGGTTCTGCTGGAAGAAGTGCCAATACCAATGGGCCAGAACGGCCTCCATGACATCTCGCATGGGTTTTGGGGCATTTTGGAGCTCTTTTTCAAGCCGGCGGATCTTTTCCTCCGGCTTGTTACCCTGGATATTGGCCTCCAGGGCGATTTTGGTGCAGACGGCCCGGATGGCTTCCGGATACTTCTTTTCTTTAAGGGCGGCCTGAATGATCGGCTCCAGGCGCTCAATGGCCGTCTTAGGCAGCCCCTGCTTCATGGCCTCTTCGACCCCCTTCCATCCTTCGGAAAGCTGAGGGCCTTCTTGAGGCCGGGGAGCAGCCGCAAATCCGCCCCACGCCACCATCAACCCTAGAACCACCAATCCCACCACCTTGACCCGACTCATGTTGGACTCCTTCGTTCAAAAGCCATGTACTACGGGATATTGGTCAAGCAGGAAAACACGACTCTCAACGATTTTTCTTTAGGACCTGTGGAAAACCAATCTCCATTTTTGGACCCCTCTGATGGGAGGCGATTTGACCAGCCTAGACGGTTTCCCTAGATACTTGAAAAGGTTTTGTTGACCTGGACACCGACTCCTTCTGGTCTGTTATCCTCCCAGCTTCCTGGGAACTTGGCAAGGAGAGGACATACCGAAGAGGGGGGCGCCTACAGGGGCACCTCCCAAAGGGCGTCAAACCTCCCCATAAAATACACCCAAGAAGTGGTCGAGAATACCTTGGTGTAACATTAGACGACCCAGACGATGAAAGAGTTCCTGAAAAATAGAACTTTTTTTGAGAGGAAGATTGTAAGTTCTTAAGGCGCAAGGAGTCATAAAAGGTGTGGCCAGTGCGAATCCACCGGAAAGGGCATCCCCTGTTTTCAGGAAGGGCGGATCATCGTAAAATGATGGCTTTTATAGATTTTTTGGCCTGTCTTTTTACAAAAGCCCTACAGAACAACAGAATCTCCCTCCGATCTTCCCACGAAATGCTTTGGAGCGGAAGAGCAGGTATGGCAAAGGCCCCCAACTGCCTGATTATTGCGGCAATGAAAGAGGGAAGATGGTGTGACGGGTATCCAGTGGGCCGAGCAACTCCTCCTATTGTGGGGGGGAAAGTCTCCTTCCGCTAATGGACATGACCTCTCCTAGTTGGCCTATGGAATCCCGTCCGGTGAAGATACGACGGTCTTTATTCGGAATCGATCACCAAGGAGAAACAACATGCCGGTCGAAAAGGTGTCTCCGGTACCGAGCGATATAGAAATCGCTCAGGCTGCCAAACTATATCCTATCGTGGAAATCGCCAACAAGGTGGGGTTGACGGAGGAGGAGCTGGACCTATATGGCAAGTGGAAGGCCAAGGTGCATTTGGAGGTATTGCACCGGCTCAAAGATCGGCCGGACGGCAAGTATGTGGATGTAACGGCGATTACACCCACTCCGTTGGGGGAGGGAAAGACGCTTACCACCATTGGTTTGAGCCAGGCATTGGGCTACATCGGCCAAAAGGTCTTCACCTGTATTCGCCAGCCGTCGATGGGGCCGACCTTCGGGATCAAGGGTGGGGCGGCGGGCGGCGGATATTCTCAGGTGGTCCCGATGGAGGACTTCAACCTTCATCTGACCGGGGACATTCATGCGGTCGGGGTGGCCCATAATCTGTTGGCCGCTGCGATCGACGCCCGCCTCCTCCATGAACGGGAACTGGGCGATGAGGAACTGGCCCGATTGTGTCCGGAGGTTCCCCGGCTCGACATTGATCCCAATTCGATCCTTTGGCCGCGGGTGGTCGATGTGAGCGATCGGGCTTTGCGGAACATGGTGATTGGGCTGAAGGCTGGGCAGGCCGATGCGCCCTTGCCCGATGGGACCACGCTTCGGCAAATCATTGAGCAACTACCCCATAGCACCGACGGCGTGCCTCGGATGACTGGCTACGACATTACGGTAGCCTCCGAGATCATGGCGATTTTGGCCTTGGTGGATGGGTATCGGGGCCTGGCCGATCTGCGGGAGCGTCTGGGCCGGATCGTCTGGGGCTTTAGCCGACAGGGCCGCCCGCTGACGGCCGAAGACCTGAAAGCGGCCGGAGCGATGACCGTGCTGATGAAAGACGCCCTCATGCCGACCTTGATGCAGACCTTAGAGGGCACACCGGTCTTTGTTCATGCCGGGCCGTTCGCCAATATCGCCCACGGCAATTCCTCGATCATCGCCGATCAGATCGCATTGAAATTGGTCGGTTCGGACGGCTATGTAGTAACCGAATCCGGTTTCGGGGCCGACTGCGGCATGGAGAAGTTCTTCAACATCAAATGTCGGTATTCTGGCCTGATCCCCAACTGTGTGGTGTTGGTCTGTTCGGTCCGGGCGATGAAGATGCACGGCGGGGGACCGAAGGTAACGCCAGGCCGTCCGCTCGATCCGGCCTACACCCATAAGAACCTGGAACTGCTCCGCCAGGGATTGCCGAATTTGGTCCAACACATCGAGAACGTGCGGAAATTCGGCGTACCGGTGGTGGCCGCCATCAACCGTTTCACCACCGATACGGAAGCCGAACTGGAGGTGATCCGCGAGGCCGCCCTGGCGGCGGGCGCCTTTGATTGTGTGGTGAGCGAAGTATGGGCCAAGGGCGGCGAAGGCGGGGCGGCCCTGGCCGAGGCCGTCGTCAAAGCCTGCAAAAAACCCAATGGGTTCCGCTTCCTCTATCCGTTGGGTATCCCCATCAAAGAAAAGATCGAGAGGATTGCTCGGGAGATATACCGGGCCGACGGCGTGGACTACACATCGGAGGCGGAACGGAAGATAGAACTCTACGCGAAACTAGGCTACGACAAACTGCCTGTCTGTATGGCCAAAACGCATCTGTCGTTTTCGCACGATCCGAACCTGAAAGGTGCGCCGCGCGGCTGGCGCCTGCCGATCCGAGATATTCGCGCTAGCGTCGGCGCGGGCTTCCTCTATCCGCTTTGTGGGGCGATGCGGACCATGCCGGGCCTGCCAACCCGACCTGCCTTTATCGGCGTGGATATCGACCAAAACGGCCGAGTGGTCGGACTGTTCTAACGAAAAGCCTTTAACAAAATGAGGCCGCGGAAGAATGCGGCGAGTACCCCCTATCGGGGCGTGAAGATCGGAAAAATCGTTTGGTTTGTTTGGTTGGCGTCCCTAACTTGCAGGACGTTTCCGAGTCTGGGGGTCTAATACGAAGGTGCAACAAGGGTCGCCTTTGTGCCGAGACTGTATCCGTCGGACCGGATGGCCCACAATGGACGAGATTGTTTCCAAATCTATATAACAGATGTCGCCGGACGCCTCGTACATGCTTAAAAAAGGACAACTTCTTCGATGGACCACCATGCGGCCGTTTCGCTCGGTCATTTCCAGTACGCAACCTTCCTGACGCCATAGGTCGATCAATTGGCGGAGACGTTTTTCCGGCTGGCGAGCCGTGATCTTTGCGCTATAATGGGCTGCCAATTCTTCGGTAACTTGGGCAATGACCCGTTGGATAAGTTTTTCGCCGCCGATTTTGCGAATGGCCCGCCAAATGGCTGGCACAACTAAATGAACACCGCCAGGAAACAGCGCAATCAGGGCCGTGCGGGTCAGACTGTACAGATATCGCGGCCGTCCTCGTCCTGACAAGGGTTGGACGGCCCGCTGGACAAAACCAGCCGCTATCAGCTCGTTGAGTTGTTCTGTAATGGCTGTCCGAGTAACTCCTGTCTTTTTCATTAACTCCGAAACCGTATGCGGTTCATTTCCTACCAAGATTTTAAGTATCTTCATCCCAGCTGCCGTTACCATTGTGTCTGCCATCTTCTCAGGTCCTTCCGAAAGTTTGTGACGGAAAAAAATGACCGGTCAAAATGAAAAAAGATGAATATCATGGATTCCATGATACTTTTTCTACCGACTCAATGCAAACTATACCCCCCCCTTACTAAGGCAATCGTTCAACGTTCCGGACTTCTTTTCGATTACCCCTCGCAAGGCTACTCCAACAGACCCACGGACGGAACACCTGAAAGTACCGGATTGGCGATGCTCTTCGGCCGTATCCGTGCGAAGATCAATCCATGAGGGAACAATTCCGCCGGATGAAGCGACGTTTGATTTTCCATCTCCCATGATGGGAGAGAAACGAAAACATACCTCCCGCCATTCGGCGTCTTTGTCCCAAAGAAACTTATGTAACGCCGTCTGTCAGCCGGCGGCGATGTAACGCCCTCTGTTAGAGGGCGATTGTCTCAGGCTGGACAGCCTAAGCTACGGATTCTCTCAGGCTGGACAGCCTAAGCTACGTAACGTCGGCTGTCAGCCGGCGGCGTAACACCGTCTGTCAGACGGTCGGTTGCCAGCGTCTCTTTGCTCAAGCCAGTCAAACAGACTGGGTTACAACCTACTATCAGGAATAGGTTGGAAGAGGAAACGTGGAAAGCGAATCCGTGGTTTTGCCAATCCCCCAAAGAGGGTGGGGATTTCTTTCCATCCCTCTATAGATTTAATATAGCCCCATCTTTGGATGGATGCGATCCTCTTTTCTCGTTTTTTACCTGAAAAGCCTACATTGCCGCTCCCTCTCAAATCAGATACAGTGGTGGGAACGTCCGCCGGTTTCGACAAACGGCGCTGGGACGCTAAAAGTTATAACTACTTAAATAGCAATAGGTTAGGATAGTTTTCCCTGCCAGTTTTCGGAAAGTCGAACCACAGAAAAAGATCCTGAACAGGTTCACCGGTGGGGGAGATGGTTTCTCTTGTCCCCTCTTTTAGTGGGGGAATGTATTACAAAATCCCTTTCCGATGCCGGGAGATAAGGATGCCTTCTCAAAAAGTCTTCTTTTTTCCCAGGCGGGCTGGAGAAAGGAGAGGCGAGAGGATAAGGCTAGGACGCCCAACCTCTCAAGGTTCGTCCCACATGGGCGTCGGCAAAAGGAACATGGCCCTGCTGGGCAGTCTCCGGTACGATTAGATGACTTTCTATACTTCATTTCTCTCTATAGGAGGGCTTATGCATAGGATAGGGTGGATGATCGGTGGAGGGATATTCTGGCTGGTATTCTGGGGACTTGTGGCGGCGGGAGTATTTCAGGATTCTTCCGCGTCGGAAGAACCGCTCTCGAAAACGAAATCTCTCTCAGCCGCCGAACAGTTCCAGTCCATTTTCCAGGAGTGGAAGGACCTCTTGGAGCAGCTTCGGAGGTTGGTGGAAGAATATAGCATCTCGGAACCGGCTCGACGCGCCGAGATCATTCCGCTTTACCGGCAGACTCTTCAAAAAAGCGAGGCCCTGTTGCCTCGGTTGGTCCAGTCGGCGGAGACGGCTTATCGGCAGTCGCCTCAACCCGATCCGCAAATTCAAGATTTTCTTCTGGCCTATTTCTATGAACGGGTGGCCCAGGATGATTATGAAATCGCCTATCGGATCGGCGCCTTGTTGCTGAAACGCGGGCACCCAGATCGGCGATTGACCAACATGACCGCCTATGCCGCTTTTTGTGTCAATCAATATGACGAAGCCTGGCAACTGTTTCAAAAGGCCAAGGCGGAGGGCCAATTCCAACCGTTGGGCCAAAAAGATGTGTTAAACGCCGCGGTGGAGGAATTCTTGCGCGATCCGGAACCTTTTCGGCAGGCCTGGCAACGGGAATGCAAACTGCGGGAAGCGGACGCAAAAGCCGACCTGCCCCGCGTCCGCCTCCGCACCAACCGCGGCGATATTGTGGTGGAACTATTCGAGGACCAGGCCCCGAACACCGTCGCGAATTTCATTTCGCTCGTGGAGCGGGGGTTTTACAACGGACTGAGCTTCCATCGGGTGATCGATGGCTTCATGGCTCAAGGCGGTTGTCCCCGTGGGGATGGCAGCGGTGGGCCCGGCTATACAATTGCCTGCGAATGCTATCAGCCCAACCGTCGGCAGCACTTTCGGGGCGTTTTGAGCATGGCCCACCGCGGCCGAGATACCGGCGGCTCTCAGTTTTTTATTACCTTTGTGCCCACGCCCCATTTGGACTCTCGGATCGACCCGAAAACCGGTCAGCCAGAACTCGATCCGCAAACCGGTCAGCCTTTGGTGGGCCATACCGTCTTTGGCCGGGTGATCGAAGGAATCGAGGTTCTGGCGAAAATCCAACGTCGAAGTCCCTCCAATCCAGAATCGCCTCCAGCCGATAAAATCCTCAAGGCCGTGGTCCTCCGAAAACGCAACCACGATTATGTCCCCAAAAAAATCGAGCCGGATCGCGACGATCTGCCCCTTCCCGACGCCCCGGCCCAAAATGGGAAACCAGACTCAACTCCCGCCGACGCCGACAAGTCATCGAAGCAAACGCCCCCGGAAGCAGGAAAGGAATCCGACAAGGGCGTCTCACCTAAAAAAACTCCCGGAGAGCACACCCCTCCATAAGACGGCGTCAGCGATGGAGGCGACTTGTCAGAGCGTTTCCCCTTTTGGCGATCTGTGATATGTCGGCAGAACAAGTGATCCACGCTGTGGTTTGGTTTGGTCTTGGGCTTGCCCTGTTGGCGGCAGGCGGCGAACTGTTGGTACACGGGGCGGCCCGATTGGCCCGGACGCTGGGACTGTCCCCGCTTGTGGTCGGGCTGACTGTCGTCGCCTACGGCACGAGTCTGCCCGAATTGGCCGTTACGGTTCGCGCCGCCTGGACCGGCGCCGGCGAAGTAGCCTTGGGCAACGTAGTCGGCAGCAATATCGTTAATATACTTTTGGTGTTGGGAGCGTCGGCGGTCATTGCGCCGTTGAGTGTGTCGGTGCGGCTCATCCGATTCGATACGCCGGTCTTGATCGGCATATCGCTGATCGTTTTTCTCATGGGGTGGGACGGCAAAATCGACCGGATGGAAGGGGCGATTCTATTGGCCGGGATTGTCCTTTATACGCTTGTGGTGATCTGGGCGGCCCGTCGAGAGGCCGCACCAGACGTTGCCGAAGAATATACCGCCGCTTTCCCCGCCCCGTCCAAAACGACCAAGACGCTCCTTGGTTTCTATGCCATTCTCTGCTGTCTGGGGTTGGCCCTTCTAGAAGTGGGTACCCGCTGGATGGTGCAATCCGCCGTCCAGATCGCCCAAGCATGGGGCATAGCCGAACTCATCATCGGCTTGACGATCGTGGCGATAGGCACTTCACTGCCGGAGATGGCCACTTCGCTGATTGCTGCTCTGCGCGGCCAACGGGACATTGCAGTCGGCAATATCGTGGGCAGTTGCATTTTCAATTTGCTGTTGGTGTTAGGGTCGGCGGGCGTTTTGAGCACTCAGGGGGTGCCCGTACCGGACCAAGCTCGCTGGGTCGATTTGCCCATCATGCTGGCTACTGCCGCCGTATGTCTTCCGATCTTTTTTACCGGCCATCGGATCGCTCGATGGGAAGGTGTGGTGCTTGTAGGCTATTACTTGGCCTACACAGCGTATCTCGTGTTAAGGGCGGCCCAGTACGAGGTGGTGATGCATTATTTTCGGGAGACAATGTTTCTGTTTGTTTTCCCTCTGACCCTGCTGACGCTCATCGTTACCGTCTGGCAGAGCTTGCGGCGGAGCGATCTTCCAAAATAGGTTTCCCCGATCTCCTCCCGCCTTGTCTTTCCCATCCCCATTGTTATGACTGGAGTTTTGTAAATTTGAGATTTCCACCGATCTTGTACACTACCGATCCTTAAAAATCTCGGGATTTTGGGGGGACCTGTTCCGTGTACGAATACCTGAACAATTCCATTTTGCAAAATTCCAGTTATGAGTTGCATATTGGCCGCTGGGAGCCGAAAATAGAGAAATTGGTTCTCTATCGGCGTCTTCGGCCAGTTCCAGCAATACTGGCCGAGAACCGAAAAAAAACAGGAAAACCCAGCGATTTTCCTTCTAAACGAGTTCCATTTTCCTTGCAAAGTATCAACATGACTGGAGTTTTGCAAATTGGGGACTTCGAGGGTTCTTCTACCCTACAGACCCTCAAAAAACACGGAATTTTTGAGGGGGATTATTCAGGGGCCCCCTGAACAGGTCCATTTTGCAAAACTCCAGAACATCAGCTAAAGGAGGTTTGATGCGCTGGCCGATTCAGGTGCAACTGTTGGGTACGATGCTAGCGGTTTTGCTGGCGGCGATTGGTTTGGCGACCGGAGCGTTAGCCTATGTCAGCTACCACCACGCCCGCCGTGTTCAGGAGGAAAACTTACGCCGGACGGTAAAGACCCTTTTGGAATCCGCCTTTCCGCTTACCGAACGGGTTTTGGAACAGATGAGCGGACTGTCGGGGGCGGAGTTTGTGTTGTTCGATTCGGCGGGGCAAAAGCGGATCGGCACGGTCGAATTGCCACCCTTTGCCCAGCAAACAGCGGCCCATTTTCCTTTGGCCGAGGGGGTGGACTCGCTGGATGCGAAAGATCGGCTCCAGTTGGGGGAACAGGTTTACTTGGGATGTCGGATTCGGACGCCGGCTCGATTTGGCACGGATCCGCCGGGGTCGTTGGTGGTTTTGTATCGGGAGGATCGGTGGACGGCTGAGGCCCGGCGGGCGGTTTGGCCGACACTGCTGGCTGGAGCAGGCGCCGCCTTGCTGGCCACGGTTGCCGCTGCACTTTTGGCCCGTCGAATCGTCCGGCCTCTGCACCAACTGTGCGAGCGGACCGTAGCCATCGCCAACGGCCAACGCGAACCTATGCCCGTGCCCCGCCGCAACGACGAACTCCGAGACCTGGTCTTGTCGATCAATCGGATGACCGAGCAACTCCAGGCGTATGAGACGGAGATACGTCGGCATGAACGGCTTCGCACCCTCGACCAACTAGGTGCGTGTCTAGCCCATCAACTGCGAAACGCCGCCACCGGCGCCCGGATGGCCATCCAGCTCCATCAACGCTCCTGTCCGGAATCGGTCGAGCAGGAAACCCTCCAGATGGCCCTCAGCCAATTGCACCAGATGGAATCCTACTTGCAACGATTTCTGAGCCATTCGGACCGGTCGGCGGGACCTTACGAGCCGGTGGATTTAGGCCCCTTGGTCGAAGAGGCGGTCGGGATGGTTCGGCCTGCCTGCCAGCACGCCCAGATTCCTTTGGAGATCCGACGTCCGGACACTCCGGTGATGGTGCTGGCCCAAAAAGAACCTCTGCGGGAAGTGATCGTGAATCTTCTTTGGAACGCCATCCGGGCGGTCCAATCTTCTTCATCGTCGCCCCAAATCGAGGTAAAATTGGACCTTCTGCCGCCGCCAGCGGCTCCGCGGCAGGTCCTGCTCGAGGTCCGAGATACCGGTCCCGGTCCCGCCCCGGCGGTCCAGGATCGGCTTTTTGAGCCTTTTGTTACCGACAGGCCGGAGGGGACCGGATTAGGCCTCTTCATGGCCCAACGGGTTGTCCAGGCGCATGGCGGCTTGATCCAATGGCGCCGGGAAGACGCCATGACTTGTTTTTCGGTGCAACTGCCTTTTTTCCAGCGAGACCTGGACCATGGCGCATCTGCTGATCGTGGATGACGAACCAAGCATCTGTTGGGGACTCCAGCGGCTGGCCCAACAAATGGGACATACCGCAACCACAGCGGCCTCGGCCGAACAGGCGCTGCCGCTAGCCCGCCAACATCGGCCGGATGCGGTCGTCATGGACGTGCGATTGCCGGGTATGGACGGCCTGACGGCCCTGAAAATGCTCCATGCCGAACTGGGGCCCATGCCGGTCATCGTCATTACCGCCTTCGGCGATTTGGCCGTCGCAGTAGAAGCAGTACGAAGCGGCGCCTTTGACTATCTGACGAAACCTTTTGAACTGAAGGCGGCCGAACGCGCCCTCCACCGGGCCTTGGAAAGCGCTCAACGCCCCGCCAAGGCGGACGCTCCCCCCGCCGCCGGTGCGACGGCTGAAGACCAAATCGTCGGCCGATCGCCCATCATGCAAGAACTTTTCAAACGCATCGCCCTGGTCGCCCCGACCGAGGCCTGCGTCCATCTGCACGGCCAGAGCGGCACAGGAAAAGAATTGGTGGCCCGGGCGCTGCACCGATATAGCCGACGGAAAGACAGACCTTTTGTCGCCGTGAATCTGGCCGCCCTGAGCCCTACCTTGATCGAGAGCGAACTTTTCGGCCATACCGAGGGAGCGTTTACCGGAGCAGATCGGCCACGTAAAGGACTTCTGGAGGCGGCCGACGGCGGCACGCTCTTTCTCGACGAAGTGGCCGACATCCCTCAGGCCGTCCAGACTAAACTCCTTCGCGCCCTCGAATACGGCGAGGTGCTCCCGGTGGGAGCGGATCGGCCCCGCCGGGTGGATTTCCGTTTGATTACCGCCACCAATCGAGACCTCCGCCGCCGGATGGCCGAGGGAAAGTTCCGCCATGACCTTTACTATCGGATCTGTACCTTCGACATCGAAATCCCGCCGTTGGCCCAACGTCGGGACGACATTCCGGAACTGGTAGAACATTTCGTGAATCTTCTGTCGGCCAAACACGGCCTGCCGCGGCCCGCCGTGGCCCCAGAGACGATGCAGGAACTTCTGCGTCGGCCGTGGCACGGCAATGTGCGAGAATTGCGCAATACGATGGAACACGCACTGGTGCTGGCCCGGGGGAATATCATCTTGCCGGAACATCTGCCGCCGCCGGCCAGTCCCTCGCCGCCCGAACTTTCCCAGGAGGACTCCCTCCAAATGTTGCTCCGCCAGTGGGCCGAGACAGAACTCGGCCGAACCCCAGAAACAGCAAATGTTTACGAAAAGTTTCTCCAATTAGTGGAGCCGCCCCTCCTGGAGGCGGCCTTGAAACAGGCCCAGGGCCAATATGCGGCCGCCGCCCGACGATTGGGCCTACACCGAATCACCCTACGGAAAAAACTCCAGCAGTACGGAATCTCGAAATCTGGTAACACTTCGGCCGAATGAGGCAACCAGGAATTCCTACGCTAGCAGAAATCCAGTTTTTTCGATGGATTTGTGCTCTCTGGATTCCGCTTACGCAGGAATGACACTTTGGAGGTACTCTCCCTAGAAAACAGGAACTTACTTCACTCGGCTGAAATGTTGCGAAATCTACTTCCAGCCCGCCCGAAAGACCGGAAACTTCCTAAAACCGCCTGGGTGAATTCACGGGAGCTTTCCCAAGATAAGGCGCCCCATTCCCCCAATAAAAAAACCCCTTCCCCCGGAGGCGGCCGGAGGAAGGGGGTTCCCGTCGCGGTCAGCGGGAAAATGGGTTCTGCGTTCTTTATTCTTTTGAAACCCGACTACGGGGTCTCGTAGTATTCCGGATTGTTCGGCCAGATGGCGCCCGTGGCGGGATCATATTGCCAGCCGCCCGCTGTGCCCGACACTCCCGTGGGTTTCGCACCGTTCAGGTTCACCTGGGTAACCGTGTTTTTCCCATCAAACGGATTGGGCGGAATATCGCCGTCCAGATAAGGACCGTAGGGGAAATTGGGACCCGGGTCGCCAGTGTTTCCATTGACATCGGTCGCATGGGTCAACTGGGGTAGATACCCGTTCGTGGCGTCTCCGATTTGATCCGGATATTTGCCCAGGTGGTGGAGCTTGTAAAGCTCGATCTGCGATCGCAAGGTGTGCATATTGAACTTGAGCGAACTGAGTTTGGCGTCCTCGGTGGACGAGGAGAACATCGGGATGATCGTAGCGGCCAACACGGCCATGATCACCACCACAATAAGCACTTCAATCAGGGTAAAACCGCGACGGACTTTCTGGGACATCCTCCTTCTCCTTTAAGGCAAAGAAATTGCGTTAGGACCCGATGGAACCACAGTTTGCTGGCCTGAACGTCCATGAGGGGCTTTCAGGCCCCGGAGATTTCACTAGCTCCTACAAAGTACCTAGGTTGTAGTTTTTCCCTGTCAAGAGCCAAGCAAGGTAATCCGTATTTTTTCTAGCCTAGAAGAGGGGCGGACGTCGGTAGGGTCGATAAAACCGGTATTTTAGGAACTGAGGAGGGGCCTGTGTGCAGGAGAAATGCCTTGTCTGTCCCGGCGGCTGTCAAGCCGGTAGCGTCGGCTGTTAGCCGGCGACTCAGCCTAGACAGGCTAAGCTACGTAACGCCGGCTGTCAGCCGGCGATGTAATGCCCTCTGTTAGAGAGCGAATGGCTCAGGCTAGACAGCCTAAGCTACGGATTGGCTCAGCCTGGACAGGCTAAGTTACGTAGCGTCGACCGTCAGCCGGTTGACAGGCCAATCTAACAGATTGAGTTACAAGATCACCAGTTCCGGGGCGAGAACTGCCTAGTCTTTTCCCCGTTCCTCCTTTCCAACCCCACCCATTCGTGGTTTCCTTCCAGTCCGGCCCTCACCTTTTGGATTCCCTCTTCCTACCTGCTCTGCAAGGTTTTTCTGTCTTTTCCTTTTTACTCCATCCCCCTAGATGGGCTATATTCCTTCCTGGATCAGGCTTTGATGGACCTTTCCGGTAACCGCAAAAGAAAGTGCCTGAAAAGGTTATTGGGTCTGGTTCTATCGCATTTTTTGTCTTATTTTGCCTATACGCATAAATTTTCTCATTTTATCTATATTTGCCGTTCATAAGGATAACTGAGTTAGACGATGTTGAAGATGGCATATAGGACGATCAGATCGTATGCGGCGTTTACGTTGTCGCAAGAAAATCAATGTTTTGGGTATTTTTGGAGGTTCAGTTAATCTACGTCGTATAAGTTGGCCGAAGATACCAAAGACGGACTAAGGTCCGTCCGACCAGGCCTTACGTATTGTTCCCTGACGTCTTGAAGGAGGCATAAATCATGAGAGTCCCGTTAGGTGTGCCTATCTTGGCTGCCATACTGACAGTTCTGTCAGTCCAGGCAGCCGATGCTGCCTATTGTGGGGCGGCCCGCTACCGGTGCGGCAAACCCGTCTGTTGCGAAACCCAATGCTGCACCGTCATGAAGACCTGCAAACAGATCGTTTGGGAAAAACAGCAGGTCACTTGCTACAAGACGGTTTCCGAACCCGTCGTTGTACCCAAACAGGTTACTTGCACCAAGTGGGTACCCGAAACCCAGTACCGAGAATGCACCTACACCGTGATGAAGCCGGTCTGGGAAACCCGGACCAAAGAAATCTGCTACACGGTCTGCAAACCGGTCTGGGAAACCCGGACGAAGACCTACACCGTGATGAAACCGGTTTGGGAAACCCGGACCAAGGAAATCTGCTACACGGTGATGAAGCCGGTCTATGAGACCCGGACGAAGACCTACACGGTGATGAAGCCGGTCTGGGAAACCCGGACCAAGGAAATCTGCTACACCGTCTGCAAGCCGGTCTGGGAAACCCGAACCAAGGAAATCTGCTACACGGTGATGAAGCCGGTCTATGAGACCCGCGAGCGCGAGGTTTGCTATACGGTCTGCAAGCCGGTCAAATACACCAAGAAGGTCCAGGTGTGCAGCGGCCGGTGGGAGACCCAGGTGATTGAAAAACCCGGTCCGGTGGTGAAAAAGTGCATCCAAGAGCCGGGCACGTGGGTGTGGGATCCGTGTACTTGTCGGGCTGTGTATTGCCCCGGCGAAACGAAGGTCGTCGAGGTTCAGTGCCCGCCCATTCGATGCGTGAAAAAAGTCTGGGTCCCCGAAGTGGTCGAAAAAGAGATCGAATGCGTTAAATATGTGGCCGAGACCTGTGTAAAGAAAGTTCCTTATACGGTCTGCAAGATGGTACCCGAGCAACGGGTCAAGACCTGCACCTACCAGGTGTGCAAGATGGTGCCGGAAGAGCGGACCTGCACCTATACGGTCTGCAAGATGGTGCCTGAGCAGCGGGTCAAGACCTGCACCTACCAGGTGTGCAAGATGGTGCCGGAAGAACGGACCTGCACCTACACGGTCTGCAAGATGGTGCCCGAGCAACGGGTCAAGACCTGCACCTACCAGGTGT
>JAKPGL010000037.1 GCA_029550925.1 Planctomycetota bacterium
AATCCTCCCACCTGATCTTTATGGAGAAAATTTCAGCCGAATGCAAAGGGGGCTTATGTTAGGGCAAAATTTGCCCTGTATTGTCATTCCCGCTCTAGCGGGAATCCAGGGGCCTATGAGGCGGCTACGTTGTTATTCCCCCCAAGTAGAGGCTACAAGAAACCTAGATTCCCGCCTGCGCGGGAATGACATGGTACTGCATTCAGCTAAAATGTTACCCGTGTTGACAGACGGTGTTCCATGCAAGAGGCAGCTGTCCTAAAACTGGTTTCCAAACGTTCTCTTGGACCGCCATATATTGTGGTTGCATCGACATGCCATACTACTAATAGCGTTCTGCACGGTTCTTCTTGCGTTTTCCTGAAAACAAAGGGAGGGAAGATACAGAAGATGGGACTATTTTAGCAATTTTTTGGGGAACATGGTTTGGCGAAAGGGACTCTGGACGTGTGGTCCGAAGGAGGGAGTCTGCCTAAGTGATAAGGGGGAGTTCTCTCCTGGAAGTCTAAGAGGTGGTATAATTGGGAAACCTGAGGTTTTCTCTCCCGGCTGGTAAAGCGGGGGGAGGTGTGGTGGAAAACTCGGTGCGGAAAATCGGGAAGTAGGTTCTGTCTGTTTCACCTTCAGTTTTGGGGAGAGGATTCATGAGAGCGGGTTGTCAGCGCAGGTACATGGTAGGGTTGATGGTGGGCCTGTTGGGGATGTGGGCGGCGACGGTATGCTCGGCGGAGCCGGTGCCTGTGGGCGAGACGCCGCCTGTAGGAGAGCCGCCTCAACAGATTCAGGAAGTGCAGGACGCAGTAACGCGGTTTCGGAACGGGGACATTGAAGGCGCCCGGGCGTTGCTGGCGGCGGCGTGCAAGAAACACGCCGACTTGCCGCCGCCCGACGTGATCATGGCCCAATTGTTCGCTTCGGTGAATCAATTGGATCGGGCGATTCTTTCATTGGAGTCGGCCATTAAGGAATCGCCTACGGATCCGGAAGCGCTTGTGATTTTGGCCGATCTGGCGTTTCGAGGCGGACGGCAGACGGAAGCCAAGTTTCTTTACACGGAAGCGCAGCGGCTAATGAACGAGTTTAAGGGGACGGCCCGGCGGAAAAAGCTGATTTTGCAGCGGATGTGTTCTGGGTTGGCCGGTTTGGCCGAGGCGGCCGAAGATTGGGCGACTGCCCAGAAACATCTGGAAACTTGGCTCAAAGAGGACCCGGACAATGTGATGGCCTTGCAGCGGCTGGGTCGGGCTTTGTTCCAACAGAATAAAGCAGACGAAGCGATGGAGAAATTTCGGGCGGCTAAAAAGGCCAACGACCAGGTGCTGACTCCCGAAGCGATCATGGCGCAGTTATACGAATCGGCGGGTCAGCGGGAACAGGCGGCCAAGATGATGGTGGCGGCCCTGAACGCGGAACCGAAAAACTTACAGACCCGTTTGGCTGCCGCCCAATGGGCCTTCGATACCGAACAGTACGACCAGGCCAAACAACAAGTGGAAATCGCCCTAAAGCTCGACCCCGATTCTTTCCAGGCGAAGATGCTGGCCGGGTTGGTGGCCTATTTTATGAAGGACTATAAGACGGCGGAAAGCCATTTTCAGTCGGCCCATCTACAATCGCCCGGCAATTTCGCCGCCTTGAACAACTGGGCGTTGGCCCTGACAGAACAAGACGAAGAAGCCAAAAAACGGAAGGCCCTCGAAGTGGCCCAGATCGGCGCTCAAGCATTCGGCAATGTGGCCGAAGCTTGGTCCACCTATGGGTGGGTGTTGTATCGGTTAGGTCGGCTCAACGAGGCGGACCAGGCCTTAGGCCGGGCGGCTTCCAGCGGCCAGCTCAGCCCCGACACCGCTTTTTATATCGCCCGGGTGATGGTCGATCGAGGCCAAACCGACCGGGCCAAGGAACTGCTCAAACAAGCCCTCCAAACCAAACGGCCTTTCTCCAAACGTCAAGAGGCCGAGGCCCTGCTCAAAGGGCTCCGATAGCGGCTGAAGGCCAGAAAAGGGGACTTTCATTCTCCGCCCTCTTATAGGAACAAACAGAGGGCAGAGAGGTTCCCTCGTTTCAGCCGGTGAAACGTTCGACGATCAGGGCGACATTCTGGCCGCCAAAGCCGAAACTGTTGGACATGGCCCGTCGGCAGGGAGCGGGGCGGGCTATATTGGGCACATAGTCCAGGTCGCAATCGGGGTCGGGTTCTTCATAGTTGATCGTTGGCGGCAGGATGTTGTCGCGGAGAGCCAGCAAGCAGATGATCAGTTCTGTGGCGCCGGCCGCCGCAATCAAATGGCCCATCATGCTCTTGGTGCTGGAGACGGGGACTTTATACGCCTGCGGTCCGAACACCTCCTTGATGGCCAATGTTTCGACCCGGTCGTTGACGGCGGTGCTGGTGCCGTGGGCGTTGATATAGTCGATCTGTTCTGGGGCCACTCGGGCGTCCTGCAAGGCTAGACGCATGCAACTAATGGCGCCGCGCCCCTCAGGATGGACATCGGTGATTCGGAAGGCGTCGGCTGTTGAGCCGTAACCGATTAGCTCTCCATAGATTTTTGCCCCTCGGCGTTTGGCCCGCTCCAATTCCTCCAGGATGATCATGCTAGCGCCTTCGCCTAGTACAAAGCCATCCCGTCGCCGGTCGAACGGTCGGGATGCCTTGGTAGGCTCTTCGTTGTAGGTGCTCAGGGCCGTCAGTAGATTGAAGCCGGTCAGGCCGAATGGATGGATCATCGAATGGGCGCCGCCGGCGAGCATTAGGTCGGCTTCATCTCGGCGGATGATTTCGGCGGCTTCACCGATGGCTTGGCTGCTGGCGGCGCAAGCGGTCAGGCAATTCAGATTGGGGCCTTCCGCGCCGAACAGGCTGGCCAGATGGCCGGCGGGCATGTTCGGCTCCTGTTCCAATTCGGACATAGGATGGAGGACCTCCATGCCTTTACGCATGAACTGGGCCAGATCAAACTGTCCTCCCCTCAAGGCGGCCGCCATCATCTGCGAGAACCGATGGAAATCCTGCTGTCCCTCGCCGCTGCCCAGATACACGCCGAAACGGGTTGGATCAAGTGGGGTGTCGAGAATGCCGGAGTCGGCCACGGCCTTTTTGGCCGCCCCAACCGCAAAATGGGTGTGCCGACCTTGATGCTTCCAATCTTCCGGATTTTCCCCCACCTCGGCAATGGACCACCGGCGGACTTCCGCGGCAATTTTGGTAGGGAAGTGACTGGCGTCGAACAGGCTGATATAGTCAACGCCGGATCGGCTTTCCAAAAGGGCCTTCCACACGCCTTCGATGTCGGCGCCCAATGGCGTCACCCAACCGATTCCGGTAATCACGACCCGTCGTCGCATTCCATCCACTCCTTGAACAACACTCCCAGAGCAAAATCAACACGCTTAGGCCGATTATGGGAGGAATGTCCCCTCAGTCCGACTTGGCGGCTTAATCAGGGGTGGTGATTTCGGCCTGGCGCATCCATTCCGGCTCTTGCAGGGGGGAACCATCGGGGAGTCGGCCCACCTGGAACGTCCCCAACGCCCGGAGCCAGAATAGAAGGGTTTTCGGCTTGAACAACATTTTATCCGCAAAATCGCCGTTCAGATGGGCGAACATGAGTTGGAGTTCGGCCAGGAGTTCTTCGTTTCGATGCACCGTTGCACGAACGGAGGCTCCATCCTTCTGTAGGGCTTCGATGACGGCGGTATAGACGAGGCTGTCGCCGGGTGTAGCCTCGGCGTAGAATCGGGCGGAACTGATCTTGGCCAAAACGACTTTTTCCCGGAAATCGGAACACTGAGCTACCAAAAGACCGCCCGTCTGCGCCACCCCTTCGACGATCAAACTGGCCGGCATGACCGGATAACCGGGAAAATGGTCCTGCAAGTGCTCCTCGGCCAGGGAGATATTTTTGATCGCCTTGGCCCGGCGTCCGCATTCAAACTCTAAAAACCGATCTATCCAGAACCAACGCATAACGTTTGAATCTCCTGGCCGGGAAAAATGCCTCGCCCGACAGGGGACGCTACTTTCTGATTTCCCTTGCCGCCCTCGAAATTAGTCCGAAGCCTCTCCGCAGGCACGGCAACATACTCTGCACGCCCTTTCTGTAGAAACGCACCCCGCGAGTCGGACAACTCGTGAACCCAACGGGGAAAGCCTCCTTAGGAAGAAGGCGGTACGAGGACGCCTGTCGGAAGACCGCTCAGACCCCCAGTTTCATTTCCACATACCGGCAAATATCGCCGACGGTCATCACATTCGGGAAATCCTGGACCACAGGGTTTTCTGCAAACTTATCCAGGTTGACAAACGGGATTCGCTGCCGAAGGGCCGTCAGACCTTCGGGAGTTAGCTTGCCGTCTTTAACGTACTGGGCGTTGGTAAGGATGTCTTGGGGCACCAAGTCGCCTTGAGGAATCTTGATGTCGAAGGTCTTTTCCAGGCGAAAGACGATGTCCAGGAAGTCGATCGACTCGGCCCCCAGATCGCCGACCAAAGTCGCTTCCGGAGTTACTTCTTCCTCATCGACGCCCAAAGCATCCACTAAAGCCGCTTGCACCTTCGCGAAAATCTCTTCTTTACTTGGCATGTATCACCTCCCGAAACGTCAAACCTTGTGAACTTGTGAACTGTTTTATCTTTGGATTGGCCTATTGGATTGGAACCAACGCAATTCCGCTCGTTTTCTCATCCAATAGGATATTTCCTTTTTTTCTTCCCTGGGAACCGCTGTTCGCTCTGAGGTGGAGAACGTTGCGATTCGGTAAATGGTTTCCGTCTTCCTAGCAGAAGGAAATCCTCACATGGCCATGCCGCCGTCCACGGCCAAGACTTGCCCGGTGATATAACCGGCCTCGTCGCTGGCCAGAAAACACACCGCTGCGGCCACATCTTCGACCGAGCCCATCCGGCCCAAAGGAATAAGGGATATCGCCCGCTCTTTCGCTTTGTCGGGTAGGACCCGAGTCATTTCCGTATCAATAAACCCCGGGGCCACCGCATTGCAACAGATATGTCGTCCCGCCATTTCTCGAGCCACGGTTTTGGTAAAACCGACCACCCCGGCTTTAGATGCGGAGTAATTGGCCTGCCCCGGATTGCCCATCAGGCCAGACACGCTGGCGATGTTGACGATCCGGCCGCTGCGCTGCCGCATCATAATCCGACAGGCGTGTTTCGTCATCAGGAAGGTACCCTTCAAATTCACCGTCAGTACGGCGTCCCAATCTTCCTGACTCATCGCCACCAGCAGTCCGTCCCGGGTGATGCCGGCGTTATTGATCAGGATATCGACTCGGCCGGTCTTGGCGGTTACCTCCTCGAAGAGTTTTTCCACCGCATCTTCTTGGGTGACATTCACCACGAAGGTATGCACCCCGCCGGGGGCGTTGGCCAGCGAGGCAGCGGCTTCCTGCAACGCCTGCTCCAGCATATCGACCAACACCACCGTAGCGCCGCCCTCGGCCAATCGCCGGGCAATCGCCAAGCCGATCCCACGAGCCGCCCCTGTTACAATCGCTGTTTTCCCCTGAAATTTCATCGACCTTGCTCCCTCAAGCGTTCTACCACTGCTTGCAACAACCTATCCCACCTCCCTGAGGCACATTCCTTACTCGAAAATCAAAAAAACGTCTCCTCGAAAATCTGTGTTTTGTCTTCTTTTCGGAACTTACCGGCAGGAATAGAGGCCCCTCCTGGGGCGGCCTTCTACGAACCGGCATGGGCCGAACTGGCTGTCTCGACTTCTCCTCCAAGATATAAAAGCCGAAATTTCTTCCGCAGTTCTTTTCGGACCCAATCGTCGGCGTATTTGCGTTCGGGTTGGGTGTCGGCCAAATTATAACGCACCAGCACCAGCCGTCCACCCACCGCAAACTGCCCCTCCACCGTACCCTGAGCCTTCAGCCGGGTCTCCTCTGCGGTTTGTCCAAGGATTTCCGCTTCCACGCGCAAGGTCTGCCCAGGCACCACAAAACGTCCATATTTGACGTTCGACGCCTGCCGAAGGACCACCATACTATGGGCAAAATCTTCGCTGGCCCGCACCAGCCACGCTCCTGCCTGCACCATCGCCTCTAACATCAACACCCCGGGCATCACCGGAAATTGGGGGAAATGGTCGGCCAGGTATTCCTCTGCCAATGAGAGGTTTTTCAGGGCCGTAATCCGCCGCCCCGGCGTCAACTCCACGATGCGATCAATCAACGAAAAATGCATAGCTTTCTGATCCAAGAGATAAAATTCTCTTCGCTGCCGTAGAGAACTTCGCCCTCTCCGGCTGACGTAAATCCTCTAATATACTTAGCCGACTGCCAACCTACAACTCCTAAATCTCTCCGATAAGGTACGAATTTTGGCCTTTTTGCCAGATGGCCCACCCAATAGATACCACTAAAGAGGTAGAACAAAGACGCCTTTGTAGGTAAATATGCTTGGGTCTTTGTTCGACTTCACCCGGTTGAATTAGCCTGTGTTCTGCCTTTTCGCCTATCCGGGACATAAGATAGGTCGTTTGCACCGGGCGCAGTAAGGATACCCTCCTTGTCATCCCTATCTGGACGGTAATAAGAGGGGGGCTTCTACTCGGCCGAAATGTTCCTGCCTAGGGAGAAAAGGCCTCCTTACACATTCCCTATCCAGCTGAGCCGATACATCCGGGCAAAGGCTTTGAACCGCCGGGCGTCGCCTCGGTCGCCGCAAAAGAACACCGGATGCGGCCCGGCATACGCCTGGCACACATCGTCCAGACCCTCCAGTTCTACCAGCACCCGGGTGGCACAACCGCCGGTCGGCGGACAGCCGGGCGAACTGACCACCTTGCCACGCCAACAGCAGAGGCTATCCTTGCCCACATTATACCGGACCAAAAGCACCGGCTCGCCCGGCTTCCACTCGACGTCCAAAGCGGGCGTCTTGGGCAACTGATGGAAAAACGGCCGGACCATGAACTTCTGCGAAGGGCCCTCCGGCCCGTGCAGCTTCCAGGCACAGGTACAGTGGGCGCCGAAATAGAGGTTTTCGCTGGTGTCGAACTCCGGGTTGTGTTGGAAGCCGGCCCGGTCCAGAAGCCATCGCCCCAGCATCAGAGTCAGGGTCGGGTCCAGGTGGTTTTCACAGCCACAGGGAAACAATTGCCCATTGTGCCATGCGAAACTATAACAGGGTTTCCGATGTTTGAGCATCAGGCATTGGATGGTAATGGCGTCGGCCCCATACCGCTGGATCATCCGACGCACCGCATGGTGGGCCCGGATGGCATCGACAAACGCCTCGTCGGCCACATCCATTACCCGCTCCGCTTGCTTTTTGAATGCCATGGCCTCCTGCTGAATGGCCGGGGTGGCTTCGATAGCGTCGAACGCAGCGTTGAACTCCTCGGCTGGGATGGCCACGATCTCCACGCCAAGCGTCTTTTCCACATCTTGGGTCATCTGTCGGACGCCGCCGGCAATGCGGAGCAATCGGCTTTGGGCGAGCATTTTGCGGGCGTGCACCGCCCGAAGGCCCCGCTCAATCTCAGGAAAATTTTCTATCGAGTGGATGTAATAAAAACCTTCGGATTTGCGGAGCGGTTCGGGCGGCAACTGATGGTTGGCCCCCAGGGCATGATACACAATGGCCGTCGGCGCAGCCTCTGTAGCAATCCGATAGGCCGCCCCGGAAAGCGTGTTATAGAAATTGACCACCAGCACCGCATCCAACCCCGCGTCTTTCGCCTGGGCGATGAACTCTTCCAGTTTTGCTTTTTGATAGATCGGCTCAGGCCGGATGGTCATCTCCAGACCCAACTGCTGGGACAACTGTTCGATCTGGTGGGCGAACTTTTTCTGTTGCTCGGCGTACTGGAACTGGCCGCCCGGCCAGGTGAACCATTGGTGCTTGGCCCAACTATCCTCCATTTGACCGGCCAACACCACTTCCTCCGGCGGGTAGAGAAAGACGGTCCAGATGCGGGCGGGCTTTTTTTCTTTTGGCGGCAAGAGGGGCTTTTCTCCTTCGGAGGCCGCCGCTTCCACCCAGGCGGCTTGGCTCCAAACCGCCGCCGCCCCGGCCAGGCCCGTAGAAGTCAAAAATTCTCGCCGCCCCAGAAGCAATTTCTCTTCTCCGTCAGGTAAGCGATCCTGGTTTGAGTTGTTCTTGGAAAACGCTCGATTCCCCCCGGCTTCACAAGATTCGCACATCGCTTTAGCTCCTTTATCGGAATGAGATTGGCGGTGCGGCAGCCGCCCCTATTCTATCTGCCGCCATTTTGCCAGTCCAGAATCAAACCCCTAGGCGACCAGAAAAAGCTGGTTTATATTTATGGACATTAGGTTTGGGCCTTCAAGGCCGGATATTGCCGGAGAGGACTGCCGTATGGCTTGGTTTCAGCACCCGTTGCAATTGCCGCCGTTGCCGCCGGGACTGCATGACATTACCCGCCATGTGCTTCAGGCGGCGCCGGAACTGCGGCAAATCCGGATCGGGCTGATGCACCTGTTTTTGCAGCATACGTCAGCGTCGCTTACGATCAACGAAGCGGCCGATCCGAATGTGCCAAAGGATCTGGATCGGCTCCTGGACCACCTAGCCCCGGCCGATTTTCCCTATGCGCATCAAGAAGAAGGGCCGGACGATATGCCCGGCCACGCCAAAAGTTCTCTATTAGGATGTTCCCTTGCTGTGCCGATCCGGGACGGCAGGCTTTGCCTGGGCGCCTGGCAGGGGATATTCTTGTGCGAACACCGCCGGCGCAGCACCGGCCGACGCCTGATGATCACCCTCCAAGGCGAACTGCTATCCGACCGGCCGGACGCTTCGGAAAGGTAACAGCAGCCCGTCGGTTCGGTTGGCAGTCCAGCAGGACTTTCGCAACTTTTACTGCTTGGGCCGGGCCTGGAGTTTTAGGAGCGTTACGCTGTAGGGGGCCAACCGAACCGTATCTTTCAGCCCCCCCACGGCCGACTCGACAATCTGTACCTTCGCCGGCTGGCCCGGGTCGTTAAAGAGCATCGGGTCGGCCCCGGCGATTTCATACCGCACGCCGCTGCCGGTCAGTTCCGCTCCGGCAACCTGCAGCGGTACTTCGAGCGATTGGCCTGTAGGGTTGACAATGCCGATAGTGAGCGTCTTTTTATCTTCGCTCCAAGCGGCGGCAGCGTCCAATGGGGCAGATTCTTTCAAATCCACGGCCGCCGGCGTTTGTCCAAAATGCCGACGATACAGCTTCAGCACTAGCCCGGTGGTTTCCAAGGCGGCCGCCATTTTCGAGGTCTTAATGGCCCCCAGGACGTTTACCGTCTGAGCGTAGTTGGCCATGAAGACCATATCGCTTTGCCGAGCGTATTCATGCAGTCCGGCCGCCACGCCCAGGGCGTCTTTCAAAAAGTATCGAGGGCTAATTTCGCCGAACACTTCCGGCCCATACCAGTAGTTCCACTCATCCATGGCAATCCGAATGTCTTTGCCCCGGAGGCTATCGAACCGTTTGCGATAATCCCGGTGGGCCTGCACAATGCGGCGAATTTGGTTCGGAATTTGCCGAACGTGGCTCATCAGACCGGGCACTTGGCCGCAGTAAAAATGTTCGCTCACAAGGTCCATGTGGTCGGCGCAGTGTTGCATCATGCCTTCGCTCCAAGGGCCGACGTTGCCCACGGCAATGAGCTTAATGCTGGGATCCTTTTTTCGCATCGCCTCGGCAAACTGGTTATGTTTTTGGATGTATTTTTCCAGCGGCATGTGGCCGAGTTGCCAGTTGCCGTACATCTCATTGCCGATGCCCCACCAGCGGACCTTGTACGGTTCGGGATGGCCGTTTTTGGCCCGTAGGCTGCCCATGGGCGAATCGGCCGGGCCGTTGGCGTACTCTAATTCTTCGACCGCCATCTGCACATCGCCCAGGCCGCTATTGACGACCACAAGCGGCTCGGTGCCGAGGTATCGACAAAACCGCATGAACTCGTCGATGCCGAAGTCATGGTGTTCCAGGCCGCGCCATGCCGGGTTTTTCATGGGCGGACGGCGGTCGGGGTCGCCAATGGCTTTGCGCCAGTCGTAGCCGCTGACGAAATTGCCGCCCGGCCAACGATAGATCGGCGCATCCAGTTCTTTGAGCACGGCCAAGGTGTCCGGACGCATGCCGTCGATGTTATCGGCGGGCATCAGGGAAACCGGTCCGATCCAGACCTGGCCCTGTTGGCCGGTGGCTTGGATTTCCAGCCGACCTTCCAGCGTGGAGGCACCGGCGGTAAACCGAAGCGGCTGTTTGGCGTATTCGGGCCCGATCTGGGTGATGGTGATAGTTTGTCTGCCATCGGGGCCGTCGGCCCAAACCAGGCTGACCTGTATGGGCCCGGCGGATTGGTCGCCCCGGAGCCAGATTCGGCCCACATATTCTTTGCCTTTGACCAGGCCCAGGCCGCCGTGTACTATGCCGGCCGGGGCGGTCAGGCGCGGCGAATGCTCGCCGACAAACGGCTGCTGTTTATCCATGGTTACCCGGTCTGGCTGGCCCAGCACCTTCCACGGCGATTCCTTATGCCCGACCGGATAGAAGAACTTTCGGTCTTCGAGCATTTCGGCCCAGATGCCGCCGTAAATGCACCGGCCCAGATGTTCGATGAATTGGCCGTAGATATAGGGCGAAATCGGCTCGCCGGTTTTGGCCGCATCGATCACGATCTTCGGTTCCCAATGGCCTGCTTTCAGTTGCACGAGTTCCAGGTCGTCGAACCAGGCCCGTCCGGTGGCCAGGCCCCAACCGCCAAAAAGGCAGTTCATTTGCAGCGTGTCTTGGTCTTCTACTTCAAAGACCACTTCCACGCGGGTCCAATCCTGCGTGCCGGTGAGGGCCTGGGTGGCCACCGGTTGGAGGTTATGGATATTCAGCAGTGCCCCTCGGCCGCCTTTTGTTACTACGTTTTCCGTCTTGATCCAGCCGGAAAGCCGATACGTCGCCCTCGGCTCCACCGGAACAACGATCTGCCAGCCAACATCGGCCCCCTCGGCCGACTCGATCAGAAGCGAGCGTTTTCCGGTCCGGCCAGTCTCTGCATAGATAAAATTGCCTTTTCCCTGCCAGGTATCCGGTTTCCAACCTACCGGCTTACCTTCCCGCTCCAGTTCCATCGAGGGGTTTCGGATGAGGTTGGGCGGTCCGGCCGACTCTGCGGCGAAAACAGCCCGCCCAACCGCTAGCACCAACGCCAACCCAGCAAACCACACACCCACTTTTCTGCCAACACATCGCATCGCCATACCTCCTCGAAAAAAAGACTCCAACCGATACCCCTTCCGATAGGACTATGGGGGAACTGTTCTGAGACAAGTCCCCGCTGAGGCAGGTCCGTGTCCCTCTGCACCGGATTATAAAATGGCCTCTGGCGGCTAGCAACAAAAATGGCGCAAAAAAACTGCGGATTTTGCGCAAAAAAACAGAGGTCCTGAGGAGAAAACCGAAGAACTGTGCATAGGGAAGGTACACTTTCCCAGGCTGCAACCGGTGGCCACGGAGATCAGCTGGGCATGGAACGGCGGAGGTCAATAGATTTCGATGCTTTTGACCACGCCGCCGCCGCACGTATGGGAACCGAAGAGACACCGGGCCGCCGCTTCCAGCAGGTCTTCGGCCGGGAAGTTTTTCGGGGGCATATCGACGCTGGCCACTCCGACGCCCAGAGCCACTCCGCCCCGACTGCTCCAGATGCCTCCCCACGACGCTTGTCGCATGGCGGCAATGAGTTGATTGCCCAGCCGAACCGCTTCTTGCCGATCGCAATCGGGCAATATGGCCGCCGTTCCCCAATCGCCATAAGGCAGGAGGATGCTTCCTTCATATCCCAGGGATTCGGCGGCCTTCTGAAGCAGCGAACGAAACCGGTCCATGCCTTCCGGTCCATATCGGAGCAGAAGATCATCTTGTTCGGACGGCTCGGCCAAAAGCAGGCTCACCGGCGCCCGGGCGTTTCGGCAGGCGACGACCGTAGCTTTCAAATGCCCCAGCAGTCCCGGATCAGAAAGAGTTTGACTGATGGTCGCTGTGGGTCTGGCCGCCGCCGCTGTTTTCCCGAAACGCCCCGAACCACGCAAACCGTCCATGCTGGGGATCGCCGGAGAAGATCGAAATGCTGTTTTTCCCGACGTGGTGCTACTACCGGCAAATTCTGATCCGGGTTTGTTCTTCCCTGGTTGGCCAACGTCCGGGGCCAACATTTCCGCCAACGCCGAGGCCGACATCGGCGAAGTCTCCGGAATGGGCCTTTGTTCCCTTGTTTCGGGTATGCCGGACTTTTCGGGTTCTACCTCTTCTTCCTCCTTCGTGAAGGCCGAAACAGGCTCGGATTTTTTCCCTTTTCGCGTCGGCTTCGGTCTGGTGAGCCGATCTAACGCCTCAGAGAGTTGGGCCAGATGCGGCTGCAAGGGTTCAGGTACTTCTTCAGTAGGGGAGGTGGTGGATTTTCGGCTCAAAAGGGTTTGCACCGCTTCGGCGGCGGCTTCGGAAAGCCGACGATGCGCCTCCAGCAGCACGGCCCGATAATCTTCGGTAGGCGGCAGGTTCAGATGGAGCACCTCGGCCAATTGGGTTACCTTGGTTTCCAAGTCCGCCGTAATCGCCTCGAGTTGATTCTGGGTTAGCCCCCGGTATTTGGCCCCGGCGGTAAGCACTTCGTTTAAGTACTCTGGTTGCCGATCGGCCAACACCCGGGCCAACCCCTCGGCCAGATGAATCACCTGCGCTAATACCGGCGGCTGTGGAGCAGGTTCTTGGAGCCGTTGATGGATCTCCTCCCAACTGATCCATCGGACAACCCCTTCGGGCAATCGCCAATGCGCCAATAGCCGGGCCGTCAAGGCCGTGTGATCGAACCCCAATACCTGCCTCTGGAGGGCGATCAGGTCTTTGCCCATGCTGCGGACCCGTTGGACGAACTCCTGATATGTCGGGCCGACGCTCTGGATCAGAAGCAACATCCCCAGGTCCTGCAACAGGCCGACCAAAAAGGCATCGTCGCCTGGTTTCCGCCACAGAGTCTGGCACAACTGCCGGGCAGCCACCGCTTTGGTCAACGTACGACGCCAATACCACTGGAGCACATCGGCCGAGACGCCCGCATACAGCCCTTCTGGCAAGCTAAAGCCTAACACCAACAGTTTCAGCGGCTTGACGCCCAGCAAGGTGAGTGCCTGACCTAGATCGGCCACCGGCGAGGTCAACCCAAACAGCGAACTATTCACCACCCGGAGGATTCGGCTAGTCAAGGCCGGATCGTTTTCGATACACTCTTTAAGCCGGGGGGTGTCCAGTTGAGGATCGTCGGCCAACTGGAGCACCTTGACCGCCACGGCAGGTAGGCTGTACAGGGCGCCTGCCCGCTGGAGGAACCGTTCCACAAGGATGTCGAGTTGGCTTTTCACCGTTGCCACAGTCCCAAGACCCGGAGCCAGACCCCTTACGACGCCCAAAGGAGCTTTGGGCAGCCTTGGGCGCAAGCAGAGTATCAAAAGAGCGCCCTTGTACAACTCTAGCCCACAGAAGAGCCAGATAGAAAGAAAGATGAACAACAGGGAGAGCAGGAAACTTTACCCAATCGTTAAAACTCTCCTGATTGTTCTTTTTGGAATCCTTTTACGAGTCGAAACCTGATCCCCGGACGCCGCTTTCCTACCTTCTCCCCCAAAGAGGTTACGAAGTAAGAGCATAGCCAGGCTTCCTGTTGCCCAGCAACCCCCTCCTGCCACGCAGACCCAATGCACCCCTTGGCGTCCTTGGCCAGCGCAGTTTCTTCCCGGATGTTCTATCCCACCGAAGGGATTATTTCTTGCGATGTCGAATTTTGGACCGGAGCCGACGTTTCTTTCGGCCTAATTTCCGTCGGCCTTTTCCTGTCTTCTTGACTCCCACGGCTTGTCCTTTCTCACGCCATCATGAACTGATCCGCTTCCAGAAAACCACCCTTCTGGAAGCATGAACGTTAAAAAGCAACGTTACTATACCACGTTACGCCCCTAAGAACAAGTCCCTCTGGAAGGCGAAAACTTGCAGGGGAAAGAGATGGCCCACCTTGCGACTGACGCACCGCCTATGGTGATGTTTCAAGGAAATTGTCTTTTACCTTTTTGTACCTTTTCGATCATGATTTCGGCGGCGTTACCAAGAGGGATCGTTTCTTTTTGGCCGGTGCGGCGGTATTTGACTTCTACTTGTCCCTGCTCGAAATTTTTCGGACCAAGCACCACCTGCCACGGCACGCCCAACAGGTCTGCATCGTAGAACTTCACGCCGGGCCGAAGCTCTCGATCATCCAGCAGCACTTCCACCCCGGCCGTTTGCCAAGCCTCGTAAAGCCGCTCCGCAGCACCCATGACCACTTCATTTTGGGGCGCAAGGCAAAGGAGCAGGATATCGAACGGAGCAACCCATTCCGGCCAAACCATTCCAAACGAATCGTGATGGACCGCCGCCGCAGCGCTGAGCAAACAGGCAAAGTCGATCTGGAGTCGGTTGACCAGCACTGGTTGGAGCGTCTCCTGGGCGTCATGGAACCGGAGTCCTAACCCAGGGCTCTCCTGATCGCCCCAACAGACCGATTCCGCCGCCGGAAGTCCCGAACCAATTTGCAAAACAGCCGAGCATTCGGGGCATGGATCGCCGGGCAAAACCAGACGGAGATCGGCGAAAAAGTCCGGCCGGAAATCTCGCCCGATCGACGCACCCACCAAATGAGCGTCCGCCTGATTGGCGCCCACCACGACATTTTGGGCGTGTTGTACGTCCCAATCGGCCCAGATGGGGATACGCTCTTTCAAACCGATTGGTCCCGAAAAACCCACCGGAGCGCCGGTAACCCGTTCCACTACGCCGGGGTCCGCCATTTCTAATCGCCGGATTCCAAAGGCCCGCTGAATCTTCGTCGGGCTTGCTTCATGATCGCCTCGGATCAGGATGGCTACCGGTTTGTCGTCCGCCAGATAAAGCAGCGTTTTCAGGAATTGATGGGCTGGTCGGCCTAGAAACGCTGTTACCTCGGCGATGGTGCGGGCGCCGGGCGTCGATACACATCGGAGCTGCTCTTGGGCCGGTTCTGAACTCTCGCCGGCTGGACCAACCTGCACCGTAAGCACCGAGGCGGCGGCAACCGGCCCCGGCACACGCCCGCCGATCCGGGCCGAACGCCGAACCGCCGTATAACCACACTGCTCGCAAAAAGCCACTTCTTCCCAGCAGAAACGTCGCCGCAGCTCTTGCCCGGGCGACTCGTTCGGAGATTCCTGAGTTGGCGTTGGACTGGACGCTTCGTTCAGAGTGGAAAACGACTGGTTTT
Source organism: Planctomycetota bacterium (assembly GCA_029550925.1). Classification (GTDB taxonomy): domain Bacteria; phylum Planctomycetota; class Planctomycetia; order Pirellulales; family Thermoguttaceae; genus JANXAQ01. The sequence goes on from JAKPGL010000037.1 coordinate 15,301, forward strand.
TCAGTGATTGCCGATAGGAAAGTCCCCCTTTATCAAGCCGAACTACAACCAAATGGGCGGCTGGTTCGCTTGCTGAATCGCTCCGAGCTACCCAATAGGGAAGTTCCAAAAGTTCCAAAAGCGATTCACACTGCCGGATTAGCTTTTGGTAGCTGCTATGAAGCGACGCCGGCGTACTGTGAAAACCATATACCTGAACCGCCGGTCGGAGCAGCGAGTCGGCCAAGCAACCGGAAGCGGTCCCTTCCGCGGAACAAACCGCCGTCATTTGGAAAAGCACCAAGGGGAGATTCCGATAGCTGGCCAGCCAACCCGCCAACAAGTCCGCCAAAACCGGCTCTTGCCAACCGCCCAACAGATACCGCGTTTTTCGCTCCTGCTGGGCTAGGTCCAAACGGAGGCCGGTTTTCTCGCTCGGTTCGTCGGTCCCCACTCGTTCCCATACGCTCACCGGGGTCAGAATCGGCAGGCCGATCTCTTGACCTCCCGCCTCGGCCAGCAGGCTACGGACCTGATGCTGGAGTTTTTGGAGCATTCGGATTCCCAAGGGGAACCAGGCGTATCCGGTGGTGGTCGGAGCGATCAGGCCCGCCCGGATCAACCACTGTTCCGGGCCGCCCCGCAGCGCTGGCGGCGCCTCTTTCAACGTCGGTAGAAACGCCTTCGTCCATCGCATCCGAAAAGCCTCGCCGGATAACTAGGGAAAATCACGAAGAGAGCGTTGTGCCAGCTCCTCAAAGGACCAAGTGTCTTCGACTACCCTTGGGTGGATTCACACTCGGCGATTACATACGGCCCTTTAGGGATGACGGCGATCGTGGCCTGAGGGCCGTAGTCGGCCAAACACTCGGCCACAGCCGACTCCACGCTTTCGGCCGGTTCGACAAACAACCGTTGCAATACTTCGGGCGGTAGCCCCCGGCTAACCACTTTGATACGGGCCTTTCGCCACACCTTGGCCATTTCCTCTAATTGCCATTGGTCCATCACAAAGTAATCGGATTGCCGATCCAAAATTCGCTCCAGGAAGGCGTCCAGGCTGGGATGTTCTTCGAAAAGGCGCTGAAATTCTGGGCTGCCGATGCCTTCCGACAGACTGGCCGCCAGAATGACCGTGCCGCCCGGTTTCACGATTCCCAGGGCCGCCACCATTCCTTTGACCGATTGATAGAAGGTGACGTCGAGCGGATACCCGGCCGAAGAGGTTATCACAATATCCACCGGTTCTGGCAGGGTATCTTGAACCATAGGCCGGACCTTTTGGACCCCTTCCAAAAAGGCGGCCTCCATATCGCCGGCAACCACTTCGACGATCCGCCGCTTTTCGTCCAGAGCGACATTGACGATAAAATCGCAGCCGGCCCGTCGGCCGATCCAGGTATTTTCCTCGTGTACGGGGTTGCCGTCCAGACAACCGGCCCGGGCGCAGGGATGTTCCAGAAAGTTCGGCCCATGCCAGACCCGCACCGTATCCAAATGGGCCAGACCGGGGCAGATGAGTTTTCGCCCGCCGGAAAACCCGGCCATAAAGTGCGGTTCAATCAGACCGGTCGTAATTTTCAGGTCCGCCTCCACATACCGACGGTCGATCCAGACCGGTACGCCACGGGGGCTGCGCCCCAGAAAAACATGTTCGTTCCGATCTTGGCCGTGGTGGTTCTCGATCCGGTACTGGGCCGCTATCTCCGGGCCGACCATCTCCACCAGTTCGTCGCCCAGATTGGGCCGATGAAGCCCGGTGGCCACTAGGATCAAAATCCTGTCTCGTCCGATCCCATTTTCTTCCAAGGTGCGCAAAATGGGCGGCAACAGAACCGCATTTGGCACAGGCCGGGTGATGTCGCAGATGACCACACACGCACTCGATCGGCCGCGGGCCAGATCAGCCAAAGGGGCGGCGCCAGTAGGATGAGCCAGCCGCTCGGAAATGACCTTTCCCGGATTCTCCAGAGGTTGAGCGGGCCGATACCCAAGACATTTGACCACATTGCGGTCGGGCAGCTCTACTTCCAACCCAGACCGCCCATAGTCCAACCGCACGCGCATCGTTCATCCGTCCACGCCCGCCCCACCGCCGGAGGAGAAAAGGAACCGCCCCCCTCCGGCGCCAGAAAAACTTTTGCAAGGAAGAAAGAAGAACAAAGAGAGAAGTCGGAGGCTATTTTTTGGCTTCGGACGCTTTTTTAGCTTCCGGCGCTGTTTCGCCGGCAGCTCCGGCAGCCGCTTCGCCGGCAGCCCCGGCAGTCGCCTCCTCTTTCTTGGACTTCTTCTTTTTCTTCATGCTAATTTTATATACCCGGACCTTCGGCAGGCCAAAGGGACTTTCCCCTTCCTGCCACCGATCCAACTCCTTGAGCCGGGCTATCCGCTCCGTACGCTTCAGGACACTCCGATTCCGGACCGACGCCCGCCGAATCTTCAGACTTTTATCAATCGACATACTCAAAACCTCCGTCTGATTCTCAATAGATCGCAGAAACATCTATTGTAACCGAACCTTTTCTTTCGACAAGCGGGTTTCCCGACCCCTTCAGCCCCCCCAATCTCCTTCCTCCTCATCCCCCGCCTCTCGCTCCCGAATCGCTACAACGCAACCGGACCGACTCTTTTGGCTTCCCCAAACGAAGAGGGTTATCCATATTGCTGGGAAAAAAGAGGTATTGCCCGACTTTGGGGTTGGATTCCCCCCTCCCTCCCCCGCTTTGAGTAATGGCCTGCCCCTCCTGGAATCGGATTCCTATGTCCATACCCCGGCAATCGCCCGGCCGCAGGAGGAGCATTTGCCCCCTTGCAGTTCGTTACGGACGACAAAATACCCATCCCGATAGATCAATTCCTTTCCACAATGCGGGCAAGAGGTGATCCCGGCATCCTGCACCTCATGGACATTGCCAATATAGACATAATGCAGTCCACATTCTCGGGCGATTCGCCGGGCTTCGATCAGTACACTGGCTGGCGTTGGCGGCAAGTTCGTCAGTTTATGGGCTGGCCGAAACCGTGAGAAATGTAATGGAAAGTCCGGCCCCAGTTCATCGACCATCCATCGGCACATCCGCCGGATCATCTCCAGGTCATCTGTGTAGGTGGGCACCACTAAGTTGGTTACCTCAAACCACACCCCCTCCTCTTTCAAAATCTTCAGGCACCGAAGCACCGGCTCCAATTTCCCTGTATTCAGAGTGCGGTAAATCTCCTGGCTGAAACTTTTCAGATCGACATTGGCCGCATCAATCACCCGAGCAAGTTCCCGCAGCGGCTTTTCCTGAATATAACCGCAGGTTACCCAGACATTCTTCAGCCCTTTCCTGTGGGCCAGTTGGGCCGTGTCGTACATGTATTCATACCAAACCGTCGGCTCCGAATAGGTATAGGCAATCGACGGACCGCCCAAATACTCCGCCAGTTCTACTACATCCTCCGGGAAAAGGCTTAGCCGATCAATGTCCTCGGCGGTCAACTTTCGAAGAGTGTCCGGTCTTAACCGAAACGACTCCCCCCGAGGGTCTTTGCTCTCTTCCGGTTTCCGCTGAGAAATGTCCCAGTTCTGGCAGTTCAGACAACGAAACCCACACCCGGAAATCGCAAACGAAAACACCTTCGTCCCGGGCAGAAAATGATACAGCGGTTTCTTCTCGATCGGATCGTTATTGAACGAGCAGGCATTGCCGTAGGCTAGCGTGTATAAAACGCCCTCTTTGTTCACCCGGTTTCGGCAATGGCCGCGGTCTTCGGGGGCCAATCGGCATTCGTTCGGGCAGAGTTTACAGTGGATGTTTTGGCCCAGTTTCAGATAGTGCCGGGCCTCTCGGACCCAACCCCGCCGCTGCCAGGCCTCCCACAGTTCCCCCCGGGGAGCATCGCCCTTAAAGACATCGGCCGAGTCGGCCGAAAGGGTTTCTCCCAGAGTCCTTTTCAGCGAATCGATCCAAGAGCTGCCTTCCCCTCTGCGAAGCCAATGCCAACCATAATAGGCCCCCCCTGCCGCTGCCGCACACCCGGCGGCACAGGCCCCGTAGGCCAACAACCGGCGCCGGCTGAACCTGGGTCTCTCTCCCGCCGCCTGGGACGCCGCTGCGGTTACCTCCTGGGTTCGGAAGCTCTTGGCTTGCTCCATCCCCATCTCCTCAGGGCAAAGTAGATTTCCAGCCCCGAATGCACCGAAAACATGGCGACCAACGGCCAAACCAACTTCTGATGGATCCCTAGCGCAAGTTCTAGTTCGATCGTCTCTTGCAAGTTGAAATCCCCCCGGAGCGTCAGGCCAGTAATGATGTAAATCAGCATGAGAAAAAAAAGGAGCCAGCCGCTCAAACGGGCGAGTTTGATCAAGTAATAATGAATCGATCGGCCAGCCATCGGTAGATCAGGATTCCATGCCAATTGGTCATTCCTGCCGACGCAGCGAGTGTCGAGTGTGTTGTAACCGAATCTGTTAAACTGGCTTGAAGACCGTCATCACAGACGGCGTTACGTAACCCAGTGTGCTAGACTGGCCTGGCGTACCGTCTAACAGACGGTGTTACGAAGACTCCACTAAAAACCCATTACCCCCACCGTCTGGATTTACTTCCATTCTAAGCCAAAAAGAAGAGGGGGAAAGAGCGAATCGCCCACGAGGCGTCTGCTCTTTCCCCCTCTGGGGTAGCATTTAAGCGGGGACTCAAAGAGGTCGAAGATTCCTTATGGTCCAGGCGGCGTACATTGCAAGGCGGCGATGCAGTTGGCCAGGTCTTGCAACTCGCACAAGATGGCGTTTCGCACCGCGGACAGACCTCCGATGATCCCGATCACCAGAAGCGAGATCAACAGAATCCACTCAAACGTTACCATGGCCCGACGGCGGTTCGGTCGGTTTGTCCGTTTCGACTTCATAGTAACCCCTCTTAAGAAGTAAACGTAAACTCCCATCGGCTCACTCTCAAAGCCTACATACACCCACTTCTTCATTAGGCACACCTTGTGCCAACCGGGTGTGTTCTTTTCTTTTCCGCCATAAGGCCATGAATTATAAAGAGTTAGAGCAAAAAAAATCTTACGGGGTCTGCGGTTTTTTGCAAAGCGGTTGAAAAATCGAAACATCCAGCCCTTTCGAGTGTTTTAGAAAACTTACACCAAATTCCCCCCTTTTGGTGCATACGGGCTGCCTACTCCTGGCCCTTCCATGCCTGCTTCCGATCCGCTTCCGTCCAGTTCTGAGGGGACTGCCAAACTGCCGGGCTTTCACTCCGGTATTGATCCGACCAAGATTTTGCAGTAGAACACTGCCCTCCTCTTTTTTTCTTGGGACGGGAAACCTTTCTATGGAACTCCACCAGCGGCCCTTGATCCGAATGCTTTTCCGAGGGCTACTCATGCTCCTGGGGTTGCAGGTCGCTGTCCCACTGCTGGCCCAGAATGGTTTACTGCATTCGGGCGGGGGGTATTTCACTCCGTGGAGCTGCCCCAAAAAAACAACCCTGTATCTTGCCGATAGTTCCTACCCATCCTCGGTAGATATGCCTTGGATGTCTCGTGTTCTTCGCCGGCCAGCCCAACTCCCTTCTCTCTCTATGGAAAATCTCCTAGGGCTAGAAGATTTTCTTTTCGGAGAAAGTCCCCAGGAAAAACGCCGACTCTTTTTAGTTGCCGACCCATCTCCCGCTTCTCCAAGCAGCCAGAACCCCTCGGCAACAGGTTCCGGGGGAATGTCGGTGATACTGTCGGCCCCTGCAAATAGCCCGAACTCGCCAAACAGTCCATTTTCGCAATCTTTCCCGTCCTCCCATCTTCAGCCAACTTCACCACCGGCCCTCGCCCAACCTGCCATCGTCATTGAGCCTGCCATGCCCGGCTTTGAAAATCGAGGGATCGAAGCCTATGTACCGAATTCTTTGCCTCCCTCTACAGGGGTAACCATCCTGGAAGGTGGATGGCTTTCGGACCAAGCCAGGACGTTCCTCCTGCGTAATCTGTTGGTCTTTTTCGGCGTGCATGGGTTCAAAGGGCCGACCGATTTAGGCCACAGCGGCAATTTCGGCTTCCATGAGGGGGTCAACTGGGCTGTGCCGCTTTGGGAACCCTGGGGCTGGGGGTTCCAACTGGGTATGGAAGCCCTCCATAGCAACTTCTTAGGCACTCAGGCCGTAGAGGTCGGCTTCGGGCCGTCGCTGCAAATGGCCGACCGAAACCAAATCTTCTTTACCGGCGGCGTGTTCCATCGCCAGATGGAACAAGGAATGCAAGGCGGCCTTGCCGTGGACCTTTTTTACGATCATTACTACACCGACACGACCCTCTGCCAACTCCGCTCAGAGACCTCGATCGTGTTGAATCCCTACCATGAGTTGGGCTATTGGGGAGCGTATGCCGTCAGCCGAACTGCTGTTCGAGGCGTCGGCCCCGACGACGCCATGATTCGGCCCAACGATCTGTTTGCCCTTTTTTATCGGCGGCGGTTTACCGGCGGCGGTGTTGGACGGATTTGGACCGGACTGAGCACCTACGGCGATCTGGTCTTGGGCATAGAAGGCACGGCGCCTTTGGGTACCCAATGGGCCATTGATAATAACTTCACCTGCCTATTCCCTAAGCACGGACGCGGCGCCGGCGATCGGCCCGAAGAATGCTGGAGTGTGTCGATCCACTTGGTCTGGTACCCCGGTCGGCAGTCCAACCCGGTGGTTAGCAACCCCTATCATCCGCTCTTTTACGTGGCCGACAATTCCTGGTTCCTGGTCAAACGCCGTCCATAGCATGCAGGAGTTTTTTTCCACCGGTCCCAGCTTCCGCAATCTGTAACTGGAGTTTTGCAAATTTGGGATTTCCCCCGATCTTGTACACTACCGACCCTCAAAAATCACGGGATTTTTGAGGGACCTGTTCAGTGTACGAACACCTGAACAAGCCCATTTTGCAAAACTCCAGCTGTAACATTTCGGCTGAGAAGAGTGAATCGCCTATTTTTGGGCAGAAGGGCACCTTAGATTGTCATTCCCGCGCACGCGGGAATCCAGGCATGTTTCCACATCAGCGGGAAATCAAAAAGATTGACAGAGAACCACGGGATTCCTGTCTATGCAGGATGGGAGGAGGGGTATGGCTCAGCACACTGCGGCGCCAAGTTGTTTCGCTTTTTCCAGGTCAGCGGCGGCTTTGGAATGGTCGCCTTTTTGTTCGTAGGCAACGGCTCGGTTTTGATAGGCTCGACCGTAGTTCGGGTCGATCCGCAGGACCTGACTAAACGCTTCGACGGCTTCGTCCCATTTACCTAAAATCCGATACAGCAATCCCCGGTTATAGTGAGCTGCCAGGTAATTGGGATCCCGTTCCAACGCTGCTTCATAGTCGGCCAATGCTTGGGTGAAATGATGTTTCTTTGCGTAAATGACGCCTCGATGACACCAGGGATGGGGGTCCTTCGGGTCCAGATGGATGGCCTGGGTATAATCCTGCAGGGCGCTATCTAATCGGCCTTCCAAACCGTGTAGCACGCCGCGATGAAAGTGTGCCTTGGCGGAGTTGGGATTCAGGCGGATGGCTTCGTTATAGTCTTGTAGGGCTTCGTCCCTGCGGCCCAAAGCACAATGGGCAGAGCCGCGGGCGATATAGGCTTCCACATTTTTCGGCTCAAGTCGGATGGCTTCGTCAAAATCTTCGATGGCCTTCTGGTTTTCATGTTTTTTGGAATAGACCAGACCTCGATTGAGATAGATTTTCGCACTTTTCGGATTCAACCGGGCGGCTTCGGTAAAATCGGCAATGGCCTCTGCGTATCGTCCCATCCGAAAATAGACCAATCCCCGGTTCAAGTAGGCCTTCGCATCTTTCGGGTTGATTCGGAGCACTTCGGTATATCCTGCCACCGCCTCTTCATATTTTCCTTGCATCTCGAAGAGGTTGGCTCGGTTGCCGTGGGCTTTCAGATGGGTGGGTTGGAGTTGGATGGCTTTTTCGTAGTCCGCCAAAGCGGCGGGAAAGTTCCGTTGCACGGTATAGACTAGACCTCTTGAGACGTAGAAATCCGGATCATTCGGCAGGAGCCGGATCGCCTCTTGAAAATCCGTCATCGCCCGCTCTAGTTCGCCCCGTTTGAAGTAGAGGACGCCTCGGTTGTAATAGGCTTTGGCGTATTCAGGGTCCAGTTCGATGGCTTTGGTGTAGTCCGCTAGGGCTTGGGTGCGGTCCCCTTTTTTACTGTAAGCGCATCCTCGGTTGTAATAGGCCGCGGGTTCCCGCGGGCTGAACCGAAGCACTTCATTGTAGTTGGCGATCGCCTCCTCATGCAGTCCTTGCTCTTCGTAGCAATTGCCCCGGGCGTAGTACGCCTCGGCGAATCGGGGGTTGATTTTAATGACCTCCGAGAAAATGGCGATGGCCTGGTCGTAGTCTTTCTTCTCCCGAAATGCTTCCCCGCGGCGCATCAGGTCCACTTCGTCGAACATAGCAGAGCCCCCCTTAGAGGATAATTTCTATCTCTTGAGCGCCGAGGTTTGGCGCTTCCACAGGTTCGGATTGTCGTCCGTTGTGGAAGAAGATGTGGTTTCGGCCGACCCGTCTGGCGTCTCGAAGCGTTTCCTGAAGGCGTTTGACGACTCCCTCGTCCGAGTCGTCCGGGCGAACTTCCACCACCGCTCCGGTAAGGGTCAGATGGAACGTCTCCTCCTCATGGCGAAAGATCATTTTTTCCAGCGTCTGTCGCAGCAGTTCGGCGTTTTTGATGGCTGCTCGCGGGCCGACATCCGCCATCATTATTAGAAAACTTTCGCCCGTAAAACGTCCTACCAAGTCGCTCGGAGACGTGTTCTTTTTGAGCAGTTCCGCTACATGCACAAGCACCCGATCACCGATCAAAGAACCGTGCTTTTCGTTGACCTTGCCAAAGGCGTCCAGGTCCAGAAGCACTCCGGCGAGTTGGCGGTTTTGGTGTCGGGATTGTTTCCACCATTCGGCCAAGGCCACTTCCAGGCCGATCCGGCTCCGCAGCCGAGTGAGCTGATCGTGCCAGAGTTGGCGTTCGATGCTTTGCAGCCGGCCTTCGTAGCGTGCGACCGCCAGAAAGGCCGCCTCTTGCATGTCCCGGAGCCAATGGCGGGCGATTCGCAGATTGTGTATCTCGGCCAACAGACGCCGATTGGCCGCCTCCAGGTCCGACTCGAAGTCCATGTGTTGCAAGTTGCTGAGCGTTGTTTCCAATTGGGCGGACTGTTCCAGATTGGCCAGCTCGATCTCTTCGCCCAAGCTACGCAACTCGCCCAATTCGCTGATACGGGCGGTAAACTTTTCCGCCGCCTCCCGCTGTTGCTGGAGATACGTTTCGCAGTCCTCTTTGAGTTCTTCCAAACAGCGATGGATTGTTTCCGCATCGCTCCGACCAGCAACGGCCCGCAATCGCATGTCGATTTCCTGCGTGCGGAGCCCGCTTTTGATCATCGCAACGTTCAATTTCAAAATCGACGTTTCTACATACTTCTCGTTTAGGTCCCAGTATTCAGGCTGATCGGGCTGGAAGAATTCCGCTATATCTTCGTCATAATGTTCCTCATGGGGCTGAAGCTCCACCGATTCCTCTTCTAAACCATCTAGAAGGGAATCCACCGATTGGCTTGCTGCCTTCTGCAGCCAAACGACGTCGGCTTGGTCCAAAGTTCGCGGCCGAGCAAAGACTAAAGCAGTCCATGCATCCCGGAGTGTGGGCGGCCCAAAACCCAAAAGCACCGCCGCCGCATACCCCACCGCTATATTCACCGCCGCAATAATCAACGTAAGGACCACTAACATCATACCGGAGCATTCAACTCCCGCAGACACTCCAGCACGTCGGCCGGCTGGATCGGCTTGACCAAAAAGTACTCACATCCCTCTCGAAAAGCACGAATACACTCTTCGGCGTCTTCTTTGCCCGTCGTAATGACAATTTTTACTCCGTCTCCGCCCATAATGCCTCGGTTCCGTTCCATAGTACGGATGGTCTCCAGCATCTGATGACCGTTCATCTGCGGCATCATAATATCTACAAAGAGATAATCATACGGATCGCCGTCTTCCAGGGCGATCCGGAATGCATTGAGCCCCTCGCCTCCGTCGTAGGCCGTATGGCACACGCCAAACTGCGAAAGAACCTTCTGCAAAAAAATCCGAAAGAACTTGTCGTCGTCGACCACCAGAAATTTCATAGGGGCGTTCTCCTTTGTAGAGAGAAAACTCAGAATGTATAACACTCGAAACTAAGAAATCCTTCTATCTGCCCTGTTTCGTCCTTACATAACCGAAAAGTAATTTTCTACCGCCAGGTCGAAGTATTCCGGCGTCATCTCCAGCGGCCGTTTCGTAAACGCACAATAATTGGCAATCTGAAGCATCAGGTCGCGGGGATGGCAGCACCGGAACGGTCGGCCAACTGTCCGATAGTGCTTGGCAATCAGATAGTCGATCGCCTCTTCCCGATAGGGGCATCCCAACTGCTCGGCCATTTTACGGAACAATGCCCGGAACTCTTCTTCCGTCGGATCGGACACCTCGATCTTATACGGAATTCGCCGCAAAAACGCCTCATCGACCAACTCTCTCGGCTCCAGATTGGTCGAAAAGATGATCAACTGGTCGAACGGCACCTGAATTTTTTTACCGTTCGGCAGGTTCAAAAAGTCCACTCGTTTTTCTAGCGGCACGATCCACCGGTTCAAAAGCTCGTGCGTGCTGATCCGTTGCCGACCAAAGTCGTCGATGACCAATGTGCCGCAATTGCTCTTCAGTTGCAGCGGCGCCTCGCAGATGCCGGTCGATGTGTTCAGCGTTACTTCCAAGGCCGACATGGTCAATTCGCCGCCGGCGATGATAGTCGGACGCCGGATGCGGACCCAACGCCGGTCCACCTTTCGGCCGTCCCACAAACCCTGTCCCGACGCCAACGGCACTTCCTCATGGTTAACCGGATCAAAAAGCCGAATGATTTCCCCATCCACCCCCAGCGCCCGAGGTATCCAAATGGTCGGCCCGAACGCCCGGGTGATCCGTTCCGCAATACTCGATTTGCCGTTGCCCGGGGCGCCATACAAAAACAGGCCCCGGCCAGAGTTCACTGCCGGCCCAAGCCGATGAAGTATCCTTTCGCTCACCAAAAGGTCGGCAAAGGCCCGGCGCAGGTCCTCCGGCTGAGGGTGTTGGCAGGTAAGCGACTGCGCCTGAACGCTGGCAATATAGTCTTTGAGTGACACCGGCGCCGACCCATAGTACGTGCAATGGGCCGAATAACGCCGGGCTCGTTCCCGGCCCAGTTCCGTCAACTGATATATAAAGTCGTTCATCGGCGCAGCCCCCTTATGAACGACCACCTGCTCCTGCTTCAGCCGACGCAACATCTCGTCTATCAACACAAACGGAAGCTTGATCTGCTCAGCCACTTCTCGACCGGATGCCTCTCCGCGGGCCAATAAAAATTTCATGGCCAAGGCTTCCACTTCCGTATCGGTCAGTTGGGCCTCGGCAAAACTGCGCGGCTCGACCGGCGCAAATTCTCCCGGCGAGATTCCAAGGGCTTCGGAAGGATCGGTCCTCTTGGCGTCCGAGCCGCGGCCTCCATCCTCTGCATGCCGAGTCAGGCTTTGAATCCGCTCTAAGAGCATGTTCAATTTTTCATCGCCATCCGCCGCCGGTTCCGTTCCGGCGGCAACACCCTGAGCAGAAGACGCTCCGGCGCTTCGCAATGACTCCCGACGCCCTTCGGACGCTACGCCTCGGGGAATGGGAGAAGTCGGGTCAAAGGATGTCTCATTCATGGCTACTGCAAAATAGTGAAAATGGATAGATTGCAAGGACTCCTAGAATCCCTTACACCCTTACGTTGGAGAGAAAGCCCTTCAGGGGTGCGCCTCTGGCCAATAAACAGAGGGGGACCATTCCCCCAATAAGGACGATGGGGAGGTCTCCTCCTTTCTCTAGGAAAACTTAGCTTTTCCCTTCTACCCACGCAAATAAAACAAAACGTCTTCCCCAGAGGAGCATTTCGAGGGTTTGGCATGGGAAAACAGAGGTTCTTTCTGGCCAGAAGAGCAACCTCTATAATACGTTTAGGTCGCTTTTTTTCCGGGAACGAAAAATCAACGGCAAGGAGAGAAACCGCACCGCCCTTCAGGGGGGGCGGCTTGCAAAATAGCTCGTTTTGAAAAGGAAATCTCGGTGCGGATTGGTGCAGTGGTGTATTTGAATACTTGTCCCTTGGTGGCCGAGTTGCCCCGACTCGCCCCCGATGTGGAAATCCTCTTCGATGTCCCCAGCCGACTGGCCCAGATGCTGGCCGAGGGCCGCATTGACGCCGGCGTGGTCCCTTCGATCGAAGCAGCTCGACACCCCGACTGGGTGATCGTTTCCGATGCCTGCATTGCGTGCCGAGGCCAGGTCAAAAGCGTCAAACTCTTTAGCCGAGTTCCTATCCCCTCCATCAAACTCTTGGCCCTGGACGAAGGGTCCCGAACCAGTGCGGTGCTTGTGCGTATCTTGCTTCAAGAGCGCTATGGCCTCCGACCAGAACTGACCACCCTGCCGATCGGGTTTCCCGCCTGGAACTCGCCGGCGGATGCGATCGTACTGATCGGAGATCGAGCCATCCAGGCCCCGGAAGACGGCTTTTGCGAGGTCTGGGACCTAGGCCACGAGTGGGTCCGTTGGACGGGGCTACCGATGGTTTTTGCTCTATGGGCTGCCCGCCCGGACGCCGATCTGGCGGCCTTGGATCGCCTGCTCCGACAAAGTCGGGATGCCGGCCTAGAGAAACTCCCCGAAATCGCCCGTCGCGAAGCCCCCAGCCGCCAATTGTCCGAACAACAGTGTCTCCAGTACTTCCAAGATCATCTGGTTTTTATCTTTGGAGAACAAGAAAAAGCAGGTCTCCGCCGTTTTTATGACCTGGCCCGCCAATATGGTTTTCTTACTATGGAGGGCTTCCGGATGTCTTCAGACACATCCCAGAAGGCGGCCAGCTAAAAACCAAAGGGGAAAACTCGGGTGGTTGACGCAGATCGGATTCTGGAACAGGTTTTGATCGGCAAACGGTTGACGCCGGAACAAGGCTTACGCCTTTTGGAGTCGGCGTCATTGGCCGCTTTGGCCGAAGCAGCGGAGCAATGGACCCAGCGGGTGCATCCCCACCCTTACCGAACATATCATATCGACCGAAACATCAATTACACCAATGTATGTATTAGCGGGTGCAAGTTTTGTGCGTTTTCACGTCGGCTGGGGGATAGGGACGGTTGGGTGATCGACCAGCAGACCCTGTTTCGGAAGATCGAAGAGACCATCGAGTTGGGGGGGGATCAAATACTACTTCAGGGAGGACTCCATCCAGAACTCCCTCTTTCCTGGTACGAAGAATTGTTGCAAACGATCCGTCGGCAGTTTCCGAAAATCAACATTCATGGATTCAGCCCGCCGGAAATCGCCCATTTTTCCCAAATTTCCAAGTTGCCAATCCGAGAGGTTCTCCTTCGGCTAAAAGAGGCCGGTTTAGGGAGCCTCCCCGGTGGAGGGGCAGAAATTTTGGTGGATCGGGTCCGCCGCGAAATCAGTCCCTGCAAAGTATCCTCCGATGGGTGGATAGAAGTATGCCGAACGTGGCATGAACTAGGCGGCCGAGGGTCCGCCACCATGATGTTCGGTCATGTGGAATCCCTAGCCGACCGGATCGAACACCTCGAGCGCCTCCGCCGACTCCAGGACGAAACTGGCGGATTTACCGCCTTTATCCCTTGGACGTTTCAGCCGAGCAACACCGCCCTCCAGCATCTACCTAAAACTGGCGTTTTCGATTATCTTCGCACCCTGGCCGTTAGCCGACTTTATCTTGATAATTTCCCCAATATCCAGGCCAGTTGGGTCACCCAGGGGTTAAAAGTGGCCCAAATGGCCCTCCGATTTGGAGCGAACGACCTAGGCAGTTTGATGATCGAAGAAAACGTGGTGGCGGCGGCAGGGACTCGGTTTCGGGCCACATTGCACGAAATTCAGAAGGCCATCCGTGCCGCCGGGTTTATACCCCGGCGACGCAACGTGTTTTACCAGTGGCTTGGCCCTCCGGACTTAGTTTCCGAACAGAATACCTCTTTTGGGTGTACAGTATCGACATAGCGTAAGTATTCCCCCTTTTTGTGGGGCTGATTGCCCCAAAAGTACCATAGGCGTTCCTATTTTCAAAGGTGGAGCATCCTATGAGGGCATTCACCCCGAAGGGTTGGCATCCTGGTTGCATGGATGGGAGATTGGGTACCATGAAACGGCCTTTGGAAAGTCCGTTGCTGCGGGGGGGGTGTACACAGACTATCCAGGGGGATTGAATCCTCGATGATTTGCGTGGACCGACTGACCAAGCATTACACGGATTTACGGCGGGGCCAATTTACGGCCCTGGCCGGGTTGAGTTTCCGCGCCTATCCGGGCCAGATTTACGGCCTGTTAGGTCCCAATGGGGCGGGCAAAACAACCACCTTGCGCATCCTGAGCACCCTACTTCAGCCTACCTCCGGCGCCGCCACGCTGAACGGCTACGACATCGTTCAGCAGGCGGCCCAGGCCCGTCGGCAGATCGGCTTTGTCTCCACCTCCACGGCCGTCTATGACCGGATGACCGCCTGGGAGATGGTTCAGTATTTTGGCCGTCTCCATGACCTGGACGAAAAGCTTCTCGGGGAGCGGATGGAGCAGATTTTCGATCGGCTCCGGATGAATGACATCCGGGACGTACTTGGGGCGAAGATGTCCACCGGCATGAAGCAAAAGGTTTCTATTGCCAGGGCGTTGATCCATGACCCGCCGATTTTGATCTTCGACGAACCGACGGTTGGCCTGGACGTATTGGCGGCCAGGTCGCTACTAGAGATCATTGCCCAACTCCGAGATCAAGGCAAATGTATCCTTTTTTCCACCCATATTATGCGGGAGGCGGAAAAACTTTGCGACCGGATCGCCATCCTGTACTGTGGGCGACTCTTGGCCGAGGGCGCCCTGGACGAACTCCGTCAGCAGTACGGCCAGGAGGATTTGGAGGAACTTTTCTTCCGGCTCATTCAAGAGTATGAGCAGCATCATCCGCCGCCGACGGCCCAGATGGGCCAAACTGTCAGCTAAATCGGCGGCAGAAGCAGGATGCTGTTTGTAATCCAGTCTGTGTTAGACTGGCTTGACTATCGAGGGTCCGGAAACTTACCGTCTAACAGACGGTGTTCCATAAGAAGACGATTTCCTTTACCCGATAGCAGGGATTTTGAAAGCGGCGACGATGAATTGGCGGCATGTGTGGTTGGTGTTTTGTCGGGAGGTTCGGGATCAGTTCCGGGACCGTCGCACGCTATTTATGATCGTGGTGTTGCCCCTGGTGCTCTATCCGCTGTTGGGGATGAGTCTGTTCCAGATTCGGCAATTTATGCAGGAGAAGGCCACCCGGGTATTGGTGGTCGGGATAGAACATCTGGCGGGGGTGGAGCCGCCGCTAGTAGATGGCGGCCAGTTTGCGGTAGAACTGTTTGACGATCCAGAGCGGGCCAAGCTTTTGGAACTGGTCGATGCCCGGCAGGCGGCAGGTTTCGCAAAAGGCTGGACCGAGTCGCAGAAGCAGGAACAAGCCAAACTGGCGGTCCAGGCGGGGGTGTATGAGGCGGCGCTATATATCCCGTCCGATTTTGCCCGGCGACTAGCCGACATCCGAGATGCCATGAAGGCCCAGTTCCACGAAACGAAGCCGTCGGCCCAACCAACGCCACCGGCTTCCGAACCCCCTGCGAGGTCGAACGGGCGTTCGACCAAAGGAGCGGATTCTTCCGAATCGTCGTCAGGCAAGTCGCCAGCCGGTGTGAGTGGGCCGAAGATGTCGGTCCCTGCGCCAGAGGTCTTTTACTCGACGGCCACGGAGCGGTCGCAGTTGACATTTGCCCGGCTTATGGAGCTTATCGAGCGGTGGCGGGAGGCCATTGCCGCTCGTAACCTGGAAGCCAGCGGGGTTCCCGTGCAGGCCGCCAGACCTTTTGATCTCCAAAAGGCCGATGTCGCCGAGCAGACCGCTTTCCGCGGAGCAGCCGTTTGGGCCAAAATCCTGCCCGTCATGTTGCTCCTGTGGGCGCTGACCGGAGCGTTTTACCCAGCCATTGACCTCTGCGCCGGCGAAAAGGAACGGGGTACCCTGGAGACGCTGCTTTCCAGTCCGGCCGAGCGGGAGGATATTGTCGTCGGCAAACTGCTGACGGTGATGCTTTTCAGCATAATGACGGCCCTGTTGAACGTAGGGGCCATTGGGCTAACCGGTTGGCTGCTGCTGTCGAAACTACCTGGCGTCGGCGCGCCGCCGATTTGGTCGGTGGTTTGGCTTTTGGCGGCTTTGGCGCCGATGTCGGCCTTGTTTGGGGCGTTGTGTTTGGCTTTGGCCGCCCTGGCCCGAAGCACTAAAGAAGGCCAATACTACCTAATGCCCCTTCTTTTAGTGTCGATGCCGCTGGCGATTTGGCCGATGGCCCCCGGTGTAGAACTCACCCTGGGCAGTAGCCTGATTCCGGTCTCTGGTGTAGTGCTGGTTTTGCGTACCGCAATGGAAGGCAACGGTTGGCAGGCCCTGGAATTCTTGCCGCCGGTAGTGGCGGTTACCCTGGGTTGTTGTGCGCTGGCGGTTCGGTGGGCGGTCGAACAGTTCAATTCGGAAAAGGTGCTCTTTCGATCTGGGGATCGGCTGGAACTGGGGCTTTGGCTTCGGCATTTGGTACGCAGTCGCCAGGCCACTCCGACGGCCGGGGCAGCCCTGGCCTGCGCCGTAATGATCTTGATGCTCAAGTTTTTCCTGACCATTGGCCTGGCCCAATTGGACGATTTTGTCCTGAATGTGCTTTTTAGCCAATTGGTGGTGGTGTTAGCGCCGGCAGTGCTGTTTGGATTATTGCTGGCCCGAAGTCTCCGGCAGACGTTTCTTTTGCGTTGGCCCGAAGCGGGCTGGAGGGGACTTCTACCGATCGGAGCGGCTTGTGTGCTGGCGGCGGCGATCCATCCGACGGCCATGCTGGTGCAGGCGGCTATTATGCATTTATATCCTATTGATCCGGCGGTCTTGCGGGCCTTAGAACACACGTTGCGGAGTGTACCGAGTTTTTGGCAGTTGCTTCTGTTGGCCGCCCTGTTGCCCGCCGTGTGCGAAGAGTTGGCCTTCCGGGGATTTATTCTTTCTGGATTCCTCCGAACAGGCCGACCGGCCAGGGCGATCTTTTATACGGCCTTATTCTTCGGCATGACCCATCCGGTCTTACAGCAGGCAATCGGCGCCTGTGCGGTGGGGATGGTGATCGGATTTTTAGCCTTTCGGACCGGCAGCATCCTGCCGCCCATGGCTTTCCACTTGGTGTATAATGCGATTTCGTTGAGCCTAGGGTTTTGGGCCGACCAGAAGGCCGCCGCTGGTTTGGTCTATCCGTGGACTGTGGTCGCTGGGAGCGTGGCGGTAAGCGCTTTGCTCCTGATATGGTTCTGGAAATGGTCGCCCTCTTCCAACGGCGTGCAGCATTCTCTCCTCGCCGCAGCCCGCCCCTCGGTTTTAGCCGCCCCGTTGGAAGCGTTTCCTCCTTCTGCCGCCGCTGCCGCCGGGGACAATCTAGCCTGTCTTGACGCCGCCCCATGCCTAAAAACGGAGTGCAAACCCTAAAGGCCCGATATGTGCTTCCCGTTCTGGGGCCGCCGATTCGGGACGGTCTGGTCCGGATTGCCGAGGACCGGATTGTCGCCGTGGAAAAAGCGGCCGGCGCGGCGCCAGCCGAAGACCTGGGCCAGGTGGCTCTCTTGCCAGGCCTGATCAACGCACATACTCATCTGGAATTTAGTTTACTGGATCGTCCGATCGGCCAGCCGGGCGTTTCGTTTTCCCAGTGGGTTCGGCTTGTGGTGGAGGGGTTCCGGTTTGAGCTTCCGAAGGGCCAGCCACCGGATGCCGCTCCGAGGTTACCATCGCCCAGGGTTCAAAAGACCGAGGACGTTTTCGGGGAAAACGGCGTTCGATGGCCTTCTGCGGTAAAGGCCACTGAAGCGGGACAGGGAGAGTTGATCCGCACCGGTACTACCGGCGTTGCCGAGATTGCCCAGCCGGGGTTTCCTTTCGGCCTGTGGCGTAAGACGCCCATGAAAGCCGTTGTGTTCCTGGAACTGCGAGGGCCGACCCGAAGCCGGGCATTTCAAGCGATTCAGCAGGCCCAGGACCATCTGGAGGCGTGGTTACTGCCCCCGTCCCCCCCGGCGGGAGAGGGTAGGGTAAGGGGGAATATGTTCTCACCAACCAGTGGGCAAGAAAAGCAACCTGAGAAGAATTGGGGAGGGCAGGTCGCCGTTGCCAAAGCCTTCGATGAACATTATCCTGAGAACCGCTGGCAATTGGGCTTTAGTCCCCATGCCCCTTATACAGTCCGGCCGGAACTTTTGGAGGCGGCTGTTGCCTTGGCCAAGAAATATCGGCTTCCAATGGCCATGCACCTAGCAGAGTCGCCGGAAGAAATCCAACTGCTCCAGAGCGGGCAGGGCCCTTTGCACAGCTTGCTGGAAGAGCTGGGCCAATGGGAACCGGGTTTGGTTCTGGCGCCTTGTCGGCCGCTGGATTACCTTCGGCAATTGGCCAAGGTCGAACGGGCGTTGGTAATTCACGGCAACTATCTGGATGAGGAGGAATGGGCCTTTTTGGCCGCCCGTCGGGAGCAAATGGCCGTGGTCTTTTGCCCCCGTAGCCATGCTCATTTCGACCACCCGCCGTATCCACTTTCGGAGATGCTCCAGTGGGGTGTGCGGGTGATCCTGGGGACCGATAGCCGGGCTTCGGCGCCGGATACGGATATGCTTGCCGAATTGCGCTGGGCGGCGGCCCATTTTCCGCAGCTTGCGCCGCAAAAGATTCTGGAACTAGCCACTCTGGAGGCAGCCCAGGCGCTTGGCTGGGGCGAGGAGCTTGGCGCATTGGCCCCTGGCCGACGGGCCGATCTCGTGGCAGTGGCCATGCCCGATCAGATTGATACAGATGACCCCTATGAACTTCTGCTTCACCATGATTTGCCGGTGGCGGCCGTCTGGATTGCCGGGCAAAAGGTCTTCCCGGCTGGCGAGGCCCCCTACTCGGAACCATGACCCGTCTGCCGGAGGTCTCTGGTATGTCGGAAGAGAATCTGCCGACAATTGACCCAATCCAGGGCGACTACTGGGTCCTGACCGGCCCGACAGCTAGCGGCAAAACCGATGTCGGCCTGGCCTTGGCGGAATTGCTGGGGGCCGAAATCATCTCCATGGATTCTATGGCGGTTTACCGAGGCATGGACATCGGCACGGCCAAACCCACAGTCGAGCAGCGCCAGCGGGTCCCGCATCATCTGATCGACCTGGTCGAGCCGCATGAAGAGTTCAGTCTGGCGCAGTATCTCGTAGCGGCCCATCGGACAGCGGCGGATATACGGGCCAGGGGCCGGACGCCGCTTTTTGTCGGTGGAACGCCGCTTTATTTGAAGGCCCTGCTACGGGGGATTTTCCAAGGGCCGCCGGCCGACCCGCTCTTTCGCCGCCGGATGTACGAGGAGGCCCAGCGGTTCGGCCACGAGCACCTGCACCGACGATTGGCCGAGGTAGATCCGGCTGCCGCCCGGCGTTTGCATCCCCACGACCTGCGGCGGGTAATCCGGGCCTTGGAAGTGTACGAAAAAACCGGCGTTCCAATCAGCACCTGGCAGCAGCAATTCGACCGCGCCCGGCCTACCGAGCAGTGCCGGGTCTTCGTGCTTCATTGGCCAACCGATCAACTGGCCGAGCGGATCAACCGCCGGGTGGAGGCCATGTTTGCCGTCGGATTCGTTGAAGAGGTACGGCGGCTTCGGGCCGATCCCCGGGGCCTGGGCAAAACCGCCCGACAGGCGGTCGGCTACCGGGAAGTGCTGGAATACCTGGAGGGTGTGCGGGACCTGCCAGAGACGATCGCCCTGGTGCAACAGCGGACCCGGCAATTCGCCAAGCGCCAGCGCACCTGGTTCCGCAGCCTTTCGGAATGCCGATTTATCCCAATGGAAGAGCCGCTAGCGCCGTCCGCCATAGCCCGTCGCATCGCCGCCGAAGGCCTCTAGGGGCGTCGTCTGGGGTAGGGAAAGGCGGAAATCGCCCCGGAGAGGAAAACGGGAAGCCGAGGGCTAATCGGCGGCGGAAGCCACAGATTCTTGGATCGCTTGGGAACGATCTACATAATGCGTGTGCAACAAACGATGGGAGAGTTTGCCCAGGGGTTTGTGGAGGAAGTCCTGATAGAGCTGTTGGATTTCGGGATTGAGATGAGATTTGCGAAGTGGCAGAAGCCGGTCTTCGCGGTTTAGGGCCTGGAGGCGTGCTTGCCGGATGGCCAGATTGGTGGGGACCGGCTGTCCGCCGCCGCCAATACAGCCGCCTTCACAGGCCATGAATTCGATGAAATGGAATTGGGCAAACTCCCCGCCCTCCCGGACAGACTGGCAGACCTGCCGGGCGTTGCCCAAACCGTGGACCACCGCCACCCGCAGCGTCGTACCGTCCAGAGCGATCTGGGCCGTCTTGACTCCTTCCAGTGTTCCGAGGGGTTCAAACTCAAGCTGCGCCAAGGGTTTTCCGGTGATGACTTCGTAGGCGGTGCGAAGGGCGGCCTCCATCACGCCGCCAGTTCGTCCGAAGATGGTAGCGGCGCCGGTGTATTGGCCCAGAAGTGGATCGGGGTCTTCTTCTGGCAGCTCGGCCAAGGAGATTTTGGCCATTTTCAGCAGTTTGACGGCCTCCCGACTGGTCAGGACATAATCTACATCGGGGAAACGCTCCTGGGGTTGTACTCGTCCTAAGTCGCGCCAATAGCGATAGGCGGCGTCCATTTCTTCGCGGGCGGCTTCCGCTTTTTTGGCCGTGCAGGGCATGATCGACACGACCACGATCCGCTGAGGCTCGACGCCCAACGCCTGGGCGGCAAAGGTTTTGGCGATCGCCCCGAACATTTGCTGGGGCGACTTGGCAGTCGATAGATGCGGCAACAGGTCCGGGTAAAACATTTCGCAATACCGAATCCATCCGGGCGAACAGGACGTAAACATCGGAAGCCGACCGCCGTTTTGGACGCGATGGATCAATTCGTGTCCTTCTTCCATGATGGTCAAATCGGCGCTGAAATTGGTATCCCAAACCCGCCGGAAACCCAACCGACGGAAGGCGGCGTAAAGCCTTCGGGTGGTCAAACTGCCTGGGGGAAGTCCAAACTCCTCACCCAACGTAGCACGAACCGCCGGGGCTACCTGAACCACCACGAACTTTCCCGGGTCATGAAGGACTTTCCAAACATCTCCGGTCTGATCCATCTCCCGCATGGCGCCCAACGGACGCGAATACGGGCACAACAGGCATCCCATCAACTGGACAAAGACATTCGAAACCTTGCGGAACCCCATCGGACAACTGTGGATGCATTGCCCACAACGGGTGCAACGGGCTTCGTCGATGAGGATGCCCTCTTTTTCGTCCAACCGGAGCGCACCGACGCCTTGGAAATTATTGCAGGTATCGACGCAGGCCTGGCAACGAACACAGAGATTCGGATCATGATAGATGGACGGCCGACTGACGCGCGGCGTAAGCCGCCACTGAGCACGTTGCTCCCGATCGACAAACCCCGAAGCCTCCGCCTCCAATGCGGCAAACTCCTGACACTGCCGGATAAAATAGCAATGGCCTTCCTGAAGCAACGAAAGCCTTTCCTCCAGGGCGCTACGGAGCGAAGGCGAATCCGTATGAATCGTCATGCCCTCTTTCACCAGACGATTGCCCACAAGATCGAGCGACGTTGTTCGACCGTCCACTTCTACGACATGGATCAGCGGACACCGTGGATTGGAAATATAGCGGACTTCTTCATACCCGGCAGGACGATAGAAAGGCGGCTTTTGCCAGGCCAACAGTTCCAATAGGGTCAAAGGACGTTCCAGGGCGATAGGCTTTCCGTTCAAGTGGACCATCATGGACATGGTGGTATGTTCCTTTTTACCGGAGGATGAAGTTTTCGTGGAGTGAGTATTACAAAATCAAAAAACGTAATATCGTAATTTTACGCAAATGAGATTTCCTGTCAATGTGATTGGGGACGAAAAACGGACCCCGCCCCTCTACCGAGAGCCGTCATAATCTCCTGAGACCGATGGCGAAACGTCTTCGGCGTGGTTTAGCCGGTCTGGGGCGTTGGGAGAGACGCTGGAGACGAACCGGCCAGCCCGATGCCTTGAGGCCGGCGGCGATTGTCTTTGGCTATTGTAGGCTGCCAGGGCTTCGGGAAATGGCCTCAACACCCGGTCGGCCAACCCCAGACAGTGGGCAATGGTCATGCCGTAGTTGGAAATCGGCGTTCCGGACTGTTGGCCGCGAAGTAGGCGGGTGAGCATTTCGCGTCGGGTAAACATGCAGGCGCCGCAATGGACCACCAGGCGATAGGGACTCAGGTCGGCGGGAAAATCATGGCCTTGGACGGTCTGGAAGTGCAAAGGACCGCCGACGTACTGGCTGAGCCAGCGGGGGATTTTCACCCGTCCGATGTCGTCGCCGATCGGATGATGGGAGCAGGCTTCGGCCACCAGGACGCGATCTCCGGGCCGGAGCCGGTCGATGGCCGCCGTTGCCGCCGCCAATAGGGGAAGATCGCCTTTCTGTCGGGCCATCAGGATGGAAAAGGTCGTCAGGGGGACGGACTCGGGGGTGGATGCCGCTACGTGCTCGAGGGCCTGGGAGTCGGTAACTACCAGAGCGGGGGGGCGGTTCAACCGGTGTAAGGCCTGAGGCAAATCTCGCTCCTTGACCACCAAACAATACGCCTCCCCGTCCAAAACATCTCGGATGACTTGTACCTGGGGGAGGATGAGACGTCCTTTGGGCGCCTCCAGATCGATCGGCGTCACCAGCACCGCCAATTCGCCGGGCGGCGTCAGGTCGGCCACAAGCGGCGGCGGATGTAAAAAGTCCTCCGGCGCCATGCGAATCAACGCCTCCCGCACTTCCAAAATGCCTTGGCCTTGCGAGGCGATCGTCTCGACAAATGGCACGCCCTCCTCTCGAAGTCGGCGTTGCACCTGCGCAGACGGCGGCGAACGATCCACTTTGTTGAACACGACCAGCACTGGCCTACGCCGACGTTGCAACTCCTGCAGAATTTCTTCTTCCCACGGCGTCCATCGGTCCGATTCGACCACCAGCAGACCAACGTCGATACGGTCGAGAATGCGGCGAGTTTTTTCGATCCGTTTTTGTCCCAGCAGACCTTCGTCGTCCAGACCGGCCGTGTCGATCCAAAGCACCGGCCCCAACGGGAGAAGTTCCATCGGCTTTTCCACCGGATCGGTCGTTGTGCCGGGCGTTTCGGAAACAATGGAGACCTCTTGCCGGGTGATCGCATTCAGCAGCGACGACTTCCCGACATTGCGTCGGCCAAAAAGCCCAATGTGCAGGCGCAATCCCTTGGGTGTATGTTGCATTGGCGCTGTTACCTCGGTAGAGGGAATCGATTTTCGCTGTTTTGCCCCAACAGCAGCGAGTTAAAAACGGACGTCCCGCTCCTGATCTTCAGCGATCCGACGGAGCCGGTCGATCAGCATTTGTTTTCGCGGACTGGGAGGAATCTTTTCCAATTCCTGCTGGATGACGGTTTGTCCGAGCCGCCGCGTCTCCGGAGAGGCATAGTCCTGGAGATATTCCATCAAGGTGCAAAGGGCGTTGGGTGTGCAAAAATCTCGAATAAATCCAGGGATGGCGAATTCCATGAAATGTTCGCCGGTTCGGCCTAGCCGATAGCAAGCCGTGCAAAAACTCGGAATATCTCCTTCCCGCAACAACTCTCGGATGACCTCGTCCAACGAACGTACATCGCCTAAAAGGAATTGTTCTCGGTCCATCTGCTGGGCGTCAGCGGTTTCGGTATAACCGGCTAGCTCGATCCGGCTGCCGGCGTCGATCTGGGAGACGCCAAACCGCATCACTTCCCGCCGGATTTCCGGACGCTCTCGGGCCGTCAAAATCAGCCCGGTATAAGGGACCGCCAGGCGCAAAATCGCCACCAATCGTTTAAAATCCCCATCGCTGACTCGATGGGGCCATTGCCTGGTTACCCCTTGGGCCGGTTGCAGACGTGGGAAACTGATCGTATGTGGTCCACACCCGTAATGCTTCTGAAGATGCCGGGCATGGCAGACCAACCCTAACAGTTCAAACCGCCAATCATACAGGCCAAATAAGACCCCAAGGCCCACATCGTCGCAGCCGGCCTCCATGGCGCGGGCCAGGGCGTCCAACCGCCAGAAATAGTCCCCCTTGGGCGTGGACGGTGGATGCACCTCGGCATACGTCGCACGATGATAGGTTTCCTGAAAGACCTGGTACGTCCCAATGCCTGCGGCCTTGACCACTCGATATCCTTCATGATCCAACGGCGCGGCGTTGATATTCACGCGGCGGATTTCTCCACGCCCGCTTCGGGTCGCATACACCTGCCGCACACACTCCGCAATGAACGATGGACTATACCGCGGATGTTCGCCAAAGACTAAAATCAGCCGCTTGTGCCCCCTATCCTCTAACGCCTGCACCTGCCGTCGAATCTCCTCGAAGGTGAGCGTCCTACGAACCTGATCCGCATTGGATCGGCGGAACCCGCAGTATTGACAATCATTCACGCATTCGTTACCGACATACAACGGGGCAAAAAGAACAATCCGATTGCCATAGACCTCGCGCTTCAATCGCCGGGCGGTTTCCAAAATCTCTTCTACCAGTTCCGGATCGTCGGCCTTTAGTAGCACGGCGGTTTCTTCCGGATCGAGCGGCTGTTTGGCCAGACTTTTCGCCAATACCTCCTGCACCTGACGGCGATCCACTTGCCCTTCCAAAAGATGATGCAGATACGCTTCGTCAATAAAATCGTAGGCGCTTTCGCTAAGTCGGCCTAGCGTCCGAGTGCAAGCCATGAGTACCTCCTTTCGACGCCTAAGAGGCGACAACTTGGCAACGGATACGGTAGTTCGGCGAATCGCCGCGTCCTCGGCCAGGGTAACGGCCCAACTCGGCCAGAAAGGCGTCCAAACCCGCCGGGTCGTCGCCGATCGGCTGCCCTTTGTGAGGATAGATCTCATACAGCCGACGATAGGCAGGCGGCGTCAGATTGGGCATCAGCACGTTAGCGCCCCGCTGCAACCCCAATCGCCGACCACGCTGGCCGCCTTGGACTCCCAAAGCCGTTGTGGCCGGGATGTTCGCCCTGGGGCAGACCAACCGTGCCAAGGCAATCACTTTGTATGTCATTTCTTCCCCCGCCGGCGTCTGATGACCCGGAGAGGCTACCGGCCAGGCCGATCGGTCGGCTAAGGGGGTCTCCGGATGCACTAAATACGGCCCAACGCCGATCATGTCCAAATCCAATCGGGCAAACCAGCGAATGTCCTCGGCCAAATCCTCATACGTCTGCCCAGGCAACCCGATCAACACACCGCTGCCTACCTCATAACCGATTTGCCGCAACTGCTTCAATAGCCTCAATCTCGGATGTTCCTCTGCACGCGGCCCATACGCCGACGGCTCTTCACCCTGGGGCGGGTGCAACCGTCGAAATAGCGCCGGATTGGATGTCTCGAACCGAAGAAAGTACCGGTCCGCTCCCGCCCGCCGCCACCGGATCAATTCTTCCTCGGTCCGTTCGCCTAGACTCAGCGTTACCGCCACCGGCGTCGCCGATTTAATCCGTTCGATCAGCCGTGCTACCCGATCTCCGGTCCACCACGGGTCCTCGCCCGACTGAAGCACCACCGTCCCATAACCACGATTCACTGCTATTCGGACGCAGCTCATGATTTCTTCGTCCGAAAGCCGATACCGCGGCAAATTGTTCCGTCCCCGCCGCAGCCCACAATAAGCACATTGACGGACGCAATGGTTCGATATTTCGATCAATCCGCGCAGATGGACCTCCGGCCCAACGTGTTGCTGGCGAGTCTGGTCCGCCCGTTGCCATAACTCCGATAGTCGCTCTTGGTCCGATTCCCGAAGCCACTGAAGAATCTCCTGTCCGTCCATACCGCATCATCCCTTCCGCCGCCCATAGGGCGTCCCCTCCTTTCTCTCGCCGCCAATCGGCAGGTTCCTTTTACGGCCGGGAGGGTAGAAACATCCGGCGCCCACCGGCAGGACCGATAGGGGAAACCGGGGGAAAGCATCGCTGGATATTACGATTTTAGAAATCGTAATACTATTTCATTATAGAATGAGACGCTAAAGAGTCAAGGATCGCCAAAAACCACTCCAGAGAAGATTAACCGCGGCGGCGGGAGGTCCGACCACTGCGGCGGCGGGAGCGGGTTTGGCGGGTGGCCTGCTCAAGGTGGGCCTCTTCCAGCCGCTTGCCCAGTTGCTGGCGAAGCTGAATGATGCGGTCTCGGATGGCCGCCGCCCGTTCAAACTCCAGCGCCTCCGCCGCCGCATACATCTCCGCTTCCAATTCGTTGAGGTATTCCTGGGTGATGTACTCGGTTTCGTCCTGCCGACCGACCATGGCGTGACTTTGGGCGTGGGCTTCCACTTCGGCTTCGATGCCTTGATGGATCGCCTTTCGGATCGTCTCCGGCGTAATGCCGTGCTGACGGTTATACTCTTCCTGCAATCGGCGGCGGCGGCGGGTTTCTTCGATGGCCCGCTGCATGGACTCGGTTACCTGATCTGCATACAGGATCACCTTGGCGTTGACGTTTCGAGCGGATCGGCCGATCGTCTGAATCAGTGAGGTGGCGCTTCGCAAAAAGCCCTCTTTATCGGCGTCCAGGATGGCCACTAGCGAGACCTCCGGCAGGTCCAGGCCTTCCCGCAGCAGGTTGATGCCCACCAGCACGTCGAAAGCCCCGCTGCGCAGATCCCGCAGCAGTTCCACCCGTTCGAAGGCATCCAGTTCGCTGTGGATCCATTTGCAGCGGATATCTTGTTTCGAGAAGTAGTCGGCCAAATCTTCGGCCAGCCGTTTGGTGAGTGTAGTGACCAACACCCGTTCGCCGACGGCGGCTCGCTGGCGGATTTGTTCGATAAGATGCGGCACTTGCCGACTGGCCGGGACCACCTCGATTTCCGGGTCCAAAAGCCCGGTGGGCCGAATGATCTGTTCGACGACTCGGCCGCCCGCCTTTTCCAGTTCATACGGCCCCGGTGTAGCCGACACATAAATCACCTGGTTGATCTTCGACTCCCATTCTTCAAACTTGAGCGGTCGGTTGTCCAGGGCGCTGGGAAGCCGAAATCCATGTTCGACCAACGTAACCTTCCGGTTATGGTCCCCATGATACATGCCGCGGATTTGGGGAATCGTTACATGGGACTCATCCACAAACAGGAGAAAATCGTCGGGGAAGAAGGAGTACAGGGTATCGGGCGGCGTGCCGGGCGGTCGGCCGGAAAGCGGTCGGCTGTAGTTCTCGATGCCCGGGCAATAGCCCACCTGCTGGAGCATCTCCAGATCGAACCGGGTGCGGGCGTTTAGTCGTTGGGCTTCGAGCAGCTTTCCTTGGTTGCGCAATTCCTCCACGCGCTGGTCCAATTCCCGGCGGATTTCATCCAAGGCCCGCAGGATACGGTTTTCCGGCAGGACGAAATGCTTTGCTGGATAAATATACATCTCTCTCTGCCGCTGCAAGACCTCGCCGCTGATCGGATGAATGAGCGAAAGCTGCTCGATCTCATCGCCCCAGAACTCGATCCGAACCGCCGACTCGTCATAGGTGGGGAACACCTCGACGCAATCGCCGCGCACGCGGAACTTGCCCGGCTCAAAGGCCACATCGTTCCGCTCGTACTGGATGCTCACCAGCCGGGCCAATACCTCGTCGCGATCCGCTATCTGACCCACCCGGAGCGGGATCATCATCTGCCGGTAATCTTCCGGCGATCCGATCCCGTAAATACACGAGACGCTGGCCACGATGATCACATCGCGTCGGCTGATGAGTGCGCTGGTGGCGGCCAGGCGCAGTCGCTCGATCTGTTCGTTGATTGAGGCGTCTTTTTCGATGTAGATGTCCCGCTGCGGGATGTAGGCTTCTGGCTGGTAATAATCGTAATAACTGACAAAATATCGTACCGCATTATAGGGGAAGAACTCTTTGAACTCGGCGTAAAGTTGGGCGGCCAGAGTTTTATTGTGCGACATGACCAGGGTAGGGCGTTGCACCGCCTGGATCACGTTGGCCATGGTAAACGTCTTGCCCGAGCCGGTTACCCCCATGAGCACCTGGTGTTTGAGGCCCCGACGCAGACCATCCACGAGAGCCTCAATGGCCTGCGGCTGATCGCCGGCGGGTTGGAAGGGGCTTACCAGCCGAAACTCTCCGCCCAAATCGTGCATTACCGAATTACCTCCTGCCCCCGGAAAGTACCGGCCTAGCATCTGGGAAATTTTTCCGGGGGTTCTATGATCTATCCTATCGGGTTCGGCGTGGAGGGGGAATTGGAAAAGGGATAAGCGGACGGAAATAGCCTTCTGCAGAGGGGTAATGGGTAATTAATTGGTGGGGCAGGATAAGGCGCCCGTTTTCTCAGTTTTTCAAAATTTTCGGTTTTGCCTCTTGCCAAGGGAAGTGGGAAAAGGCAAAATAAACTAGGTATCTGTGGGGAGAATGCCCGGCCGAAGCCGATCCATACCAAGCCGGGCCTGAACTCCCCGGTTGATCGATGTAGGAGAAGAGCGGACGATGCACAGTCTCCGGCCTGCTACCTTTGGGTTCTACTTTTATTTTTATAGCCCGCCGGGTCGCGGGGCCGGAGGAGGTCTGTAGCCGATAAAAACCTTCTACCAAGACCTAAAAAAGCCCCGAGACCCGTAAGGTTCTCGGGGCTTTTTGTTTTTACTGCCACAGAAATCGGTCCAAACAGTTTTTCCCCAAGTCCTTGGAAGCCTTTTACCATGGGAGGACGTAGCGATGATCGTTGTGATGAGGACGGATGCCACGCCAGAGCAGATTCAGCATGTGATCCAACTGGTGCAACAGTTGGGCATGAAGGCCCATCCGATTTACGGGACGGAACGGACGGTGATCGCCGCCATTGGGTCCAAACGGGATGAATATCGGCAGTCGTTGGCCAGTAGTCCCGGCGTGGATTCGGTGGTGCCGATCTTGGCCCCCTACAAGGTGGCTAGCCTGGAGGTCAAGCGAGAGCGGACCGTGGTACGGGTTGGGCCGTTGTGGGTCGGCAATAGCCATCTGGGCATTATTGCCGGACCGTGTTCTGTAGAAAGCGAAGAGCAGACGCTGGCCACTGCCCGGGCCGTCAAAGCAGCCGGGGCCACCGCCCTACGCGGCGGAGCGTTCAAACCTCGGACCAGTCCCTATAGCTTCCAAGGACTCAAAGAGGATGGGTTGAAGATTTTGGCGACGGCTCGGGCCGAGACCGGACTACCGATTGTAACCGAAGTGATGGCCGCCACCGATGTCGAACTGGTCGCCTCGTATGCCGATCTGTTGCAGATCGGCGCCCGGAACATGCAGAACTATCGGCTTTTGGAAGAGGCCGGCCAGAGCGGCAAACCGGTGCTTTTGAAACGAGGGCCAGCGGCCACCTTGGAAGAACTGCTCCTGGCCGCCGAGTATATCCTGAACACCGGTAACCAGCAGGTGATCCTTTGCGAGCGTGGCATCCGGACCTTTGAGACCCATACTCGTTACACGCTGCCGCTGGCGAGCGTGCCCTGGCTGCATCAGCATACACACTTGCCGATCATTGTCGATCCGAGCCATGGGACCGGCCATACGGCCCTGGTGCCGGACATGGCCGCCGCCGCGGTAGCTGCCGGTGCGGACGGCCTGATCATCGAAGTCCACCCCAACCCCGAAACCGCCCTGAGCGACGGGTACCAATCGCTCACCTTCCAGCAGTTCGCCGAGACGATGGACCTGGTACGCCGGGTGGCCGAGGCTGTCGGCAAACAGATCAACGCCCCGGAACCCGCCGAGGCCATCTGCCTGCCGTAATTGCGACAGGCGGAGGGGTGAACACAGAGCCGCGACCGTAAGGGAGCGGTTTGGAGTTGGGGGCGGCGCGATCAGCGATCCGCAATTAGCGATTTGCGATCCGTCCTTCATCCGACTGCGTCGGCGGCCAGGGCCAGGGCGCCGTGCAGGACGACCTCTTCGCCCAGGGCTGCCGACACGATCCGGTAGCTATCTCGCAACGGAGGAAAGACGTATCGGCGGACATATTCCCGCACCGGTCGGAGGAAAAGGTCTTCCCCGGCTAGCGACACGCCGCCGCCCAGCACCAGCACATCCGAGGCGATCAGCGTAATGACCTGAGCCAGCGCCCAGCCGTAGGCCTGGCACGCCCGCTGCCAGACCAGCCGGGCCAGCAAGTTTCCGCCGGCGGCAGCCTCGGCCACATGCCGGGCAGTGAGCCGATCGAGCTGGCCCCCGGCACGCTCCAAAAGCTCCGCCTGATAAGATTCCAGCGGTTGGGGAAGCTTGTCGCACCATTGCCGAAGAAGCGGACTTTCCGCCGGGTTTTTCAGAACCTCTCTAGCAGCCGCCTCAATCCCCCACCCGGCAGCTAGGGATTCCAGATTTTGCTCCGGTTCGAGGAAATCCAGGCCGGGCCGAAGATGTCCCACCTCGCAGGCCACCCCGGCCGAACCGGTGTAAAGTCGGCCGCCGATCACCAGCGAACCGCCAATCCCGGTGCCCACATTGGAATAGAAGCAGACCTTGGCGCCTCGGCCTGCGCCGAAACGTGCTTCGCCCAGGCCGGCCATATCGGCGTCGTTGCCCAGGGCGGTGGGCAGACCGAAAGTCTCCCGGCACCAGGCGACAAGAGGAAAATTTGTCCATCCTTCCACATGATGGCTTTTGAGCGTTCGGCCTGCGGCCGGATCGACCGGCCCGCCGAAACCGATCCCAATCGCACGCACGTGGTGCTTTTGGATCAGGTCGGGCGCCGCCCGGGCAATCTGCCGTCGGATGCCCTCGGCCCCCTGGGACCGATCCACCGGAAACCGACATAAATCCACCAGCGGCGGTCCCTGAGCGGCCCCCACGGCCAACTGCAACTTGGTGCCGCCAATTTCGATCGCTAGATACATTTCCTTTTGTCTCCTCTAGGAGCAGGGACGGGTGTTTTCCCGTAGGGCTTGGCGTCGGCCTTCATCCACGTTGACCTTGGCCGTAATCGCCCAGCCAAGCAGGAAAAATACCAGTAGGCTCAAAATGGCCGGCCGGGCCGATCCGGTCAGTCGAAGTATCGCTCCAAAGACAAACGAACCCATAAAACTGGTCGCTTTGCCGGAGAAGTTGAAAAATCCGAAGAATTGCCCCGTATGCCGTTCCGGGGTAAGCACGCCCATCAA
Source organism: Planctomycetota bacterium (assembly GCA_029550925.1). Classification (GTDB taxonomy): domain Bacteria; phylum Planctomycetota; class Planctomycetia; order Pirellulales; family Thermoguttaceae; genus JANXAQ01. The sequence continues at coordinate 46,670 of JAKPGL010000037.1, forward strand.
GGCCCGGCTGACCGATTGGGTGCCGCCCATGACCATCGCCGCCGCACCGCCCAGAATCCAAAACTGCCACTTAGCATGGATAAACCAGGCCGAACTGAGTAGCACCACCCAAACGACTATGCAGCCAATAATCGTCGGCTTTTGCCCCCAACGATCGGCCAACCAACCCACCAGTAGCGACCCCGGCAACGCCAAAAATTGGATCATCAAGATCACCAACACCAATTCGCCGGTGGTAAACTCCAATTCTTTGGTGGCGAACGTGGATGCCTGATTCAGGACCGTTTGTACCCCTTCGTTATAGAAAAGAAATCCGATCAGAAAAAAGGCCAGCATTCGGTAACGGCGGATGTTTTGCAGGGTGTGGCCGATCTCTTGCATGGCCGATCGGGCGGCCTGGAGAAACCGTTGCCGATGAGTTGGTTGGCCTCGGTCTCGAAGTAGCAGGAGCGTGGGCAGAGAAAATCCGCCCCACCATAGGGCCATTAACAATATGCCCATCCGGAGCCGAAATGCCTCGTCGCCCCAGCCCCACCGCTTGCCCAGCACTTCGATCAGCAAAGCCAAGATCAACGCCAACGCCCCGCCAATATACCCCGCGCCGAAACCCCAGGCAGACACCCGATTGACCGTCTGTTCCGTGGTAATCTCTGGCAAAAAGGCATTATAGATACCCAGGGACAGCTCAAAACAAAGGCTCACCAGGGTGAACAGCACTAGGATAGGAACAGCCCAATGGGTGGGCAGCAGTGCCAGCAGGACGCCGCCGCCTGCTCCACCCAGGGCTGTCAGGGCCAGCCATCGGCGCTTGCTGCAATTCAGATCGGCCAGTGCGCCCAACGGCGGCGAAAGCACCGCCGCCGTCATCATCGACGTCCCAATACACCAGGCATACAACGTCGATCCCCACCAGTTCTCGGCCTCGAAGACCTGCGTGGTCAGATATTGATACAGAATGGTAATCAGGATGGTCGAATAGGCGCTATTGGCCCAGTCGTATAGCACCCAGGCAAAGACTTCTCCCCGGCGGCGCCCAAAGGCGGTAGGCGATACGTCCGTGATAGACATAAGTTGTCCATTAAACGGTCCAACATTCCAATCGGACCGGCATGGAAAAATCGGTTACAGTTCCTTAATGCGGATGTTGCGAAATTCCACCCGGTCGCCGTGGCCCAAAAAGCCGATATAGCCTTTCTTGTTGTGCAGGCCCGGATGCTTCTGGTGGTCCATCGTATTATTGGGGTCGATTTTGCTGATGTCGGCATCGACGATGACCACACCGTTCAGGGTAACCCGGATGTGCGACCCCTTGGCGTAGATTTCCTCGGTGTTCCACTCGCCGGGCGGTTTCAGGTGGCCTCGTTTGGCCGGCACCACACCATAAATCGAACCATGAAATTGGTAAGGCTGAAGATTTTGGTATTTTGGATGCGAGTCATCGAGAATTTGGATTTCCATACCGTGATAGGCGGCGTTTTTGCCTAGTTCGGCGCGGATGCCCACCCCGTTATTGCCCCCGGGAGGCACTTTGAACTCAAAACGGAAGATGAAATCGGCGTATTCTTTCTCTGTATAGAGATTGCCGCCCGGTTTGCACACCATGAGGCCATTTTCTACCACATAGCCTTTCGTGTCGCCCTGCCAACCTTTCAGCGTTTTACCGTCAAATAGGCTGACAAAACCTTCCTGGATTTCTTCTGGGGTCAGTCCTTCTGTCTTCTGAGAGGTCTCAGCCGCCCATAGGGCAGCCATGCCAACCGCCGCCACTGAACCAACTACACAAAAACCAATCCACCATACGCGGTTCATCGTCAGTGCTCCTTTCCCATGAAGAAAAACATCACGTGCTGGTGCAACCGTTGAGAAACGGAGGCTCATCGGCCCATCCGAGTCCCAACCCATACCGGGATTATTTCCTCCCGACCTCAATCCACGCAAGCCCCCCGCCGAAAAAAACCTATTCTTTGAGGAACAATTTCCGAAGAACGGGTTCGTATTTGCTAAAGGGTTGGCCTTGCCGGTACTCGCCGACCCGATGCTTGTGGGCCAACTGGAGATATTCCAGGCAACCCTTGGCCGGGTCGGTAGGCCCCAGAAACTCTTTACCCTCTCGGGCCGCCTGCTGCCGGAACTCCTCATACCGCTGAAGCCAGACCAAATCCACCGGCAATCGCTTCCGACGGACCCGCTCGAAAAGGACTGGATCGTCCCGAACCGCCTCCAGCGCCTGCTGGAAAAGCCGGGTGGCTTGGTTCAGATCGTCCAAGGTGAGCCACTTTTTGGTGTCCGGCATATAACAGCGAAGATAAACGCCCGATCGTTGCCCCGCCCGGCTCATCAGGTGGATGTACTCCGCCAGATACGGGGCCGCCGGACCGTAGTAACCTTCCAAAAACTCCTTGATCAGTTTCCCCTCGTCGGCTTCGGGATTCCACAATAGATGCGACAGCATCCAGGCCCGAAGGCGAACAAACTCGCCGATTCGGCTTCCGCTATCGCCCTGCTCGAAAATGCCTACCGCTTTATGACGGACAAAATACCGGATGTTCGGCGCCAGCACATGCCAGTTGGGATGCGGGATCAAATAGGCGGAAAAATTGGTTACATAATCCCAGATGTAAAGCTGCGGGGCGATCTGGCTCCAGCCTTCCAGGTCCCGGCGGAACGGCTCGTTCTGTGGGCCGGTCTCCAACGGCTGGGAAAAGCTGCACTCGATGGTACACAGGCGAACGATGACGTTCCGTCGGGGCCGGGCCTGCCGCGGCGGCTTCCGCGTATATTGATACGCCAATGTATCCACCAGCACCTGAGGAAAATGCTTTTCGATTTCCTCGGCCACCCGATTGACAAACCGGATCACCAGGCCCGACGGCGCACCTTCCTCTTCTTCGACAGCCCGGCACCGCTCGCATTGGCACCGGCGATTGTTGTCGTTCTGGCTGATGGAGATGATCGTGGCGTCGGGATGGGCTTTCAGCCGCTCTAGAGCCTGCCGGGTCAATTCCTTGCGCATCTCCTCATTGGTAAGGCAAAGCTGGGCGCCGTATTTCTGGCGTTTGCCATCCACCAGGGCGTACCAGTCCGGATGCGGGTCGAAGTATTGGTCTGGCGGCAAGAGCGGCTTGATGCCGGGAAAACTGGTTTCCGAGAAGGTATGGACCCAGCCCAATAGCCGATCCCGACCGCCGTATTCCGCTGGAATAGTGTACATATCTTCCCCATTCAGCCGCAGCCGGGCCGCAAATATCCCCATCTGCCGCTGCTCCGAGGGCCGCAAATGATCATGCGAAAAGGCCACCCCATCCGACGTAGCCACCAGATACCGCACCGCCCGGTCGATTACCTTGGGACTGTAGGTGATATCCAACGGCGGTACCTGCATGGTAGGCCGACGCGGGATCGTCGCTTCCGTAGGCGTCCACCATCGCACGCCCAGATGCTCTTCCAGAAAGGTAAACACCGCATACAAGGCCCCACGCCGGGGATGGCCGGTGAGAATCAGGTCTCGGCCTACGGTTTTGATGACGATCGTATCCGGCGGAAGCCGGGCCGGGGCCAGTCCGGCCAACGCCTGACGCACCAACCGGCAATCGCCGACCAAAATCCGCCCTTTGCCGTCGGGGGCCTGGCTTTCGGCAAAAATCGGTAAATGTGCTCCGGTGATCTCAGCCAGATGGGTTTGCAACTCCTGGGCCGCCGTGGTTTCCACTGGGGTAGGCTTATCCGACAAAAGAATCACATACTCACTTTTGCCCTCCCGGCTTAGGGTAATCACCCCTTCCTGGCCGGCAAATCCAAGCGTACAGGCTTCCAGAACGATCCACCCCACCGCTGCATATCCAACGCCGAGTTTTCGCATACACATCCTTTCTATCTTTCTATTTATGCGACCCGACCAGTCGCATTTTTCCATTGCCCTCAAAAACCGCTGCAAACGGTTAAAATATCGCCTTTTTCCAAGCTACTCCACATGGCAGCAGATCACAAGAAAACGAAGTAGAAAAAATGCGTCAAAATTATTGACGATTTTTGCCAATCCATTGATTTCCGCCATTTTGGGTTTTATACAAAACAAGTAACATTTCAGCGGAATGGAGAAAATTCGCCTCTCCCCACCGTGGGAGAGGCCGGCCTGCTTCGCAGGCCGGGTGAGGGGGCAAAAAAGCTACGTTGTCTCCTGCTTTCCCTCTGGAGCCTAACCCTCTTGGAGCGGTGGGCAGGGAGGAAAAACCTAGGCCCCACTTCATTCGGCTGAAATGTTACAAAACAAAAAGGGTGTGCGGTCAAAGCGCAGAAATGGTGTTTTGCGTCCTTTGGCACTTTTAGTTTCTGGCGGCCAAAAGAGCGATCCATGCCGCCAGGTAGGAAGGAATGTTCCATGGCCAATGCGCAAGAGAAAGCCCAGCATTTTTTGGAGCATGAACAGGCGTTTCGGCTTGGGGCGTTGCCCACGGAACAGCCGCATCCGGTTACCGCTCGGCTTTCGCAGACCATTGCTACCGAGCCGGTGGAAGGGGTTCGTCTCTTGATGCAAGTCGATGAAGATATTCCGCCCACATTGGATCGGGTGTTGGCCGGGCCGGAGTTTGCCCGGCTTGTCCAAGCGATTCAGGAAGCGGTACGGGCGGGCCGACGGGTCTTCTGGACCGGCTGCGGGGCAACGGGGCGACTAGCCATCTTGCTGGAGGCCGCCTGGCGCACCTTCTGGGAAGAACTGCGGGAAAACCATCCCGAACTGTACGCCCGCTTGCCGGAGGCCGACCGCTGGCAGGAGGCTTTTTACAGTCTGATGGCCGGCGGCGACTACGCCCTGATCCGCTCCGTGGAAGGCTTTGAAGATTCGCCCCAATTGGGCCGGTATCAACTGGCTCAGGCCGGCGTGCAAAAGGGCGATGTGGTCACAGCGGTTACCGAAGGCGGGGAGACCTCGTTTGTCATCGGCACTGCCTGGCAAGGTTTGGAGGTCGGGGCTACCGTCTTTTTCGTCTATAACAATCCCTCCGAGGTGCTCCGCCAGCATGTCGAACGAAGCCGACAAGTCATCGACGAACCCCGCATCACCAAACTGGACCTTTTTACCGGCCCGATGGCCATTGCCGGTTCCACCCGGATGCAGGCCACCACGACCGAAATGGTAGTTCTGGCCGCCGCGGTGGAACTGGCCCTGGCCGGGCTGCTTCGGCAGTATTTGCCGCCGGAAGCCATGGAACAACTTGGTTTGGCCGGGCTGTCGGCGTCCGATTATCCCGCCCGGTTCCGCCGGTTGCTGGCCGAGTTGCACGCCCCTGAAAACGCCGAAGCCCTGGCCCAGGCTATCTTGTGGGAAGAGGCGATCTATCGTCGGCAGGGCCTGATAACGTATCTGGCGGATCGGTTCCTGCTAGATGTACTGACGGATACGACGGAGCGGTCGCCTACCTTCTGCCTGCCGCCGTTCCGTAAATGCGATGACACCAGCTCCCCCCGGAGCTGGGCGTTTGTGAAAAATCCCCGCTTTTCCACGTCCCAGACCTGGCACCGGGTGTTTCGGCGGCCGCTTCGAGGCATCGATTGGCCGGCCAGCGTGTATGAAGAGCTTGGCGTTTCGCTCTGGCTTCGACAGAAACCGCCAAAACTGGATAATGCCGAAATCCTGAAGTTCCAGATCGGCAACGAGCCAGACCCATCCCGCTGGGAGGCGGAAGAAACCGGCCTGATGCTAATTCTGGTCGGCCAGGAAGTGGGCCAAAACAGCCAGACAAAGGATTCTTTTGACAGGTACCTTGTCGAGTGGGGCCCTCGGTTTACCCAAACGGCGGTTTTATCCATCGGGCCTAGCAGGCCGGATCGACCGGTGGAGCGGGCCTTTGCGATTCTTTGTTCGTTGCCCGCCTCGCCGCTTCGGCTTTGGGATCGGCTGGCATTAAAACTTACACTGAACATTCTTTCCACGGGCACCATGGCCCGCCTCGGCCGGGTCGAAGGCAACTGGATGTCCCATGTCGAACCGACCAATAAAAAGCTCATCGACCGCGGCACTCGGCTGGTATCCCTTTTGGCCGGGGTGGATTACCAGACCGCCTGCTACGCCCTGCATGAGGCGATGGAGGCGGCGGCTGGCCAGCAGCAGCGCACCCAGTACACCCCTTCGCCGGTTACGGTGGCAGTCCAGATGTTTCGGGCCGGCTGGCGTCCCGAGCAAAACGCCCCCCACGAATCTTAAATCCTGACCGCCCCCTCGTTCCGCTCGACGGAAAAGCAGTGGAGTGTTATCTGCCGGGGTGTGCCCCAGAAGATATCCGATTGATAGGGGGCGAAACGCACCCCCATTTTGCAGGGGGAATTCTCTTTTCCTTCCTTTTTTGTTGAGCGAATTGTCTGCTGGAGTTAAAATGGTAGGTGTTAGGGACTACGCTTCACATCCTTGGAGGAATGTGAGCGGAAGCTGTATATGAACATTTGATTTCAATAGGGGTTGGCATGTCGGCTTTTTTAGAAAGGGGGTTGCCATGAAAAAGGCTCATGTTCCGGGGAAAGGGGATGGCGGTGGGGCGTCAGCAGTTAGCAATGTCCGGCTTCTCGGGCGTCGGCCGCACCTTTCGCTTCCGCGGCTCTGCCTCCCCATGCCGAAGTCCGAGAAGCTTTGGCGGGGCTTTGTGTGGGTATTCCTCTGGTGGATTGCCGTCGGACCGACGGGGCTTTTGGCCGGGCCGTTCGACGACTGGGCCTACCGGGCCAAAATCGGCATCAATAACGCCCCAGGCACAGAAACCCTCACGGATTTCCCGCTTCTGGTAACCCTGAACGCCAGCAATTTCGACTTCGCCAAGGCAAAAGCCGATGGCACTGATCTGCGATTCACCACGCCGACCGGCACGCCGCTGAGCTATGAGATTGAAAAATGGGACCCGGCTGGCCGAACCGGCGCCGTCTGGGTGAAAGTGCCGCAGATCGATCTGGGTTCCACGGCCGGCTATATCCAGATGTACTTCGGCAACCCGAGCGCATCGGACGGCCAAAACGTGGCCGATGTCTGGTCTAACGGCTATGTAGGCGTCTGGCACTTGGGCGGCACAGGCACCGCGGTCGATTCGACCGGCGTACATCCCGGAACGATCAATGGCAGCGGCGTAACCACCACAGCCGGCCTCATCGGCGATGCCCGCTCCTTTGCCGGCGATGGAAGCCGAATTACCGCCTCTGGCACGGCTCTGGATATGGCCGATAACCTTACCATTTCCTACTGGATGAAAGGGGCGGCGGCCAATCAACCGGGCAGTTATACACGCGTCATTTCTAAAAACACGGACACAGTAACCGGCTGGGAATATCAGCGGGGCGGCGCCGATTCGCATCAAAATATTCGGATCGACACGGCCACCAGCGGCTCGCAAAACAACCAAGTTCGGCTGGTGGGATCGAATGCCTTTGACGGCAATTGGCATTTTATTGGAACGACCATCGGTAGCGGCACGGTCCGAGGCTACCTGGACGGCGAATCACCCACCACGAACAGCTATACTCATGGCCCCGGCTTTGGCAACACCGAATCGCTTACCATCGGCGCCCGGGTCGGCGGCGGTAACCCGTTCCGCGGACTGATCGACGAAGTGCGAATTTCCAACGTCGTCCGCACCACCAGCTGGATGAATGCCGAGTATCGGTCCCAGAGCGGCCAGATGGCCATGGTAGGTCCCACTCAGCTCATGACCGGCCTGGTGGCCGAGTATTCCCACGAAGACCCGCTGAACCGGACTGCGGACACTTCCGGCCACGGCCACCAGGCCACCGCAGTAAACGGCGTTAGTTTTATCACCCCGCCCACGACGGGCGGTTTTGCCGCCGGCCTGGAAAGTACCGTGGCCAGCTTCACCTACACGGCCAACCAGTATATCGACCTGCCCAGCAGTCTTTTGAACCCGCTGGCTGGCGGTCTGGATCAGACCCAGGGATATACGTTCACTGCTCTGGTGTATAGCGATGGGGCTTCGCCCTGGCATCGAACCATTCTCGGGGCCGACCGATTCCGGTTCCAGCAAGCCCCCGGCGGGGTATTTCGGCTGGATATAAAAAATAGCACCGGCAATCAGTCGTTGGTTAGTAGCGGAGTGTTCCAGGACAATACATGGTATTTTGTGGCATTGCGCTACGATGCCACCGGCAATTTGGTCCAGGGTTATTTATTACCTTCGACCGGGGTGCTCACCTCGCCAACATTTTCGGGCACTCCCACAGAGCCGCTGACCAATATCACCGCCATGCGCATCGGCATGGACGGGCTGAGCGGCATTGGCGGAGTGGATGGCTGGGGCGGCATGATCGATAATGCCCGCTTCTTCCAGGGGGCGCTTACCAAACGCCAGCTTCGGGATGTGTTTTACTCCTATCTTGGGTACAGCGGCGGCCCGATCGGTCTGGTGGCCCGATATAGCCATGAAAACGCCGCCAATCGCCTGGCCGACGACACCGGCCACGGACTGACGCTTGCCAATTCGGGGGTGGATTTCGTGGATGCATCGGCTACTGCGGGCGGCTTTGCTTCCACCCTGGGAACGACCGTCGGCCGATACGTGCGAACCGAAACCGATTATCTCACCGTGCCAGAACTTTACACCCCAGGCGATGATTTTACGTTCATCGCCATGGTACGAAAGGATAATGTCGATCCCACCGCCTATCAAACAATCCTGGCCAGCGAAAACTTCCGGTTCCAGTATCAAAACGGCCGATTGGCTATCAACTATCGAGACGGCGCTACGATCCGCACCCTCCAATCCCCTACCGGCGTCTTTCCCACCGAGCAGTGGCAGATGGTGGTGATGACCTACAACGCCGCCACGGACACCTTGCAGGCCTATTTGCAGCCGGATAGTCCGGTCTGGATGGGCCCGATCTTTTCCGGCACGGGTTCCGGGATCAATGTAGTGGAGACAATGCGCCAATTGCGAATTGGCCGAGATGGAGTAAGCGGCATTGGCGGCGCTGACCCGTTTGGCGGCTGGATCGACGAAATCCGATTTTACGACCAGGCTTTCACGAAAAAGCAACTACGGGACATTTTCTGGCAGTATCGGCCCGGCACAGGACCTGGACCGATTGGCCTACTGGCCCAGTACAGCCATGAAGGCCCCAATCCCCTGGCCGACGATACCGGACATATGGTTACCCTCCAGAATCAGGGCAGTGTAACTTTTGTCGATCCAAGCACCCTGAGCGGAACCACCACGTTCCAGCTTGGCAGCCAGGTGGGCCAATACACCCGGGTCAACGGCCTGGATATCCCCTCCTTCTATACAGAAGGGGATGCATTCACTTTTGTCGCCCTAGTACGCAAAGACAGCGACGAAACCGGCGGCCATCAAACCATCCTTTCCAGCAACCTCTTCCGCTTTCAATTCCGGAACACCGGTACCACCGACGACGGCGCAGGCACCCTTCGCCTGGATATTAAAAACGTTGGCACCAACGAAACGGGCGACGGCACTTTCCTGGTGAATCAGTGGTATTTTGCGGCCCTGGTCTATGATCCGGCCACTCAAACGGTCCGCTCCTATTTCCAGTCGGAAAACCCCGTGTTCCGAGGGCCGGTCTTCTCTCGGACTGCTGATCTATCCGGCATGACCGTCTTCCGCCTGGGCAACGATGGGCTGAGCGGCATCGGCGGCGGGGATCCCTGGGGCGGCTGGATCGACGGCGCTCGCTTCTACGACCAGGCCCTTACGCCCCGCCAACTCCGGGATATTTTCCGCTCCTTGCAGGGTTTGCCGCCCGGCCCCATCGGACTGGTCGTGCGTTATGATCACGAGAACCCGGCCAATCGGCTGGAAGACACCTCGGGCAACGACCTGCACGCTACCAACGGCGGCAGTGTGACTTTCGGCCTGCCGACTACTCCCGGCCCGTTGCAACTCGGCACGGTCGGCCAATATCCCGGCGGCAGCACCAGCTATCTAGATGTGCCGAACATCCATACCCCCGGCGATGATTTCACCTTTGTGGCTATGGTCCGCAAACAGGGCGGTTCCAGCGGGCATCAGACCATCCTCGGGGCCGATCGCTTCCGCCTCCAATACCGAAGTGCCGACGGGTATAACGGGGTACTTCGGCTGGATTTGACTTCCTCGGCCGGCGGCGGCACTCGAGAAAGTCCGGCCGGTAGCTTCCTGGCCGATCAGTGGTATTTTGTGGCCCTCCAGTACAACGCCACCACTGGCCAACTTACCGGGTGGCTTCAGGACGATTCGCCGGTATTCCTCGGCTCAGACCTGACGTTTCCCATTAGCAATTTGGCCGGGTTTGATGTAGTCTCCAAGTTCCGGATCGGCATGGACGGCCTGAGCGGCATTGGTAGTGCAGATGCATTCATTGGCCAGATTGACGCCATTCGCTTCTACGACACCCTGCTTACTAAACGCCAACTGCGCGAGATCTTCCGGGAGTATAATCCGGTGCCCAGTGGTTATGTGGGGTTGGTGGCCGAATATTCCCATGAAAATCCGTCTAACCGGCTGGCCGACGACACCGGCCACCGGGTGCCCGCCACCAACCGAGGGGCGGTGCAATTTGTTCCGCCGCCGCCCGGCGGCATCTTCCAGCCCGGTCTGGGAACCACCGTCGGCTTCTACAGCCGACAGGAGACCGCCTCGCTGGATTTTGACCAGTTCTACACGGCCGGCGACGATTTCACCTTCACCGCCCTGGTTCGGAAAGACGTTACCGAAACCGAGTCCCATGAAACCATCCTGGCCACCAACCGGTTTCGGCTCCAGTTCCATAACACTGGTTCTTTTGACGACGGAGTAGGGGAATTGTTTTTGCAGGTCAACGGCGACGGCGCTTCTGGTCCCATGTACGCTGGAGCAGGTACCTTTCTGACGGACCAGTGGTATTTTGTCGCGCTACGGTATAACGCCACAAGCCATGTCCTGGAAGCTTTCCTCGACAACACCGGCGGCCTGGGCTCGCCGGTGATCTCCCAGGTGGTGCTCGGAGCGGTGGGGCTGGATGATATGGTGCAGTTCCGGGTAGGGGCCGATGGGCTAACCGGCCTGGGCAGTGTGGATCCCTTCGGCGGCTGGATCGACCGTATCCAGTTCTACGATCGGTTCTTGACTGATGAGGAGCTACATGCTATTTTGTCAGCTAATGTGCCGGAACCGGCCACGCTGGGCCTGCTGGGTCTGGGACTGATCCTGCTGGCCCTTTTGCGACGAAAATTGGCCCTCAGCAGGCGATGAGACTGGCTAATTCGTGGAAAAGGAGTTACTATGCGAGTATGGCGCGTGGCTTTTTGGGCGGGGATCGTATTGACTTTTACCGGATGGGGAACTTCTATCCAGCAGATGGCTGGAGAAACTGCCAGTCCGGGCCAGGGGTTGGAAATCGGCCTGGCCCAGGTGCAGATCGACGGCCAGCCGGCCGCGCTGTCCAGCCGCTCGGCCTTCGGGTTTTTGCTGGCGTATCGGGAAGGCGGTTCGCAGGCGGCCCTAATGCGGGGCGCTAACCGATGCGTGGTCAGTTGCGCCGCCGGGCAGACCGTCCAGATCGCTGTACCGCTAACGTGGCCTCCCTCGGCAAGCAGTGGGCAAAATGCCTCTTCATTACCTCAACTAGCCGGGAAACTTACCTGCCGGGCCATCGGATTGGGGCCCGGACCGGTGGAGGCGGTCCTTGGTTGGCAAGCTGGCGCCGATCCGGCCAAACCGCCCGAACAGCCAAAAAGCAGCCTCTCCTGGCAGACCATTCAACCGGGCCAAGCCGTGGACCTGCAAACGCCGCTAGCTGCGGCGGATCGCCAAGGGATGATTGTTTTGCTTGTCCGAACCCCGGCTGGCGACAAGGCAGGGGCCATTCGGTGGCAGGACCTTCGGCTTGTAACTGGTAGCGAAGATTCTGGGGCTGGTAGGCCGGGGGCTGACCAAACCAAGGCCCACTGCACGTCGATTCCCATTTGGACGGAGCCGCCTGATCCGAACCGGTTTCCCCTGCCGGAGTTGCCTCCGCTGCAGCCGGCCATTCAGGAGGCGATGATCGAATGGGATTGGCGGATGCAGGACGGCCTGGGAACCCCCTTGTGTCCCAGTACCCTGGCCGAGGCCATTCAGCGATGCTTGGACCGGGGCGATCGATTAGTCGCCGACCTGCAAGCGGCCGGCCTGTTTCCGCCGGAACTGGCAGCCCCCTGGGCGGCACTTCGGCCCCGGTATGACAAGCTTCGCCATAGCGGCCAAGTGGAAGGCCCGGAAGGCGAAGCGTTGTGGCAAGAGGCCCATCGGCTCCGTCGGCAGATCGCCCTGGCCAATCCGCTGTTTCCCCGGGGGCCGATTGTCTTCGTGAAACAGCCGCACAGCCTCTTCAGCCATCAATTGACCCAATACCCCGGCAACTGCGCCCGGCCGGGCGGTGGGGTGTTTGTGCTGGAAAAGCCGGGCCAGTCCATGCAATGCCGATCGCTTACGGCCGGGAAACTGCCCACCGGCTCCTATCAGTTTGCCGATGTCTCCTACGATGGACGGCGGATCCTTTTTTCCTACTGCCAGGTGGATCGGCCGCCGCCAACCCGGGAAGCCCATATGGACAAATATTTCCATCTGTATGAAATTCAGGTGGATGGTTCTTGGCTTCGGCAGCTCACCGACGGCTCCTACGACGATTTTGCGGGCCGATACCTACCGGACGGCCGGATCGTGTTTGTTTCCACTCGGCGCGGCGGATTCCATCGGTGCGGCCAAGGACCATGTGCGGTGTACACGCTGGCCCTGTGCGAAGCCGACGGGGCCAATCCCCGAATCATTTCGTATCATGAGACCCATGAATGGGACCCGGCTGTTTTGAACGACGGTCGGATCATCTACACCCGGTGGGACTACGTGGATCGAAACGCCATATTTTATCAGCAACTGTGGACGGTTCGGCAAGACGGCACCGATGTACGCATTTTCTACGGCAACAACACGTTCAATCCAGTCGGCATTTGGGAGGCGCAGCCTGTGCCGGGCTCCCATCGGGTGATGGCCACGGCCTCTGCCCACCACGCCATGAGCGCCGGGTCGATCATCCTGCTGGATGTCCGTCGGGGAGTGGACGGTCTGGCGCCGATCGAGCGGCTTACACCGGACGCCTTGTTTCCCGAAAGCGAGATACCGGTGATCCGGGGCGACGGTCGGCCGATCTGGCACAATCCGGTCGGCGTCAGTTCGCCGCCGCCGTCAATGGTGGATCATCAGCGCTGGCCGGGCCATTGCTACAAAAGCCCCTGGCCGATCTCGGAGACTTATTTCCTGGCGGCCTACAGTTTTGATCGGCTCATTGGGGAGCCGAGCGCCTGCCAGCCGAACATGTTCGGTCTGTACTGGATGGACCGGTTTGGAAATAAGGAACTTTTATATCGTGATCTGAATATCAGCAGTCTTTGGCCTGTGCCGCTTCAGCCCCGGCCCAGGCCGCCGACTCTCCCCTCCCAGGCGGTCGCTGGGAATACCTCCTCATCCGGCCAGCTTCGGTTGTCGGCCTCTCAAGCCAGAGACGATGGTGGGGCCTCGGCGCATAGGGCGTCCGTTTCCCTTTCTGCCGCCCCTTCCGAGTCCAAGGCGACGGGGAGCGATTCGGCGGAGTTGGCCCATTTGGCGGCCCAGCGGGAGGGCATCTTTTTCCTTCAGGATGTCTATCGCAGTTGGCCAACGCTTCCGGCCGGTGTGAAAATCACCAGGCTCCGGGTGGTGCAGGTGTTGCCGAAAAGCACCTGGCACATCAACCAGCCGACCGTCGGCCTACCGAATGCTTCGCCTGGGCGACAAGTGCTGGGCACGACGCCAGTGGAACCGGACGGGTCGGCGCTGTTTCGTGCGCCGGCCGGGTTGCCGCTGGCATTTCAAGCCCTGGACGAAATGGGCCAGGCCGTCCAAACCATGCGTAGCGTCACCTATCTGCAACCGGGCGAAGTGGTCTCCTGCATCGGGTGCCATGAACGCCGGCATGACGCCCCAACAGCCGGCCCGGCCCGAGTGCCGCTGGCCCTGCGCCGGGCGCCTTCTCCGATTACTCCCGGCCCGGACGGTTCCAAACCGTTCAGCTATCCCCTGCTGGTGCAGCCGGTGCTGGATAAGCACTGCGTGCGCTGCCATAATCCGGAGAAAAAGGACGGCGGTATTGCGCTGACGGGCCAGCCGGACGGCCGATACACGGTGTCCTACAATGTGCTGGCCCCTCGGGTACCGTATTCGGCCTGGGGCGGCAAACCAGGCGATTTCCGGCAGGTGAACTCTGAGCCGATGACCCAGCCCGACTTCTTCGGCGCCCGGGCAAGCACGCTAACGCAACTTTTGCGTAAGGGGCACTACGACGTTCGGCTTTCGCCGGAAGATTGGGAGCGGCTCATTACCTGGATGGACACGAACGCCCTGTTTTACGGCACGTTTGACCCGGCCGACCAGGCCCGCCAACAACGCGGCGAGCGGATCCCCGGTCCCGCCCTCCAGTAAAGCAAAGGCCGAGCGGCGCCAGTTCCAAGAGCGAAGAAGAAACCTCCAACAGGAGCGGATGAGGCTTGGTCCGCATTGCTGCGGAAAGGGGGGGGCCCGCTCGGCCTCGCCCAGTGGTGCGGATACCCATAACCCCTGGGAAGATGCGATTCGGGATTCCCCTTTGCGCGGCAGTAAGAAGAAAGGGCCTCAATATAGCTTTCTCTTTATTGAGCCATTGAGCTACATTGGTATCTCTTACCAGCCGGTATCCTAGACTTGCCACGGGGCGCGGTAGGCCACGTGCAGAAGGCGGTTGGCTTCTTCGTCGCCTGGAAACTCCTCCTTGGCTGGGTCCCATCGCACCGGTCGGCCAAGCCGATAGGCGATATTGCCTAGATGACTCCAGGAGGTTACCCGATGGCCTAGCTCCACATCATAGACGGGGAGTTGTCGGCTCTGGATAGACTCGATCCAGTTACCCAGGTGGTTATCGCTCCGCGGCAATTGGATTTCGTTGGGCTTGGTGGGGCTGAGGTCGGCTTGACCCTGGGTTACTTGGAACTCCCAGAATCCGCTCAGGGTGGCCTGTTGGCCGATGAACTCGATATTGAGTTTGTGCCCCGCCTTTTGCTCCCAGAGGACCGTACAGGCCGGATCGGCAAACTCCAGGCGGACTTCCATTTCGACCGGCACATCGTAGAGGTTATTGGGCTGTTGTCGGCCGGTGGCTTCGATGCGGACCGGGCCGGTATGATCCGCCCCCAAAGCCCAGGAAACAACACCGAACATATGCACCCCATTGTCCGCCAGCGCCCCCGACCCATAGTCCATAAAATACCGGAACGTGAAATGGCACCGGGCCGGGTGATACGGCGCCCAAGGGGCTGGTCCAAGCCACATGTCCCAGTCTAGCTCCGGCGGCACGGGCTGCGGCGGCTCACACGGCCGGGCCGGGTTCGGCCCGTGAGTCATCCGAACCGTATGCACCTTACCCAGCCGGCCGTTGCGCACCCATTCACAAACTTGCCGAGTGCGGGCAATGGAGCGGTATTGGCTTCCCATCTGGATCATCCGGCCGTAGCGGCGGGCGACCTGGATCATAGCCTGGCCTTCACCGATGGTGCGGGTGAGCGGCTTTTCGCAGTAAACATCTTTTCCTGCCTGGCAGGCCAGGATGGTCATCACGGCGTGCCAGTGGTCCGGCGTGCCCAGCACCACCGCATCGATATCCTGCCGATCCAGAATGCGGCGGAAATCGGTGTAGGTCTGGCAGGGAGTTGACACCCGTTTGGCGGCAGCGGCCAGATGCTGTTTGTCCACATCGCACAAGGCCGCCAATCGACACCGCCGCTCCTGGAGGATACTCTCCAACAGTCCCATGCCTCGGCCTCCCACGCCGATAAGCCCGACGGTAACCTGCTGGCTGGGCGGGGTGGGCTTCGGTTGCCCCATCGCCTGTCGGCCCAACAACAAAACTGGCCCTCCGCTAAACGCCGAATACTGGAGAAAACGGCGGCGATTCCACAAGGTCCTGCTACGCTGCATGGTAATCTCCTTTTGATAAAATTCGACTCGGTTTTGCGGCAGAAAAACTTTCCCGTCTCCACTTGCAGCTTACTGGAGCGACAATGGCTGGTCAATCGAAATCTTGAACCTGATTTTTTTCCTTCGGATCAACGATGATCCAACTATTGACAACCGAGTCGGAAAGACTCACCATAAAAGGGTAGGCGTTTTGGTAAGTTTTTCTTCAGTTTTAGAAAACCACCCAAAAGCCGAGACTTTCTTTTTGAACAAAGGAGCAAAACGATGGCTCGGAAAGCGACGCGTAGGCGGTTTCTGGAATCGGTTGGGTTGGCGGGGGCGGCGTTGGGGGCGGCAAAAACCCGCAGTTTGGCCGCCATGCTCGAAGAAGGCAAACCGCCCATCCTGGCCGCCGCTGAGACGGAAAAGCCGGCCCTTTTGGGCGGCAAACCAGTCTGCCGTACCAATTGGCCCGGTTGGCCAAAGCCTCGCCAATCCGATGAAGAGTTGGTCCTGGAGGCCCTTCGGGCTGGCCGATGGTACCGAAGTCGATCTGTGCCGGAGTTCGAGGAAAAATACGCCGCCTTGAACCAGGCTAAATATTGCATCGCCACCTCCAGCGGCACCACTGCTCTTTATACTTCCTTGGGCGCCCTGGGCGTAGGCCCCGGCGACGAGGTGATCGTAGCCCCTTATACCTTCATGGCTTCGGTCACGGTGATCCTGCTTCACTATGCGTTGCCGGTGTTTGTGGATTCCGACCGGGAAAGTTTCCTGATGGACCCGGCCAAGCTGGAAGCCGCCATCACCGAACGGACCAAGGCAATTATCCCGGTCCATATTGGCGGCAATGTGGCCGATTTGGACCGCATCCTGGCCGTGGCCGAAAAGCATAAAATCCCGGTGGTGGGCGATGCTTGTCAGGCGCATTTGGCCCAGTGGCGAGGCCGAAGCGCCGGCAGTTGGGGGACCACCGGCTGCTACAGCTTCCAACTGAGCAAGAATCTCTGTTCCGGCGAAGGCGGGGCCATCCTGACCAATGACGAGGCCGTGGCCGACGCCTGTTTTGCCTTCCACAATTGCTGCCGTGGTCGCCCGAAGGGACGAGGGGCGGTTAGTTATCGGTTTGGCCGGAACGGTAACTTCCGCATGACCGAGCTACAAGGGGCGCTCCTGTTAAGCCAGATGCAAGGTCTGGAGGAACGGGCCAACTTGCGGAGCGAAAACGCCGCCCATCTGACGAAGCTGCTTCGGCAAATTCCGGGCATCCATCCGGCCAAGGAGTACGAGGGCTGTACGCGGAATGCCTATCATTTGTATATGTTCCGGTATGATCCCAGCCAGTTTGCCGGTTTGTCCCGGACCCAGTTCCTCCAGGCGCTCCATGCGGAGGGCGTACCGGCTAGCGCCGGCTATAACCCCCTAAACAAGGCTGGCTTTTTGCTAGACGCCCTCCGAAGCGAGCCGTATGTCCGCGTCTATGGTAAGAAGACCATCGACGAGTGGCCAGCGCGGAACGAGTGCCCAGAAAACGACAAACTCTGCGAAGTGGGCTGTTGGCTGATGCATACGGTGCTTTTGACCACCAAGGAGAATATGGAGCGGATCGCCGCCGCCGTGGCCAAGATCCACAAACACGCCGCCCAGTTGGCCAAAGCGTAAAACTGGCCAACCCTCAATCGCCGTCGGCAGACGCCGGGCGTTCAGATGCCCAGTTCTTCTTTGACGGCCGAAAAGGCTTCCATCGCAAAATAGAGGTCGTCTTCGGTGTGGGCGGCGGAGACTTGCACCCGGATGCGGGCCTTGCCCTGCGGCACCACCGGATAGGAAAATCCGATCACATAGACGCCTCGCTGGAGCATCGCCTCGGCCATTCGGCTGGCCAGGACGGCGTCGCCCAGCATGATCGGCGTGATCGGGTGCTCGCCCGGCAGGATGTGGAAGCCCCGTTCGGCCATGCCCTGCCGGAAGAGCTGGGTATTGGCGGCCAAGCGATCCCGAAGTTCCGTGGACCGGCTGAGGATTTCCAACGCTTTCAAGGCGGCGCCTAGGATCGGCGGGGCCACCGTGTTGGAGAAAAGATACGGTCGGCTCCGCTGACGAAGCATCTCGATAATTTCCCGCCGCCCACTGGTATAGCCGCCGCTTGCTCCGCCCAGGGCCTTGCCCAGAGTGCCGGTAATCACATCGACCCGGTCCATCACGTCATGGTATTCATGCGTTCCCCTTCCGCGGCGTCCCAGGACGCCCACCGCATGAGAATCATCCACCATGACCAGGGCGTCGTACCGATCGGCCAGTTCGCAAATGTCGGGCAGCCTGGCAATAAATCCGTCCATGGAAAAGACCCCGTCCGTGGCAATCACCCGGAACCGAGCGTTGCGGGCCTCTTTCAACTTGGCCTCCAGATCGGCCATGTCGCTATTGCGGTAGCGGAACCGCTGCGCCTTACACAGGCGAACGCCGTCGATGATGCTGGCATGATTCAGCTCATCGGAAATGATGGCGTCCTCCGGCCCCAGCAGCGTCTCAAAAAAGCCGGTGTTCGCATCAAAGCAAGAGGAATACAGAATGGTGTCTTCCGTGCCGAGGAACTCGCTGATGGCCCGCTCCATCTGTTTATGCAGCTCCTGGGTGCCGCAGATGAAGCGGACCGAGGCCAGCCCGTAGCCCCACCGGTCCAGGGCTTCGTGGGCCGCGGCGATCACCTCCGGATGGTTGGCCAGGCCCAAGTAGTTGTTGGCGCACATATTGAGCACATCCGGCCGATCCAGCACCGCTACATGCGCCCGCTGCGGACTGCGGAGAATCCGTTCCGGCTTCCAAAGACCGGCCGATCGAATCTCGGTCAACTGCCCCTGCAAATACTCCCGCATCGCTCCGAACATCGCACAACCCCCCTGGGAAAACGAATTGCCCAAGATGGCATCTATCTAAGTTAACATTTCAGCTGCGTGTAGGATACCAATAGGAACAATATCCATCAATAGTCATCCCCGCACAAGCAGGAATCCTGACTTTTCCCCTCTTCCCTGGCGGGCATTGGTATCTATTTTGGGAGTGCGGTGGGAAGGCAGCGTTAGCCGCCGTTAAAAGAAGATTTTGGGTTGATGAAGCGGCATCACCGGGCCTAGCGTCCTTGGCCGCCGCACTCCCAAAGGGGCCTTACCCCTCGGCGACGCCTAGTTGTGTAGATCACAGCGTTTGTGGGGGCGCAGAAGAAGAACCGCCCCTTGGAGAATAAGGGGAGAAGAACAATAGTGTCTTGGCCAGTGATCAAAGAGCGACCAAATGAAAAGCCGCTAGCGATAATATCCTCTGGAGTTTTGCAAATGTGGGATTTCCACCGATCTTGTACACTACCGACCCTCAAAAATCACGGGATTTTGAGGAACCTGTTCCGTGTACGAACACCTGAACAAGCCCATTTTGCAAAACTCCAGTATCTTCTGAATAGTTCGAGAAAAACCGGTTCTTCCCCGGATTCTCCTAGGGATTGGCCCCTATGGGAAGCGACGGCAGAATTTTCAGGAGGCAGCGGGGAGGCCGTGTTTGCGGGCCTTGAGCGTGGGGTCTTTGCTCAGGGGCAGACGCACGGCTTGGCCGGTCTCGGCGGATTTGTAGATGGCCAGGATGATTTCCACGGAACGGCGGCCTTCGGGACCGTCGATAGAAGGGCTAGAGCCTTTGCGGATGGCCCGAAGGACATCGGCGAATTGGCGGGCGTGGCCGTGATGACCGATGGCTTTGGGGTCAGCCGCTCCGCCGCCGCCGCTTTTGCGCCGGGCCATCGCCTCAAGGATCGCCGCATCCTGCGGCTTCTTGCGGGCAAAATCCCATCGGATGATGTCTTCTTCCTCCATCACCGCGGAACCTTCGATACCGTGGATTTCGATCCGCTTGAGATAGCCGGGATAAGCGGCGGTGGTGGCCTCGATGGTTCCCAAGGCGCCATTGGCAAACCGGAGGGCGGCCACGGCCGTATCTTCGACAGCAATCCGCTGGTGGGCCAGTAGTCCGGCGAGCGCCCGCACTTCAACGACCGGCCCCATGAGCCAGGTAAGTAGATCGACGCTATGGATGGCTTGGTTCATCAGGGCGCCGCCGCCGTCCAGTTCCCACGTGCCTCGCCACGCGCCGCTGTCGTAATACTGCTGGGAACGGTACCATTTGACGTAGGCGTCGCCAAGGGTAAGCCGACCGAATCGGCCTTGGTCGATGGCCTTTTTCATAGTTCGGCTGGAGTCGTGGAACCGGGAGGGAAAGATGGTCGAACAGACGACGCCGGCCTTCCGGCAGGCTTGGATGATGCGGTCGCAACGGCTGAGGGTGATTTCCAACGGTTTTTCCACGATGACGTGTTTACCGGCCTGGGCGGCGGCCACGGCCGGTTCCATGTGTGCCCCGCTTGGCGTGGCAATAGTAACCACGTGGACCTGGGGATCGGCCAGCAGGGCGGCCAGGTCGTGATAGGCCCGGCAGCCGACCGCCTGGGCCAATTTGTCGGCGGCCGCCGGGATCGTATCGTAGCAGGCGACCAGTTTGGCGCCTTTGCAGTCCGCGATGGCCCGGGCGTGAAAGTTGGCAATCATGCCGCAACCGATAATTCCAAATCCGATAGGTGCTGGCATCGTTTGGTCTCCTATGAACTCAAAAACCTATTTACAGTGTTCCAGAGGTCGATTTTATCCGGCGCAGCAGCAGCTTTTTGCTGGGGCGATCATCCTCGAAATTCACTGGAGCAGAATTATACTTAGACCGACGATTCTGCAAAAGGCCCCCCATGGGCGGAAACCGCTGTCTATGGGGAGTTTTTGGGAGATGGGGAGGCGGGTTGCTGACCGGCGGCCTTTTGGAACTGGTCGAGCTGACGCCGGATTGGAAGGCTGTGGGGGTCAAGTTGGACGGCTTTGGTTTGGTATTTCAGGGCGTTGGCCAAGTCGCCGCGGGCAAAATAGACCCGACCAAGCGTATCGTAATAACCGCCAGCGTCGGGGGCCAACTCGACGGCTTTCTGGGCGCAGCGAAGGGCTTCGTCCAGGTCGCCTTCCGTATTGCCCACCAACCAGGCCAGATGATTGTAATAGGTAGCATCCTCAGGCTCCTGGTGGATTTTCTCCCGGAAGACTTCCACGGCCTTTTGGATGAGGGATTGAATTTTGGTTTTCCAATCCGGCGGCTGTTCGGGCAACCGATAGCAGGCAATCAGGGTATCCACATCGGTTGGATCGGCCTTGAGGGCCTCCTGGAGGGCTTGTTTTTGCTTTGTGCGATCTTTTTGGGCTTCCCAATGGCAGGCGTAGAAATAGTGCATCCGGGCCTGTAGGCTCAATGGGGTGAGGTCTTCCAGGGCGTCGGGCAGCGAGTCGCGCTTGGCGAACCATTCCACCAGCGGTCGGAGGGCTTCGGCGGCCTGAAAGGGCTGACCTTGGTCATGGAGCATCTCGGCCAGTTGGATAGCGGCCAGGCTGTACAAACGATGCCCCTGAGGCGAAATGCGGAGCACATAGCGAAACTCTTGCTCCGCCCAATCGTTGAATCCTTTTCGGCGGAGCG
Organism: Planctomycetota bacterium; assembly: GCA_029550925.1. Classification (GTDB taxonomy): domain Bacteria; phylum Planctomycetota; class Planctomycetia; order Pirellulales; family Thermoguttaceae; genus JANXAQ01. The sequence continues at coordinate 68,191 of JAKPGL010000037.1, forward strand.
TCATGGCGGCCATCAAGTGCCGGACGATTTGTTCGGCCTGCGGTCCGGGATTTAATTGCAGGGCTTGTTGGGCGGTTTGGTTCGCCTGTTCCCGGCGGCCTTGAGCCTGATGGGCCTGGGCCAGCGTATATAAAAGAATAGGGTCCGACCGAAAGGCGTCGGGAAATCGCTCGGCCAGTTTTTCAACGCCATCGTAGGCTTTTTCTTCCCAGAGCCATTCCACCAGCTCGGTCAAGGTTTCTGGATCGCCTTTTTTTTCAAGCTCCAATAGACGCGCAAGGGCGACGGCCGCCTCCTTTTTCCGACCGAGTTTCACCAACCAATGACTCTGCACCCGCAACATGCCCGCCGCAATCTGCGGGGAAGATTGTTCCGGAGTCCGTTGGAAGACCTCCAGTTCTGTTTCTACATGGGCGTTCCACTGTTGGATTGCCTGGGCTGGGTCGCGGCGAAGTTGTACGAAGGTCTCCAACCAGAGCAGCGGCGGGCGTCGGCTTCGGCCCAGGTGCTTTTGCAATTGAGGGAGGAGGTTTTCCGGCGTCGGCTGATCCGGCCCATAACGACGGATCAACTCCACGGCGGCCAGTTTGGCTAGCGCCGGCAACCGTTCAAACCGGGCCAACCGACACAGGGCTTCCGCGCCCTTGGCGTCCGGCAGATCGGCCAAGGCGTGAATGCGTTGCTGGCGATGATCCGGCGGCAAGGATTCATAGTCGGCCAGGAGACGTTTGACCTCTTGGGGGTCGTCCGGCTGCGCCCATTGCACCCTTAACAAACGAAGCAGATACTTCACACGGGCCGCTATTTCTAAGTCCTCATGGTGTTCGGCCTCGCTGAGGGCCTCGAAGGCTTCAAAACCCATCTGGGCCAGTTCGTTTTGCGCCCGCTGCCGGACGAAATAATCCTTATCGCCAAGCTGGCGAATCAACTGCTGAATCCGCTCCGGAGTCGGCGCGGGGGATTTTTGCTCTTGCTGGGCGGGCGTCTTTGGAGTATCGGTTTCTGCCCCGGCCCACAAAACCGCCCCCATTGCGATCCACCCAGCAAAACCTATCCAAGCCCAGACAATCATCCGCAGCCAATCCCCGGTAGGTTTACCAGGGGTTGTCCATTTCCCGAATCCATCCCCTGCATGAGGCGTTAGAGAAGCAGGGGTTTTTCTCTTCGATAAAAGGAAATACACTCCCGAACGGTCCATGAGCACAACCTTTCGGAGGAACCTTCTGAGACTTTTTCCCGAAAAGCCCCTTGCAGGAAATTAATTCCGGAGAACCTTACCTTATTTAACTCCGATAGCGTCGTTTCGGAAAGGGGCTAGGAAGAAGAAAAGTTGCTCAGGGAGGGGGGCCGTGGTTAGAACAAAAGCCGGTCAGTTCACATCGGTGGAAGGATAAATCGGCGTTCGTCCGGGCGGCCAGGGAAACCGAGCCTGCCCCCAAACCGGCCCCGAAGAGGAATCGACCGGTGGGAGGGGTTCCATCATGTCTTCGGAAACAGAAGGGGCACTAGCCGATGCTTGGGGCCTCTCCGCGGAAAGGTCGGTATGCCTGATCAGGGACTCGTCGCTTCCCGGTTGTTCCTTGCTGGGACAGGTGCGGACTTGGATAATGCGTGGTCGGGGCGGTCCCACAAAGCAGGCAGAACCGGTGCATACTCCTAACGAGGGGGATTTCGGAGAGGCTTCCATTTCTCCGCCATTGGGGGGGGCTTTGGACGCGGAAGACAGATCGGTCGGCGTAAGAGACCCCGATGCGTCTGGAACCCCAACGGTTAAAGGAACCAGCGGGAGGCCGGTACGAAGCCGCTGGCCGGAGACCATGCCCGAACCAACCTCCGAACTTGTAGAACCCAACGGAACTGTGCGAATCGGTTCCGTTGAAGGACCATCCCCTCCTGGACTCTTTGCATCGCTCGACGGGGGGCCCGCTCCAGGACGGGAACTGAAGGACCGATTCGAAGAAGAATCTTCTGATGGAGACGGGAAACTGGCTGCCAAAGGAGGTTTAGAGGCAGATGCCTCTATGGGGGCAGACAAGGCGCCATTTTCCTTAGTCCCTGGAGCGGGTGGGATTGTGGACAAAGGGGATGGGGATGCCTGAGAAGGCGTAGCTTTTCCCAAATCTCTCTGTTTCGGTTGGAGCGAAAACTCCCAGGTTGGGATATTGGCGGCCATTTGGCCGACGATCGGATATCGCCAACTGTTGATGGCGATACCCAACCCAAGGCTCAGGACCACCATGGCCGTTTGCAAGATGCGTTGCATGGTCTCGGCTCCTGGAAGGCACGCAGAAATAGCCACCCTTCTTCCTTGCCGGGCCATGGAGGAAGCTCTTCCTTGGAGTTCCTTGGAACCATACCCTATAGTTCTCAGTACGCAAGGGCTTCCGGGAAGGTTGAACCCGAAGATTGGTGATGGGCGAATCGGGTATCTCCTGTTAGGAAAACTTTGCCGAGCTTCCTCAGGTTTACCCAGGCAAAGTTTTTCGATAAGGAAAATCCGATCGCTTGCCGGTAACCCTTCAGCCGAGCGCACGGCCGGAACCGATCGCGCGAATCTGGTTAAAACAGGAAAAAATAAGAAAAGTCTTCTTGGCGACTTAGGAAATATAGATAAGCAACTGGAGTTTGGCCAGATTCCAGAATGGCACGATCAGGTTCTAAATGGGGCAAAGTGCGGCATGTATCCGCGAAAAGCTGGGATCGGGTTCTCCCCTCGGATACTACCCGATAGGGTTAAAGAGCCTCTAACTAAATGCAGCCACGAACGAAGGGAACGTCTCTTCCTTACCGGGGTCAGGGGATCGGAAGAGTCATTTTGTTAGAGTCGCTCAAATTACTCTAATCCGGGTAAGATGATTTTTGGGGAGGGTTTAGATGAAGGCGACGATTTTTCTTGCGGAGAGGGTTTTTCAGCGCTGTCCGGAACTGGTTGAGTGGGCTTTTTCTTTTCCTCCGGGATTTCCTTGGAAAGTGTGGGAAGTTTTTCTCCTGGGGAGGACTTTTCCAAGGCCGGGGCTTTGCTTGAAGGAAGAGTTTTGCTCGGCGTCTCCTTCGTAGGACTATCGGCCTTGGGCTTCCCAGACGCAGAAGGAGCGGCCTCAGCATGGACTTTTGGGGAAGATCCCTCGGAGGGGGCAGAGACCTTCTTTGAAGCCGCCGTCGGCAAGCTTTCTCGAATGGCCTGGAGAAGCTGTTCTACATCCGCTCGGTAATCGCCGCAGGCGCCTCGAGGGGCAATGGCGTCGAACTGTTCCGGTCCTGCTTCCAGAAGTTTTCGAGGATCGGCTTGAAAATCGACTTTCACATGGCCCCGCACCTCTGGCCAGACGATTTCCCGCGTCGGTGCATCCTTCGGAGGACGAGTCTTTTCGATATCTTCCCAACTCCGAGGCCAGGCGCCTCCATGCTCTCGAGCGTATTGGGCGACCACGGCCAAGACATGGCGTATATACACCAATCGGGCCTTTGCTTCTCTGGGCGCCTGTACCACTCGCCAGATCCCAAATAATACTACCCACCCGATCAGAATCAGAATCAACACCCGGTAGGAAAACAACCGCCCTTTGGCCATACTAACGCCTTCCCTAGAGCTTCGACGAGCAATTCGGACGCCCCCAAATCGTCTTATTCGCTATTTTGATTCCTACCCTCGAAAGATGCAAGAACATTCTTTCTTCGGGGGTGGATTCGGCGTTATTTCTTACCTTCCGGGAGCAGGGGCAGACGACCTTTGGGATTAGGCGCCGAATTTCTCCAATCGGCCTGCATGGGCCAGAAGCAGCGGCATGAGATAGACGGCCTCGAAATGGCCCAGTCCGCCCCGGCATGCCGCCGATTCGCTAAACTCCTGGCAACCGTCCGGTCGGCAGGAATCGGCTGCAATCACCACCGGCACCGGATGCCAGCTATGGCTGGCCAATCGGGCTGGCGTGCTGTGGTCGCCGGTAACGGCCAGCACTGTCGGCTTCAAGGCCGCCACCCTGGGCACCACCGAATCGAACTCCTCGATCATCCGCACTTTGGCATCGAAATTGCCGTCTTCGCCCCGGCTGTCCGTATATTTGAAATGGATAAAGAAGAAGTCAAACTCGTTCCAAACCTGCTCCAGCACGTCGATTTCTTCTTTCAAGCTGCTGGGCGAACCGACCACTTTCATGCCCACCAATTGGGCCAGCCCTTTGTACATCGGATACACCGCAATGGCTGCCGCCCGAAGCCCATAAACCTCCTCATAGGTGGGCATATCGGGCCGCTTGGCAAAGCCCCGCATGGTAAGGCCGTTGGCATGAGGCTGGTCGGCCAGAAGCTGCCGGGCCTGCCGAATGAACTCCTTGGCCACTTCGGCCGTACGCTGGCTGGCCGGGGCTGTTGCTACCGGGTCCAACGGCGGCACCCCGGTGGCCTGCGGATCGGTATCGGCCACCTGATCGCCCAATCCCTCTCCCCGGAAAACCACCACAAACCGATGCTCCTTGACCGGCTCGACAAACACCTCCACCCCGGGGATTTTGATCTGTCGCAGACGGATGGCCAACGGGGCGCTTTGTTCGGTAGAAATGCGGCCTGCCCGGCGGTCGGTAATCCGGCCCTGGGCGTCCAATGTGCAGAAGTTGCACCGGACCGCCACATCCAGAGGTCCCAGGGCAAACCCAACCCCAGTGGCCTCCAGAGCACCCCGGCCGATCAGATACCGAACCGGATCATAACCGAAAAGCCCCAAATGCCCCGGACCGCTGCCGGGGGTAATGCCCGGCTTGATCATGGTCATCATACCGGACGTGCCGCGGCGGGCCAACTCGTCCAGGTTCGGCGTCCGGGCTGTCTCCAGCTCCGTTTTGCCGCCCGGCCCCATCGGCAACCCGCCCAATCCATCGGCCACCAAAAGCACAATCTTGGTATCGTTCTTTTTGTGAAGCTCTTTTAATAGAAGATGAAGGTCCATCGTCGCGGAAACTCCTTAAAAATGGCAGTAATCCCGTTTACCGAGGCGAACCGGCTCGCCGCCCTCAAACGCCCAACTCCAAACTAACCCAGGACGTTTTCTCACTCTTGGAGAAAATTTGCCAAGGGAATAGTTTATTTTGGGAAAGAAACCTTAAAGAATCAACCCCCACGCTCCCTGGAGTTTACCCAGTGTGGGATGATCGCCAAATACCGGGCAGAAGCTAAAATTCGCCCATCTTTCGGGTTACCGCCGGGATGGCGTCCGTGCTAGCTCTCGACCGGGTTGGTACGATCCGAGCCGGGCGGTCCAAAGC
>JAKPGL010000107.1 GCA_029550925.1 Planctomycetota bacterium
TCAGCACTTTGGCCGCCTGGGCTGGGTTAGGTTTTGGAAAACGCCTGGAAGAGTTCGGCTTCACAATGCGAACGCTGGGCATAGTAGTCCTTCCGGGAAAAGATGGTTTCTGAATTCAGAGGGGCCAGAGGGGCTGAGGAAGGCCGGGCCGGGGAGGCCGCCGAGGTCCAGGCCGTTGCCCAGAATCCCCGACAAGCCGCCCCAGCCCAGCCGCCGATCCCAAAGCTACCGAGCCGAGGCCGCCGAGGGAGCTTCAACCGAGGCCGCCCGCTCAGCTGCTTGCTGGACTGCCTGTTCGAGAAAAGCCGCTAGGTCTTGAGGCCGGTAAAGCACTCTACGGCCAAGCTTAATCGCTGGGATCGGGCCTCTTGGGGCAGTCAAAGACCACAAATGTCGTAACGAAACCCCAAGCCGGTAGGCCGCTTCACGGCTACTGATGAGAAAACGAGAGTCGGTCATACCAGAATCTCCCATAGAGAAGGAAACGGAGCCAAACTAACCTTGCCCGCTGTTGCAGGCCCTCTATGGGAGAATGGGCCACTTTTGAGGTAGGTTAACCTACTTTTGAGGTAGGTTTTGAGGTAGGTTTTGAGGTAGGTAAACCTACTTTTGAGGTGGTTTTTAGGTGGCCTTGCCACATTTCGTGTGGTAAAAACCACAGCGGCAATTCCTGCCCCCCCACAAGTAGGATTGTTGTAAATCTACAAACCAAACCCCGCCAAAGCGGGGTTTTTTATTGCGCCGTCGGCCCACCAAGCCGCCAGCCCCACTAACAGGGGGCGTGCTGGATGGTGCTCCATCCAATTTAGTTTGGGCCCTAGCCGATTTGGTTTGTGCCCCAACCGATTTGGTTTGTGCTCCAGCCGGGGGGCTAACTGACTCGAAATCAGGTGCCGGCTTTGCCGGTTGAGGGTTCGAATCCCTTGCCCTCCGCTTTGTAAGCAACTAGGCGGGTGCCCGGATTCCGTAAGGACCGGGGGGTTTCGGAGCCGGAACCTGATGACACCCGCCTCCTTATATTGACAAAAATTAGGATTATCACTACAATAAAGGAGCCATGAAAGTGTTGGAACCGAAAGAACGCTATTACACTGTGAAAGAGGCGGCAAAGGTACTAAATGTAACTCCTGGCCGTGTTCAGCAATTGATCTGTTGGCATCAATTACCATCTATTAAAATTGGGCAATTGCGACTAATCCAAGAAAGCGAACTCAAAAAATTTTCTCAAAAAGAAAGAAAAGTTGGCCGACCTAAATCTAGATTCTAAAATAACTTAGGGCAATTTTGAAAAAATTGCCCTTTTCCTATTGACAAATATTAGGCAAATCACTAATATTAAAACAAATCATCAAATCCGGCTCCCTCTTGTCTCCGCTGAGACGTTGCGAAGCCAAGGGGGCGCCAATCCTGGGATGGCCCAGGATTCCCGTTGCCCGGCTTAGCCGGGCCGATGGAGCAACTCATAAACGCTAATGGAGCGCCCCGGCATGGCGGCTCGTAGTATACTAAAAGTACATGGAGGCGTGATGCTTTGTCCTAGCTGGCCGATGGTCAGCAGGACGTGGCCTTCGGCCAGCATCGCCGATGCGAGTGCTCAACGCCTTGGTACGATGGGGCGCCGAGCTGGGGTATTGCCCCTCGTTCCGCCTTCCCAAAATCAAAGCGCCGCCCCCGACGCCAGAAGCCTGGACGCAAGATGTTCTGCCGGTGCCGGATTGGCGGCCGGGGCCAAGGCAGCGAATGTTGTTCGAATAAACCACGTACTCTGGGCACCGGGCGGCCATGTTCTCACCCCCTTCCTTGGATGTGCAGCGTTTTCGCTCCTTGCGCTGTGCTGGCCGCCCGGCAGAACACACCAAGCCCGGCTGGGGATCATGTTGCGATTCCCTCATGTTCCCGGGGCAAATTTTGGGGAGGCGGTCTCCCCG
>JAKPGL010000040.1 GCA_029550925.1 Planctomycetota bacterium
AGCCCCATTGCCCCCACGCCCACGGCAGCCAAATACAGCGGCAAGACCGCGGTGGCCAATTCATGGCTAAAATCGGAAAAAAACGTCGCCGTTACAATGCCCAGCACCGTCCGATTGAGCCAGCCCCATCGGCCGCCAGAAGAGGACTTCTGTTCCTGCCCATCCGCGATTTGCATAAAAATCCCGAACCCACAGCCAACCGAAGTTTTTCTCGAAAATCCACAGGCGGTCTCGTTTTGTAGGCTGCCTGCTGGCTTCCTTCAGACCAAAACCAGGATCATAATATGTTCTCCTGACTCCTACAAGAGACAGGACGACGGGAAAGTTTCCTTCTTGTACCACTCAGGACGTTTTTCCTTCGAGGTTTGCCGATGGATTTTGGGCGGTTGATTGCCCGGATGTTGACGGCGGCAGCAGGGTTTCCGGAGGAGTTCCGGGACCGGCACGCTGCGTATCTTCTTGGGGTCGAAAGCCCCCAGGGCGGATTTCCGGGCCGGGCAGGCCAGGTGGATCCCTATTACACCGCTTTTGGACTGGCCGGTTTGGCTCTGGTAGGCCGATGGACCGAGCCGATGGTTCTGCGGGCCATCAACGCACTGTTCCCCCCGGTGGGCCCCTCAGCGGATCAGCCCCCTCCCGGCAACCCGCCCAATTGGCGATCCTATACGGTGGCCGAACTGGTTGGCCTAGCGGCGTGCAGTTTTTTCGGCCAAGGTATGTCGAACGCTGTGGGTCCATTCGGCTTTGCAAGCTCGGCTGGCCAAGACCCGTTTGGCCGATGGGGCCGTTCCGTCCAGCAAGTGGTTCAGGAGTTTTTGGCGTCGGTACGTCGGTCGGACGGCGGCTATGCTAAACATCCGACCAGTCCGACCAGCAGCACCTATGCCACCTTTTTGGCCGCCTTGGTGGGGCAGTGGGTGGGCCTACCGATCGAAGAGCCGGACAAAACCGCCCAGATGCTCCTGGCCCGCCAGCGAGACGACGGCGGGTTTGCCGAGTGGCCTTCGGTCCGCCAAAGCGGCGTCAACCCCACGGCCGCAGCGGTGGGCTGGTGGAGTTTGGCCGACCGGATGCCGCCGACCGTCCGGGACCGGGCTGCCGCCTTTTTGGCCTCCATGCAAACTCCCGAAGGGGGTTTCCGGGCACATGGACGCCTGCCGATCGCTGATCTTTTGAGCACATTTACCGCCCTGACGGCCTTAGAACTATTGGAAGCTAGCTCGGCAGTGAATCGGCAAGCCGCCCGCCGTTATATCCTCCGCTTAGAACTGCCCGCTGGCGGCTTCCGGGCTGCCGCCTGGGACTCCGGCACGGATGTGGAATACACCTTCTACGGCCTTGGCGGCCTGGCCCTATTGGCCGACGCCGCTGGCGGATAAAATGAAACTGTTCGTCAAACGGCCATCGCCTGGAGATTTTCTCCAGAGTGGACCGGTCCCTAGGTTAACTCCTGGCCGTTATGCCTGACCTCATTGTGGAAAACCTTACTAAGCAGTTTCCCACCCGTGCGGGGCCGCTGGAGGTCTTGCGCGGGATTTCTTTCCAGATGGATCGGGGCGATACCCTGGCGGTGGTGGGGCCGAGCGGGTCGGGCAAAAGCACCTTGCTGCATATTCTAGGCGCCCTGGAACCGCCCAGTTCTGGCCGAGTGGTTTTGGACGGGGTGGATCCGGCCCAATTGCCGCCAAAAGAACTGGCAGCCTTCCGAAACCAAAAGATCGGCTTTGTGTTTCAGGATGCGTGCCTGTTGCCGCAGTGTACGGTGCTGGAAAACGTGTTGATACCCACATTGGCCCGAGGGTCGGCCCCACCGGAGGCCATCGAGCGGGCTAAGGAACTTTTGGACCGGGTTGGGCTGAGCGATCGGCTCTCGTCTCGACCGGGGGAGCTCTCTGGCGGTCAGCGACAGCGGGTGGCCCTGGCCCGGGCGCTTATCAACCGTCCTCTGCTGCTGCTGGCCGACGAACCCACCGGCAACCTCGACCGAACAACCGCCGAGCAGATTACCGAACTGCTGCTGGAGCTACACCGGCAAGAAAGGATGATCCTGATCGTGGTAACCCATAGCCTGCGTCTGGCCCGCCGCATGCACCAGGTCCGCCAACTCGACCAAGGCCTCCTGCAAGAACTCACGGGGGATTAAATAACTTTTGGAGCGAAATGCGAGTCAGAATCAGTAATAGCGATTTCAAATGGATTGATTCGCCAGGGCACTTTCTGTACTCTTCGCTTTACTGCTATATTGGTCCTCATTGGTCCTCCATCAACCGGAAAGGCTTTTCGGGGGCTATTGGAATCAAGGAAGTGTGCGATGAACTTCTTGCAGACAATCCGTTGGATGGGGATTGTTGGCCAAATATGGTTTTGCCTGGCAGATGGACCTATTAGCTGGGGCGGGACGCCTGCCAGGCCAGTGGAGCAGCGTCTGGAGGCCTATTTGGCGGCCGGGGAGTTCCCCTTGGCGTTGGAGGCGGCCGGGGCGATTTCGGACCCGCTCCAGCGCAGCCAGTGGTTGGAGCGGATCGCCTTGGCCCAGGCCGAGGCAGGCGCCCAGACGGCCGCCTACCAAAGCCTCCGTTACATTCCGGACGAGCAGGCCCGTGGCCAGACGCTCCAAAAACTGCTCCACCACCCGTTGGGCGGTCGGGGCGGCGGGGTGCAGGCCGACTTCGATTCCTTGATCGAGTTGATTACTTCTACAGTACGGCCGAATACATGGACAGATTTGGGTGGACCCGGCGCGATCAGCCCCTTTCCCACCGGCGTGTGGATCGACGGCCAAGGCGTGCTCCAACGGGCCTCGGCCGAAGACGCCGCCGGCCAATTGGGCGCCCTTCGCCAGGCCAGTCGATCGGCCTTTTTCTACGAAAACGCCCGCAGGAAAAGCCCCCTTCGCAAAATCTCGCTGCGTCGCCTGGAGCGGGAGGTGCAATTACGTCTGGAGACCGGCCTGCCATTGCCAGAAGAAATGCACGTCCTGGCCGGCCTAGAGCGCATTCAGTATGTCTTCGTTTATCCTGAGCAGCAGGATTTGGTTCTGGCTGGTCCTGCCGGGCCTTGGCATCCTGACTCAGAAGGCCGCATCTTGAGCGACCAGACGGGCCTGCCGGTGGTTCGGCTGGACGATCTGGTGGTAGTCTTTCGCCATACGCTGCAAAAGCCGGACGCCCGGTTCGGCTGCAACATCACCCCGACGGAAGAAGGGCTGAAACGGCTCCGGGAGTATTTGGACCAACGGAAGGATAAGCCGCTTCGGCCTGGAGAAGAGGATCGTTGGCTAGCCGAGATGCGCACACGGCTGGGCCGACAAAAAATCGAAGTCAACGGTCTGGACCCGCGTACCCGCACCGCCCGCATCCTGGTCGAAGCCGACTATCACATGAAGCTGATCGGCATGGGATTGGCCGAGGGAGTACCCGGCGTGCGGAGCTATCTGGGTTTGATCGAGGCGCCCAAGGGGATGGCCCCGCCGCCGATGGAAGTGCTTCGCTGGTGGTTTACTCTGTACTATGAGGCGGTGCTGGCCAGTCCCGATCATCTGGCCTTTGCACTCCAGGGACAAGGCATCCGGGTCTTAAGCGAAAACGAAATGCTTACCGCCGAAGGCCAACGGGTGCATACCGGTCAGGCCGAGCCGATCAATCGCCTCTTTGCCAAATCGTTTACCGACCACCTGGAAGACCTGGCGCGGAAATATCCGCTCTATGGCGAACTTAGGAACATCGGCGACTTGGCCGTCGTGGCCGCCCTTGTCCGCAACGAGCGTCTGGCCGAGCAGGTCGGCTGGAAGGCGGCCTATTTTCTCGATCCGGCCGGGTATCCAGTGCCGTTGGGCCAGGCACCTGCCGAGGTGGAAAGCGTCGTCAATAGCCGACAGTTTAACCGCCGGTATATCCTGGCCGGCGTAAGCGGCGGCGTGTGGATCGATCCGGCCGATGTGGTAAAAGGCGGCAATGTGCCGCACGATTACACCGGTCAGACCGAAACCAAACACACCGCCTCCACCCCACCGGCTAAATTGTCCTTGGAAGCCTGGTGGTGGGATTGACCTGCCGGTTGACGCCAAAATCATGAAGTCGGAAACCCGAGTTGTCCTGAAGAGGTAGGCTATGAAATGTAGGCTACTTCCAGCGGTAATAGGGATTTTATGTGCCCTCTATGGGAGCTTCTCCTTAGCCCAGGTTGGGGTATCCCCCTTAGCCTGTCCGCCAGAATCCGCCTCAAAAGCCAATCTTTCCCCGACTTCAGCTTCTTCCTCAGAGAATCCTTCTACCTCGGAAACTCAGGGACCGATTGCCGCCTGGGTGGGACAGGAGCCAATTTCCGCAGCCGCCGTCGATCGGCTGGTCCGGCAATCCGTCGGCAAACAGGCCGTAAGCCCATTGGCTCACGCCGTCTTACAAGCTCAGGCCCTAGAAGAGCTGATTGCCCAGCGATTGGTCCTGCTAGAAGCCGAGCGGAAAGGCCAGACGCCCAAACCGGCGGAAATCGACGCCGCCGTGGCCGAGCTGGAGAAACTCTTAGCCCGCCAAAAAAGCTCCCTCAGGGAGTATCTCCAAAGCGAAAAGATCAGCCTGGCCGACCTGCGCCGCCGGTTGAGCTGGGAGTTGTACTGGCCCCGTCGGCGCCGAGAAGAAATGACCCAAGATCGGCTAGAAAAATACTTCCAGGCCCATCGCCGGAACTTTGATGGCACAGAAATCCTTGTTAGCCATATCCTCCTCAAATATCCCGATCCGCCGCCGCCAAGCCCCCTGGATCGGCCTGAGGCAGTCCTCCATCCTGCCGGGTTAAAAGAGACGCATCAAAAGTTGCTGGTCGAGGCGGAGCGAATCCGGCGGGAAATCGTTTCCGGTCGGTTGGACTTTGCCGAGGCGGCCCGACGCTATTCCCAGGCGCCGACAGCCGCCGACGGCGGCCGGATCGGCTGGATCGGCCGGCTGGGGCCCATGGTGGAATCGTTTGCCAAGGCCGCTTTTGCCTTGGAGGCAGGCCAGGTTAGCCCGCCGGTCTTTACACCGTTTGGCGTCCACCTGATCCGGTGCGACCAGGTTCGGCCCGGGCAGAAACAGTTCGACGAGGTTCGGGCCGAGGTGGAAAGGGCTCTGGCCCGCCAGATACTGCAAGAAATCGCCGCCGCCCAGCGCCGATGGATGCCCGTCCGCTACACGGGTGTTACCCCCTACTGGGACCCCAAAACCGGCCAACTCGTCCTGCCCTAAATATCTCTTTACTGAAAAATCAGCAGGCCGAACTCCGAGGGGTGGAGAGGGCGGCTGCCCACGTCGGGAAACGTATGAATGCCGACTCCTGGGACGATCCGCTGCACGCCGATCGTCCATCGGCTGTTGGCCTTGGGGAAAAAGCCGGTCAGTTGATCCAGCCCGATGGCCGCTTCGACGGTCCAACTGTGGGCGTCCTCCTGGGCGGCCACAAACCACTGGGGGTTCCAGGAGCGATCGCCCCAGCAACTCTCCCCGGTCCAGCCCCGATGATCGACCACCAGGCGCCAATAGGTGGTCCAATCCCGGTCCAAGTCCAGGAAGATTTCCACCCGGTCGTGATCCGCCAGGTCCGGGTCCCGAGGTCGAGGGCCGCCGGAAGTCGGATATTCTACGCCGGACGCCTTGGGACACCGAACGCCGAGATACAGATACTGCGTATCATACGCCAGGCGGACCTCGGCCGATAGGATTTTCTCTTGTGGCGGGGTTTCCGAGGTCGGCTTCGAGGGGCCTTCTTTGGGCGATGGTTGTTCGGGGCGGTTGGCGTTGGTCGGGGCGGCATCGGGGGAAGTAGTTTTGGCCGATAGGGGTTCCCGGCCCAGCACCAGCGGTTTGGCTTCTCTCCAGAACGGTTCGTCCAATCGGCCGTCCAGCCGGGGTTTTGCCCCGGCCGGTGTGCAGAAGGCAAGGGGTTTGGGCGGTTGGCCTTCGGGCCGTTCCAGCCAATCTTCCATCTGGGCGCAGGCCCACCAGGCGTCATGGGTTAGGCTGCGGCGTTGGGCAAAGAACCATCGCTGGGCCTGTTTCGGATATCCCCTGGCCCGATCCGCCACGGCCAACGGAAATCGTACTTCGGGCAGGAGAAAGAGGTGGGGATGGTGTTTTTCCAGCAGGCGAGCCAATGCGGCGGCCCGCTCCCAGCGGTCTTCCAGCAGTTTTTGGTCCCAGGCGGGGGCGGCCATTTGGGGCGTAACTCGCCGCTCCATCCCATGCACCCGCCAGGCCGCCTCCATGCTGGCGTAATACTGCACCAGCCAAACCATCGCCGGGCCAGCCGCCGGGTGTTCCGGCTGGAGTTCTACGAGCAATTCCAGGACTTCGGCGGCGGCGGGCCACTGGCCCCGACGGATAAACATCTGTCCTAAATGGTATAAAAATTGCCCTGCTGGGCCAGGTTCTAGCCCTCGCACCCATTGCCGGGTCTGGGCCAACAGGCTCTGGCCTAATCGAGGGTCTTTTCCTGCCTGCTGGACAATGGCCTCCAGGTGGCGGCGGCGCTGGGCCTGTTGTTGTAAGTCGGCCAATGCGTCGGAGTCTAGTTCTGGGAGCTGCCGACGTGCCTCGCCGCCCGGCTGAAGGATGATCCGCTCGAAAAGGTCTTTCGGGGCGGCAGTTTCCTGCGGTACTTGGCTCCGCAAAAGCCGAAACCCTACCTGCCCCCCTCCGCCAGCCTCCCCTCCGGCGACTTCACCCGCATGGGCCAACAAATCCGAACCTGCCGACGCCGAGGCCAACATCGCCCGGGCCTGATCGGCCGTATCGGCCAGCGAGCCGCCCAGTCGCAGGACCATGCCGGCCCGTGGCAACGAAAAATCTCCCTCCACGCCCGGCACTGTTACAGCGAAGACCCGTTTTACGGACCAGACCGCCAAACCCGTCTGAGTGAGCTGATCGACATAGGCGGTCGGATCGGCGGCCAGTTCCACCGCCTGGAGCACCGCCTGGTTGACGAGATGGCCCAACGGGTCGTTGCCTTGCAGGTCGGCGTCGTGCGTAAGCACCACCTCGGGCCGCCATGTACGCAGGAGTCGAACCAGCTCGGCCTGCAGGGCTTCCAACCCGCGGCCGTCGTTCATTTCGTTCCAGCGGGCGGCAATGTGCCGAACGTGCCGATCCACAACCGCCGGTCCCAACGGAAACCGCCAGGCGGTTTGTGCACCAGCAGCGCCCAGGATGGCAGCCGCCTCATGGACACGATCCGGTATCGCCGTCTCTGTTGCAGTCGGGAAACTTTCCGGTTGGCGGGAAGTCGAAGGACCGCCCACAATATAAACATGGGTAAGATATCCTTCCTGGCCGGCCCATTTGGCCAGGGCTTCCCAGGGCACTCGCTGGTCTTGGCCCACAATGGTTAGCAGCCCCGCCCGAACGCCGCCGCATCGCTGACGGGTCCAGGTCCGGCCCCCGTCTTCGGTAGAAAGGATGGTTCCCAGGGCGCCCACGGCCCAGCCGTGCGTATCGTCGGCAAAATAAAGCCCATAAATGGGCGGCAACTGGCCGGTGGGAAACACTTCCCACGATTGGCCGGCATCCGGAGAGTAGAAAATCCGCGAGCCGGGCGAACCGGCAGCCCAAACCCTCGGCCCCCGAACGGCCAAGGCATACAGGTCGAACTGCCGAAGGACTTCCAGCGGCGGTAAACCGGGCGGCGTCTGCCAACTGGCGCCGGCGTCGTCCGTGCGCATGAGCAGGCCGCCATCGCCTACCAACCAGCCATGTACCGGCCGGACCAGTTCTACCCGCCAGACCGTTCGACGGCCCAGCGGGGGCGTTCGGCTTGGAGTAAGCTCCGCCCGACGCACCACGCCCACGCTGCCCAGCCGACCGACCAAAGCGCCGGTTGCCGGATTGAAAAAATCTCCCCCGAACCAGCCGCCGGTGCGCAGACCCGGCATAGGCTCCCAGCTTCGTCCGCCATCGCCGGTAAACCAGACGCCGGTCATCCCCAGGGGCGACGATTCCCCCACGGCAAACCCGACCTGGGGATCGATCATTCGTATCCGATGTAAGGTGGGCAGGAGCAGTTTCGCCGGGGGCCGCCAGGTGCGCCCGCCGTCTTGCGTGGCCAACACCAACCCGACGCTGGCGCCGCCATAGGGTTGTGTCTGGCCGCCAACGGCCCAGCCCAATTGCCGATCCAAAAACCATACACTCAAAAGCCGGGCGCTAGTGCCAGACTGCTGCAACCGCCAATGCTGGCCGCCGTCTTGGGTATGCCAGATGGCGCCTCGGTCGCCGACGGCCCAGCCGGTCTGCGGATCGATGAAAAAGACATCGTTCAGTTGGGCGTCGGCCCGCACCGACGCCGATTGGAGAAAGCTGTCCAAAGCGGGTGCGACGGAGGCCGAGACCGTTGGACCAGAATCGATACCGCTTCCGGACGGTTCGGGGGGCAATCGGGCCGGTGGAGCGGCATCCGGCAAATCGGCCTGGCGATCCGGGGCCGGGGTGGCCCGTTGCGCCCAAAGTACTCCAAACCCTATGCCGCCCCCGCTCCATAAAGAAAAAACGACCCACACCACTCCCTGGACCAACCATGACGCCGACCACCGGTTCATACCGAATCCTTCCTTGCTCTTGGGTACCATTTCAGCCAAATGGAGTTCATGCCTATGTTTCGTCCTTTGGAACCGAGGAGATTGTCATTCCCGCGTATGCGGGAATCCAGAATCCCCTCTCACCCGGCCTCGGCCTGCCGAGGCCGGCCTCTCGACGGCCTGGGAAGAGGCGAAGGAGTTCCACCGCCTTGGTGGTTTGCCAGGCCTCCTGTACGGGCCTCTGGGATGTGTAGATACCAATGCCCACCCCAGGGGAGGCAAGTTAATCCATTGGGCTACTTAAATTGTACTAGAAGGGAGTCTTTGTTCGTAAGAGCAGTGAGGCAATGGGAATCATGAAAATTCTGTAGGTCTGAGGCATGATGCGTTTTTGCATTTTCTGTAGAGAGAAAGTATAATGCCACGACAGGTTGCCTATTGAGGATTCCGTTGGCGTAAGTTCCTTTTTTACGAGAGGTTTTGTAAAGGAGGCGTGATCCGATGCGAGTTTTCAGGCGAAAAGCGGTTTGGACGATGGTTTTTCGTAGGTGGGAAAGTTTTTCCTGGCGGCTGATTGGTTTTGCGGCGGCGGTGATTGCAGCCGGTGCGGGGGCGTTGGCCGTAGAAAATCCCGTAGGGGAAGTCCCGCAGCCGAAAAATGTAATTCTGATGGTAGCCGATGGGTGCGGCATCGAAGCCTACACGTTGACCAGATGGATGAAGGGCAAGGAGTTGGCGGTCGATTCCCTGGAAGTGGCCCTCGTCAAGACGCACAGCACCGATTCGGTGATTACCGATTCGGCGCCGGCGGCGTCGGCCTATGCGACCGGCGTGCGTACGAGCAATGGTTTCCTGAGCGTCGGACCGCAGGCGAAGGTGTTATCGGTCCTGACGCCGCCGCCGGAGGATCTCCAGTATCGGCCGCTGGCCACGGTGCTGGAAGGGGCGAAACTCCTGGGTAAAGCCACCGGCATTGCGGTAACCTGCCGGGTTACTCACGCCACGCCGGCGGCCTTCATGGCGCATCTGCCCCGCCGGGATGACGAACAAGACCTTATGATTCAGGTCGTCCATCAAAACGTGGATGTGGTGCTGGGCGGCGGCCGGGAATTGCTCCTGCCCACCAGCGCCGGCGGCAAACGGACTGATGGCCGGGACCTGACCAAGGTCTTAAAGGCCCGAGGTTACCAAACGCCCCAAACCCGGCAGGAGTTGGCCAAGATCAGCGGCGGCAAAGTGTTCGGGTTGTTCGCCCCGGGGCATTTGGCCCCGGAAATCGACCGGCCGCAACTCGGCCCCGATGAGCCGACGTTGGAGGAAATGACCCGCAAAGCGATCGAACTGCTGAAAGCCGATCCGGATGGGTTTTTCCTTATGATCGAGGGGAGCCAGATCGACTGGGCCTGTCATGCGAACGACCCGGCATACCTGGTTCATGAGATGCTCATGTTTGATCGGGCGGTAGGAGCGGCGGCGGAGTTTGCCCGGCAAGATGGGCAAACGCTTCTGATCGTGGTCTCGGACCATGCCACCGGCGGCTTGTCGATCGGCAATACCGGCCCGCTTTCTAAGGGAAATCTGACCGTAGAGACGGTCGTAGAGCCGCTCCGCCGGATGAAATGTTCCGCCACCCTGTTATGGAAGACGTTGGGCAAGGACCCCACCCCAGAACGAATCCAAACGGTACTCCAGGAGGAATGGGGCATCAAAACCACGCCCGAAGAAGCGGGCGAGGTTTTGGCCGAGGTCAAACGAGCCTCCAAGAATCCCCAAAATGTTTTCACTTTTCTCTCCACCCGTTATACGGCCCTGGGGTGGACTACGCACAACCATACCGGCGGGGATGTGGCGCTATTTACCTTGGGGCCGGGCAGGCCGAAGGGCGTTTTGGCTTCGCCACAGGTGGGCCAGTGCATTGCTCAGGCCCTGGGGATTGACCTGGACAAGTTGAACCAACGGCTCTTTGTCGAACCGGGCAAAGCGCTCCCGGATGTCAAGGTAGAACTGTTGCCGGAAGGGGCGAAAACGCCGCAAATCGTCCGGCTTCAGGCGGGCCAAAAGAGGGTAGAATTGCCCCTGCAAGAAAACGTGTTGAACAACGGGGACCGCTCGGTGGAACTGGAGGGCTTGTGCCTGTATGCCAGCCAGACCAAACGGGTCTATGTCCCCTTGCAAGTCCTCCGCCTGCTGACCGATAGCCAAGAGCCTCTGCCCAAGATCACCAAAGAATGAGAGCCGAGCAAGGCGGCGATTCTGGTCAAAGGCGTTCCCACGAAGAGCAACCTCTGGCCCCGGCTTCTGCTTTGTCTCCCAACAAGTGTATAATAGAAGATTTAAGAGTTGGGGGCAGAGGAGAAGTTTTTTCCCGCGGAAGGAAGGACCTGGATGAGCAAGCCGCAACTGTTGGTTACTAGCGCCCTGCCCTATGCGAATGGACATATCCATTTAGGGCATTTGGTCGAATACATCCAGACGGATATCTGGGTTCGGTTTCAGAAGTTGCGGGGTCGGCGATGCATATATATTTGTGCGGACGACACCCACGGGACGGCCATCATGATCCGCGCCCGGCAGGAAGGCGTCCGGGAAGAAGACCTGTTGGCCCGGATGCACGAGGCCCATACTCGCGACTTTGCCGGGTTTCAGATCGCCTTCGACCATTACGGGAGCACCCACTGCGAAGAAAACCGCCAGCTTTGCTGGGAGATTTGGCAGTCGCTGCGCAAGGCCGGCATGATCTATGAAGAAGAAGTGCGTCAATTGTACGACGCCCAGGCCGGTACGTTCCTGGCCGATCGGTTCGTCAAAGGCGTCTGCCCCAATTGCCGCGCCCCGAATCAATACGGCGACAGTTGCGACCGGTGCGGCCATCATTACGATCCGATCGACCTGATCGATCCGGTAAGCACCCTTTCCGGCGCCCGGCCGGAGGTTCGCACAGCGCTGCATCTATTCGTCGATATTGAAAAACAACACGCGTTCCTGGACCAGTGGACCCAAAACGCCGACCACTTGCAACCGGAAATCGCGAATTATCTTCGGGGGCATTTCCTCGGCCAGCCGTTGCGCCCCTGGGATGTGTCTCGGCCTGCGCCGTATTTTGGCTTTGAGATTCCGGACTCGCCGGGCAACTATTGGTATGTGTGGTTCGATGCGCCGATCGGTTACATGGCCTCCACCTGGCAATGGTGTAAAAAGGAGGGCGAGGATTTCGACGCCTGGTGGGCTAGTCCAGATACGCATATCTACCACTTTATCGGCAAAGACATTACGTATTTCCACACTCTGTTTTGGCCCGCCATGTTGCGGGTTTCTCGGTATCAACTGCCTCGGCGGATTCAGATTCACGGGTTTTTAACGGTAAATGGTGAAAAAATGTCGAAGTCCAAAGGGACCTTCATCCTGGCTTCGACCTATCTGAAATATCTCGACCCGGCGTATTTGCGCTATTATTACGCCTCGAAACTGACGCCCCGTGTGGACGACCTAGACCTGAACTTCGAGGACATGGCCGAGAAGGCAGACGCCGATCTGGTGGGCAAGGTAGTGAATCTAGCCAGCCGGACGGCCCGGTTCGTCGTTTCCACCGGGTTGGCCTCATCTTGGCCGGACGACGGCGGGCTATTCGCCCAGACGGCCGCCGACGGAATCGAGATCGCCGAAGCCTATGAGGCGTGCGACTTCAACCGGGCCATGCGCCTGATCCTTGCCGCCGCCGATCGGGCCAACCAATACGTCGAACGCCAAGAACCCTGGAAATTGGCCAAAGACCCCGGTCAGACCGAGCAGTTGCAAAAGGTGTGTACCGTAGCGCTGAATCTATTTCGGCAAATTGCCGTGTATTTGGCCCCGGTGTTGCCCCGGCTGGCGGAGCAAACAGGCCGGTTGCTTCACCGTCCGATCCAGCATTGGGACGAAGCCCAAAAGCCGCTTTTGGGCTCTCCAGTTCGACCCTTCGAACATATGCTCAAGCGGGTGGACCGGCAGGCCATCTCGGCCATGATCGACGAGAGTCGGCAACCGGAAGAAGCCGTTCAAGCCTCCGGCAGCCGGACAACGGTTCCGTCGGCGAAACCTGTCCCAGCAGAAACCGCCGGGGCGGTTACCGAATCGGGGGCGTCAGTTTCGTCGTCCCCCAGATGGGACGACGACGAAGCGGCGCTACGGGCCGAGCCAATCGCCCCCCAGTGTACGATGGAAGATTTCCAAAAAGTCGATCTTCGGGTCGCCCGCATCGTGGCGGCAGAAGACGTACCGAAGGCCAAGAAACTCCTAAAACTTACCCTAAGCCTGGGCGGCGAACATCGGCGCAACGTCTTTGCCGGTGTTAAAGGAGTTTACAAACCGGAAGAATTGGTGGGCCGATTGGTCATCCTGGCTGCCAACCTGGCGCCGCGAAAAATGGCCTTCGGAACCAGCGAAGGGATGATCCTGGCCGCCGGACCGGGCGACGGGGAAATTTATCTACTCTCCCCGGATCCTGGGGCCAAACCCGGCCAACGGATCCACTAAAATCGACTCGATTGTCCCAGGAGGAAGAATTCCCCAGGAGAGCGAACTAAAATACGCTCTCCAGAGTCTTTCTGTAGTTGGTGTTTCTCCCAAGAATTTTTCTATGGAAAGGCAGGCGATATGGTGAAAAAGTTACTATTATGGTTTTTTGCGGTCCCTGTGCTCGGGCTGCAAGGTGTGTTCTTTTTGTCGTTGATGGAGGGGCCGGAGGTGAAAGTCGAACTACCAAAACCGCATTATCAGCCCAAGGACACGGACCCATCCTGGCTGGCCCAGGCGGCGCAGTTTCACGGTCATTTGGGGCCGTGGGCGGTTTCCGGCATTCGGTTTGGGGCGGCGGGGCGACGGGCGGTCGGCGCCCAGGGATATTTTGATCTCGAAGTGCGTTGCCAAGGCCCCCTGGAGCGGCCGCCGCGAGCCTGCTTCCTGGACGGTCTGCAAGTCGGTACTGGCGCCACCATGGGAAAACGCAACATCCACTGGGAAGCGGGAGAAGAGCTGGTCGTTTGGGTCAAAAACACCCGGACCGGACAAACCGCGGAAGTCCGCCCCACCCAAGCCTTTTGGGAACTGCTGACCGCAGCGAAAACAAAATCGAAACCCTCGGGAGCGGCGGAGGATCATGAGGCGGATGACCATGATCATGACCATCCCGCTGCGAAGCATGAACATGACAAGGGCCGGGGTGTCGGCCCAGGGCAATCCGCGGCGTCCAAAGCGGCCGACGCATCGCCTTCGGACGCTACGAAAGGGGACCGTGGGTCTGCCGACTCCGGCCAACAGCAGGAAGCCGCCGAAAATCCGGTGGAAACGGCGGCCCGGCAGATTGCCGCGATGGCCGAGGGAAAGATCCTCACCATAAAAATCCTCCCTGCTCCCTAAAAACGGCTTGTTTGGGGACGTGCTTTGGAGTGTTGGTGGGAATGAGTCAGCCCGGGCCAAATACGCCGCGGTTTTTGTTTGCAACCTGCCACGTCGGGGCGGAACAAGCCTTGATCAACGAGTGGGCCAGGATTCATCCCGGCTGGAAACCAGCGTTTCGCCGACCGGGTTTTCTTACGTTCAAAGCCCCGGAGGATTGGCGGCCGTCGGCGTTTCCTGGTGCGATATTCTGTCCGGTGTTTGCTCTTAGTATCGGACTTTCCTACGGCGGGGTAGAAGGAGAAAGTCTGGAAGAACTGGCCCAAAAGTGGTGGGCCTTGGCGGGCGATCTGCCGTTCCATCGGGTCCATGTCTGGCAGCGGGAGACCAAGCCGCCGGAGCTTCGTCCCGATGACGCCCCGTTGCCTAGCCAGACCCTGTTGGCGCAGACCGCCCGGGAAACCCTGCAACGGACCTGCCCCCGATTGCCCTCGGCGGGTCAGGCCGCCTTCGATCCCGAACGGCCCGCAGCGTTCGGCGACCTGGTGTTGAACTGCATCGTGATCGAAGAAAACCATTGGTGGTTGGGCTACCATTCGGTCATGGAGTCGCACAGTCGGTATCCGGGCGGAGTGTTTCCGATCTATCTGCCGGAACATGCGGTCTCTCGGGCCTGGTTGAAAATGGAAGAAGCCTTACAGTGGTCCGAATTTCCTATCCGAGCCGGTTCCCGATGGGCCGAACTGGGCAGCGCCCCGGGCGGCGCCAGTCAGGCGTTGCTGGATCGAGGAATGTATGTGCTGGGAATCGACCCGGCGGAAATGCACCCCGCCGTCCTGCAACATCCCCGGTTTACCCATCTGCGACGCCGAAGCACCCAAACGCCTCGTCGGGTCTTCCGAAATATACGCTGGCTTCTGTCGGACATGAATGTCCCGCCCAATTACACCTTGACCGCCGTGGAGTCGATCGTTACCCATCCAATAGTGAACATTCGCGGCGTCATCCTGATGCTGAAACTCTCCAAATGGAGCCAAGCGGATAGGCTCCCCTTCTGGCTCACTCGTATTCAGTCGTGGGGTTATAACGAGTATAGGGTCCGGCAGCTTTATCACAACCGGCAGGAAATCTGTGTGGCCGCCTTACAACGGCCTTTCCGGCGAAAACGGCAGGTACAAAGACGCCGTTTCTGATTCTCGGATTCGGTCCCCGGATGACCGGCCGTCAAAGGACATGGAGAACGGATATGTCTGTGGAATACGCCCCCAATCAGCTCGGTCCCATCCTCAGCCGGGAACAATCTCGGCTGCTGGATCAGTTGGCCATGGAGCAATACGGTATGCCCGGCCTGGTGCTGATGGAAAACGCAGGTCGCGGTGCGGCGGATGTGCTGTGTCGGGTGGAAGGGTGCTTTGCGCCGGAGGAAGAGCCGGCGGCGATTCAAGAGAAACATCGCCCCGAGCAAGGCGATTCAACACCGCCTCCGTGGGAAAACCAGAAGGCATGGTCTCGGCTTCGAGTCCGGCATCAGGATTTTGGCGGCCCGGTGGTCATCTGTTGCGGCCGGGGCAATAACGCCGGCGACGGTCTGGTGATGGCCCGCCATCTTTGGCTTCGGGGGCATTCCGTCCGCGTGTTTTTGTGGTCCAAGCCCGAGGAACTATCGCCCGATGCGGCAGCCAATTACGCCGTTTTGCACAAGGCGGGTTTCCCGATAGAATGTCTGGGAAATCGGTCCGCTCCGGAGCGACTGGCCCCGGCCCTGGCGGAGGCGTCTTGGATTGTGGACGCCCTGTTGGGGACCGGCGCCCGCGGCCAGCCCAGGCCGCCCTTGGACGCCGTGATCTCGCAGATAAACGATGCGGGAAAGCCGATCCTGGCCGTCGATCTGCCCAGCGGGCTGGATTGCGACACCGGCCAACCGGCCCAGCCCACCATCCGGGCCGCTGTTACTTGCACCTTTGCGGCGGCCAAAACGGGCTTCCTCCGCCCTGAAGCCCAACTCTATGTAGGCCGACTTGTCCTCGTGGACATCGGAACCCCGCCGCAACTCTTCCAAGAAGTGTTTGCCTCTACCTATCCGAACCAACCGGGCGCTACTTCTTCGAGGGGCGGATAGGATCGGCGTCTAATTTTTGGACTTCTTCGCTCCCGGCCAACCGCAACGTCTCCCAAACCACCCAAGCCCGATCGTCCGAAGATCGCTGGGTCAGTTCCAGCAGGATTTCCTTTCCCCGATAGTCAGCCAAGGAGAGGCTTCTGAGCGGCATGCGATGGTTCCGCCACACCGGGGCCTCAAACGAACCAGCCAACTGCCCATCCACCAACAGTTCCACCGTAGCAGGCGGCGTGCTTTCCACTCGCCAAACGCCCAAGCACAAAACATCCTTTTCCGGCGGAATGAAAAGTTTGCGCGAAAGCCGGATCGATGCTCCCGGCGCCACTACTGCCAACAGGTATTTCCGCTGGTGCATGGGCCGGTGTTCCTGCCAGAGCGTGTTCAGCACATTCATCAGCAACGGTCCGCGCAACGCGCCTTCCGCCTGGAACGTCCACCCTTCCCAGGCTGGGACAAGTCGCCCCATGCGCTGGAGCAACTCGGCTGGCAATTTTTCCGCGTCCAATTCGACCATCGGTTCTAGCCAGTCGAAATGGTCCCGGATGTCCCAGGGGTCAGCCCCTCGAGGGGTTTGGGCCGGGTTGGCTTCCACCCGTAAAACGAGCCTCTTGGCCGCCGGGTCGCCATCGGTCAGGGCCGGTAGTTCCAGTCGGCCCGTATCCAGCACGTCTGCGGACCCGAGGATGAGAGGACTTTTATACAAAGGCTGAGTATTGGACGAACCGAAATGCACCGCGGCGACCGCACAGCCGCCCTCGCCTGCCAAATGATCCAGGCCCAATCGGCTCGAAAAGTTCTTCGCCAATCGGGGCAGGAGGAATTCCAACTCGGCGCTGGCATGAAGGCCAAATCCCCAGGCAAACTCTCGCCCTCCGCAAGCCAACGGCCCGCCTTCCACATTGCGATCCAGCCGCATCGGCCACGGCCCGCCCAACGGCGACCACTGCCGATACTCGACCGGCTGGATTCGGCTCAGGGGCGTTTCCTCCGGCCGGTAGAAACACCACAGACGCACTTCCCGGAACGGCGTCCAAATGGGCCGATGCGCCCAAGCCGGCTGGATCATCTGGTACCACTGGTTTGCGTCGTTAGGATTGCCCCGGTGGTAGATTTGCATCCGTTGCCAGGAGGCGGCGGCGCGCAAACCTTGCCGGGTTTCCAGTTGGACCAGCCGGGTTTTACCGTCCGGTGCTAAGATGGCCAATTGCTCTAACCAGGCCTCCCCGGGGTCTTGAGCGGGCAGGTGCAGCTCGGCCAGGGCCTCGTAGGGAAACTGCTCAACGCCGTCTGCGGTAAGCACTCGGACCCCCTCCTGAGCAAACCGCAACGAACGGAATTTTATCCGGCGTCCCTGGCGGTCCAGAAGGCTGGCCGGTTCATAAGCGGCTTGGGGCCGTTGCCACCAAATCCGCCGAATCCATCGGACGCTGACCAAAAGCGGTGTACTGGCCGCGGCCTCCGGCCAATCGACCGGGACGGCCGGGACCACATGGAGCCATTGGCCTGCTGGCAGTTGGGTCTCTGGTTCCGGCGGCAATCCAACGACCCGACCGGGCAGCAGATCGCCGCCGAAAAACTCCACAGCCGCTTCCGGCTCTTCCGGCGGGGCAAGCCGGGTTTGCTGGAGCCAGCGGATTTCTGGCTGGGCGTCGAACATCATCCGACCGGCCAATCGGGGCTGGGCGCGCAGATCGTGCCAGTTTTCCACCCCGTCGGCCGAGGCCTCCGAACCGTCGGTCCATCGACCCAAATACCGGGCGGAAACAGACGCCGGTTCCGCCAGCAAACTGGCCGCCTGAAACGGTTCGCTCAAATGGTGCGGATTCAGGCTCAGGTAAATCGCCTGCAAATACCGCCGCGTGCTCCGGGGAATCTCCGAGATGGTGCGAATGTCCCGACGGCGGATTTCCTCGGCCAATAGGTTCATGGCCAAGGTGTTGACCGGATCGAATCGGAGGCCCTCTTTGAAGGCCTTTTCTCGATCCGCGTAGAAATTCTGACTCATGATCGAGCCGGGCGCCGGCGTTTCGACCGCCCCAAGCCAATGGCCCAATTGGTGCAAAAGCAATAGGAATAGTTCCTGGTGGGAGAGGTTTTTTTGCGGCCCAGGAAGCAATAGATGCGTACTGAGCGGCGGCACATACGGCGCTGGTACATGGTTCGGATGGCCCAATTTCCATTGGCTGGTCAGTCCTACGGCCAACCGGCCCGGCGCCGGGCTTACCTCCCGCCGAAACTCCTCGAAAAGTTTTCCAAAATCCTGGCCCAGGGCGTTATCGGATTGCCACGTCTCGGCGCCGACCACCTCAAACCGCACCCGACAATACTGCTCGAAAATCTCCGAAACCGACCGGAAAAGCCGCCGGAACTCTTCCTGCCACACTTCCGGTTTGGCCGGGTGCTCTTCGTCGGCCAGCACCTTGACCGGCACACTTACCACGGGCGGCAATTGGCCGGAGGCGTCCGCATGAATCCACGAAACCGCCCCATCCTGCGAAAACAGGACCGGTCGGCAGACCACCCGCTCGGCTTGATCCAAAAAATAGTAGAGCGTATTCAGACGCAAGGTTATCCGCTGGCCGGCCGGGCTGCCAGCAAGGGGAATGGTCGGAGACTGGTTGGCGGCAGGGGGAGCAATGGCGTATGTAAGTTCCGCAGCCTCGCCGACCGGCAAGACCATCAGCCGACCCGGCGGCAGGACCGCCTGCCCGGTATGCCCACTGCTAAGCCGAACTGCAAGCTGGACCGGTCGGCTAGCCCGATTGGCCAACACCACCGTGGCCGCCTCGGCCAGCCCAGCCCACCAAAAGCAGATCGCTCCCAGTAAAACAAACGCTCTTAGGATTCCGCGCATAGATAATTTCTATTTTCTTCTACCATTTCCGCCAGTGGAAGTAGGCTCGTCGATTTTCGCTGGATAAGGGCCGTCTGAGCCGTGACCGCCAGGATAAGAGCTGATGAAGGAACCAAGCCGCGATCGTTAGGGAACGGATAACACTTAGGCTCTCCGGCCTGAGCTGCCGCCTGGACAAGCGGCAATATATTACCAGCTAACAGCCGGTGTTACGAGTGCCAGGCGGCGGCACGTAACTTGGGCTGTCCAGCCTGAGTAAGCGTTGCCAAGACAAGCGGCGATATATTACCGGCTAACAACCGGTGTGCGGAACTGGTCCGGATATAGGCCGATGTGGCCCCACGGCAATGGCCGAAAGCCGATCTGGTCCATGATCGCCTGAGCGGGCAGCTCCTTGGGAAGCCGCTGGGCAATCGGCGCCGGCATGGGCAATCGGCCATCGGGCAACGGACCGGCCTGATAATTGGTCAGTGGGATGGACGGCTGCTGCGGATTGCCTAATCGCAGCGGCGACGAATCGTCCGACGCTCCAGCCACACTCGGAACGTACTTTTCTTGTTCTATCAGAAGGTTATCTCGCATATCCTGGATGCCCCGGTCTCGGGTCAAGAGCTGCCCGCACTGGTAGGCCAGGTTCCGCCAGATGGAGTTTCGATCCGGCCGTTCGGCCAATTGGGCCAGGGTGGGATATCGGCTGATGTACGGCGGGCGGTCATACGCGACCTCTTGGAGTTGTTTTTGGACCCACTGGCTTGCCAGAAACTGGCGCCAGCGCGCTTCGCCCCAACCCGAGAAGCTGATCGCATATTTACACTGTACAAATAAATTGTTGTCGGCGATATTTTCTTTGCCGCCGTGGATTTGCAGGCCGCCGAAAAGGGCCTCCGAACAGCGGTAGAAGAGATTGCCATAGACCAGCACGCCGCTGATGGCGTCGTCCAGCCGAACGCCGGCCTGTCCGCAGGGCCGATCGTTTCGGATATGATGCCAAAAGTTCCAGCGGACGATATTGCCGCGATAGGTGGGATTGCCGAACATATCCAGGCCGCCTTGGTCGTCGGTTTCCAACACCACATCGTGGATTTCGTTGAGTTCCACTAGATGTTCGTTGCCTCCGAGCCGCATGCCGTGGCCTGGGCTATGGTGGAAGTAGTTGTGGGCCACTCGGTTGCCGACGCCTTCGACCGCGGCGGCCGGGGTGTAAGTGCGGTTGATGCGCGAGAAATCCCAGACATGGCAATTTTCCATGAGATGACCGGCCGGGGTGAGGGTTTTTCGGTCGCCGCCGGCCAGCACACAGCCGCCCCGACCAAGAGTGTACATATCGCAACTATGGACCCGGTGCTGCTGGCCCCCGGAAATCACCACGGCCGTGCCGGCCAATTTGCGCAGGGTGCAGCCGACCACCTGGCAATTGACCCCGCCGGTAATGTGGATGCCGTCGGCCCGGCCTGTTTCCATCGCCAGTTGTTCAATCCGGATGTGGGAGGCGTCCTGCAGGCGGATGAACGGCTCGGCCAGGATGGAAACTTCCATTTTGGCCTGGGCCAGGTCGGCTGGTGGATAAAAATACAATATACCGGCGCTTCGGTCCAGGTAGTATTCGCCGGGCATGTCGATCTCTTCCAGCAGATTCAGGGCGTGGTAGGGCGCCCCGGCTCGGATGCTGGCATAGGCGCCGCGGTCGCCGGTGCGGATTTGCTTCTGCTGCGGATCGATCGCCTGGATCGGTACAGAGTTATCGGCCCACAGGTGGACCCAATAGCCGTAGAGCCAGCCGTCCGGCGCCTTGGTCCATCGGGCGGGCCGATCGCCTTCGTACTGGAATGTAAATCCTTTCTCATCCTCGGCCACCGGTTTGGCGACCCGGACAAATCCCTCGTTTGGCCAACGGGCCAGGATCAAGGGCCGATCGTTGCAGAAGACTTCCAACTGGGGCGTAAAACCACGCCCAAAGCCCAAGGGAACCAGTTTGCCGTAGTCCTGTAGGCCGGCCGCCTTCAGATCGACCTGAACCACTTTTTGCCGAGCGTCTTCGGGCAACCGGGCCAGCACGGCCGGGTCTTTGACCGGTTGGAAATCCCGCAGCAGCAGGCCGCCGTCCAACCAGGCCACCTGCCCAGGCATAGCTCGATAAACAATCGGCGATTCTGGCGTGCCGGAATCTTCGGCCGTAAGCAGGAAGGGTTGGCGGCGCACATACCGGCCGCCTCGCAAGAAGACGGCCACTCCGCCCGGCGGCAAGCCGCCCTGACGCTTCAGCTCCCGAATCCGATCCCTGGCCCGTTCCAGGGTGGCAAACGGTTTGTTTTGGTCGCCTGGGCCGGCGTCGTCGCCGTCGGGAGCCACATAGAGTTTTACTGCCGGTTCGGGCAGTTTCGGCAGCGGAGTCCGGCCCAAGTTTGGGTCTTGGGCAGGCTGACCCTGCCGAAGCCGAGCTAGTTCCTCAAGACACTGCTCGGCTTCCCCTCGGTGATGGGCGGGAATGTTGGGCATCTGGATTAGTTGCCGGTAGGCGGCCTCCGCTTCGGCGTATTGTTTTTGGCGGGTGTAGGAGGCGGCAATCTGCAACTGGGCCGCCGATTTCCAATGCCCCGGTGCATCCGCCGACTGAACCACTTCGCCGTATGCGGTGCGGGCGCCTGGATAATCGCCGGCGGCAAAAAGCCGATGCCCCTCGGCCAACTTCGCCTGCCAAGCCGGCGCCGGTGTAGGTTCAGCTCCTTCGATCGAGTCGCTCCGCAAACCGCTCCAAAGGAGGCTACCCAAAAGGAAAATCAACCAAAATAGTCGGACCGGTTGCCCAAAGAAGGCCGTCCCGGTTGTACTCCTTCTGCACGCAGGAAGCCGGTTCCCGTGTGTTCCATTTTTTGTCATCTCTGGAGTATCGGTCCTACGTCGGCAATCCGGACGGCGAATTCCTTCTAGCCGAGGAAGAAAATCGCCCAAAATCGCCGGGTTCTCCTTGGGCGATGCGTCCTTAAAATGCCATTTGGCGGGAAACGGCAATCTGGGATGATGCTGACCTGTTCGGTGTTTGCTCATCGCTGATCCTCCAAAAACTGTGGACTGTGATGGAACCCCTGGAAAACCTTTTTCGGAAAATGAGAAAACCTTTTCGGGAAGGATGTACCCATTCCATCGGGGAGGGAGAACGGCGGTTGTCCTATCTTATTTCCTAGCCGCTCTCGCCAAAGGAGGGAAAAACTGACCGGAAGGGGAAGGACCTCTAGGGGCGATTCTCTGTGGGAAGCAATTGTCAACTAGGCAAAATAGGCCGTCGCATTACGGAATAGCCGCAACCCATCGCCGGCTGGGACCACTGTTTCCTCTTGGGGGGCTGGAGTGGCCTGCTGACAGCAACCGACCTGCCGACGGGTCCAATGGGGATGATGGGTCGGGTCGATATGGCGTTCCGGATGGGGCATGAGGCCTAGAATCCGGCCCGTGGCGTCGCACACCCCGGCCACGTTAGCCTGAGACCCGTTGGGATTTTCCGGATAGGGCAGTGGTTCGGATTCGACTCGGAGCGGGCCGCTGAGTCGGGCATATCGGAGCACCAGTTGCCCGGCCGATTCCAACGCCTCCAGCACGGCCTGGTCCCGAACCACGAACTTGCCCTCCGCATGGGCCACCGGCAGATAAAGCTCTTCTATTCCCTGGAGGAAAACGCACGTTTGGCCGGCAACCGCCAGCCGAACCCATCGGTCCTCAAACCGCCGAGAATCGTTCCAGCCAAGAGTGGCCTGGGCCAGACCGCCTTCACCAGGCGGCAAAAGCACGTTCGCCTTCACCAGCACTTGAAACCCATTGCAAATTCCCAAAATGAGCTTTCCCGCCTCGACAAATTCTCTCAGCAAATCGGCCAGATGATGGCGGATTTGATTGGCCAGGATACGGCCCGCGGCGATGTCGTCCCCGTAACTAAAACCGCCGGGGATGCAGAAGATTTGATACTCCCGGCATCGTTGCGGGGCTTCCAGCAATCGGAATACGTGAACCCGTTCGGCCTTCGCTCCCGCCTTCTCAAAAGCGTAGGCGGTTTCCACATCGCAATTGGTCCCTGGAGCGCGCAGAATCAACACCCGCGGCTGGGCCATGGCAAATAAATCCTCCTTAGTTCCTTAGGTCTTTCAGAGTACGGCTTGTTTGTTTTTTCTCCCAAAAGGGCCAGGCACGCCCTTGTACGGACCGGCTTCACGAATTTCTTATTGTAACCAAGGAAGTCCGGCTTTGCCGATGGGAGATTAAATGTTCATCTACTTCCGCTAGGATGGGGAGATGGTAAAGTAGGAAAAATTCCTCTGTCGGCAGAAAATCCCCCCTGGGGCGGCCATCTGCGGAGCAAAACCGGCGGAGGAAGCCAGCTAAGACTGGTTTTACCTTCAAAGTCCCCTTGGTATCGTAGAAAGATTTTCCAAACGAAGCGATAGAAAAGCGAGGCGACGCAATGAGTCGAACGATTTTGATTACGGGCGCTAGTACGGGCATTGGAGCGGCGACGGCTATCCGACTGGCCGCCGACAATGATATTCTGCTTCACTACTGCCGTTCGGAACAATCGGCCCAACAGACGGCCGAGCAGGTCCGCCAGCGAGGCGGCAGACCCTCCTTGGTGCAGGCCGATCTGGCAACGGAGGCCGGTTGCCGGGCCTTGGCCGAGATGGTCGCCCAACAGTACGGCAAACTGGATGTGCTGGTCAATAACGCCGGCGGCTTGGTCGAGCGATGTCCCGCCCGCCAGATTCGATGGGACCTCCTGGAGCAGGTCTTTGCGCTGAATACCTTTTCGGCGATGTATTTGACGTCGCTTTGTATTCCGCTATTGGAAAAAGGCGAGGACCCGTCGATCGTCAACATCACCTCGATCGCCATTCGGCACGGGGCGCCGACGGCGACGATCTACGGGGCGGCCAAAGGGGCGCTGGATGTATTTACCCGTGGGCTGGCCAGGGAACTGGCTCCGACCATCCGCGTCAATGCCGTGGCCCCAGGCGTCATCGACACACCCTTCCACCAAAAATACACCACCCCGGACCGATTGGCCCAATTTCGGTCCCAAACTCCTTTGGGCCGACTGGGTACCGCCGAGGAAATCGCCCAGGCCATCCAGTTCTGCATCGAAAACCGCTTTTTGACCGGCGAAACGATCGACCTAAACGGCGGCCTGTTCATGCGCTAAGCCAACCCGCCAACCGCCTGCCCCGGCGTCGGCCTGGGGATGCAATCGCCCTTGTGGCAGCAAGCGACTCTCCTGATCATGCCTGGCGCAACCAGGAGACCGCCCTCCTTGTCCCTGCCGCGTAAACAGTAGGGCCTTCTCTTTTCTCAACCAGCAGACCGCCCTCTTCGGCACTGCCGTGCAAGCAGCAGTCCAGAACGCCCAATCCTTCCCCATACCGCCATTCCCGGTAGGGCGGTTAGGCGCGGATTGGATTTCCACCGATGGCGAAACTACTACCCCAGTTTGGTCATCCCGGGAATGGCGATCGGATACTCGCCGTTCGGATTCGGTTTGACGGGCGGCTCGATCGTAAAGTCGGCCTTTTCCGGGCCGAATCGGAACTTGGCATTGAAGGCCTCTTCCCAGGTAACTTTCCGGCCCGTATAGACGGCAATCTGGCCCAGAATGGCCAGCATAGTGCTGGTAACCATATACTGGCCGTTATTGATCGGTTTGCCGCTGCGGATGGCCGAAAACAGGGCCTCGTGCTCTGCCTGGTACATGTTGCACGGCGGCCCTTTGTATTCCCATTGGGTTTCGCCTTCGATCCGATGGCGTAGCACGTCGCATCGGCCTTTGGTTCCCAGAATGAGGTCCGAGGTTTCCGTGTAGCAGCCGTTCTGCGCCCGGTTCATCCCGTAAAGCCGAACGCCGTTCGGATATTCATACACCACCGCGTTATGGTCGAGTACATCGCCATAGACATCGCCGAACGAAGCAGCCCGACCGCCCACGCCGTAGCACCAAACCGGGGGCTTGTCGCCCATCGTCCAGGAAGCTTTGTCCAGGCTGTGGATGAGCGATTGCTGAATGTCGTCCCCGGAAAGCCAATTGAAATGATACCAATTGCGGAACTGGTACTCGATTTCCGACCAGCCGGGCTTCCGCTCCACAAGCCGATACGGCGTGCGCATGTAGTTTTCCTGGATGGCGATGATCTGGCCGATGGCCCCATCCAGCACCCGTTTCAAGGTCTCCTGCACGCCGGTATGATACCGCCAGCAAAGGCCGGACACCACGCTGAGGCCCTTTTTCTTGGCCTCTTCGCAAGCTGCCTGCACCATGCGGACTCCGGGCGGATCAATGCCGTGCGGCTTTTCGCAAAAGACGTTTTTACCCGCCTCAATGGCTGCCTTCAAATACTCCGGATGAAACCTGGAAGCACAGGCGATCACCACCACATCGGAGGCTTCGATCACCTTTTTATAGCCGTCAAAACCGACAAAGAGCCGATCGTCCGGCACATCGACCCGGTCGGGCTTCATCTTTTTGAGCCGATCCCGAGCGCCGCGTGCCCAATCCTCAAAGATGTCGCACATGGCAACCAGTTTGGTTCCCGGATCGGCGTCCAGGGCGTTGACGGCTGCGCCGGAGCCTCGCCCGCCACAACCAATCAGCCCCACCTTCAACACGTCGCTACCGGCCGCATGAACTGAACGGGCAAGCGGTAATGTGCCGACCGCCGCCGCCCCGGCCGCCAACTTCAAAAAATCCCGCCGCGTAGGCGCCGCAGAAACAGTCGATGCGAAACAAACCTGTCTCTCCGCGTTGGT